>CAZWMK010000039.1:0-17779 GCA_964635065.1 uncultured Sphingomonadaceae bacterium | reverse complement strand
GCACGCTCAGCTTCTTCAGGATGTCACGCATCATGTCGGTGGCTTCGGCTTTCGCCGCGATATTACTGCGGCGGCGCGAGGCAATAATGCCGGCCTTCAACTGTTCGCGGCGTTCCTGAAGCGCCTTGACGCGTCCGCGCATGGGATCGCGCACGGTCGTTGCCGACCAGATGGCAACCATCATGGCGAAGGTGGCAATGGCGGTCATGAGGGTGGCGAGATCGACCGCCGACATGCCGAGGAAAATGCTGTTGTCCTGCATGGCATCAAATCTCGAAGCTGACCATCTTGGCCATGATGAACACACCGATCGACATCCAGACCAGTCCACCGACGGCGGCGATCATCAGGCGTTGATCTACGAAGAAAGGCGCAAGATAGGCGGGGTTCACCGCCGAAATCAGTGCACTGACAATGAATGGCAGCGAGCCGACGATATAGGCTGACGCCTTGGATTCCGACGACATTGCCCTGATCTTCAGTTTCATCTGTGCGCGCTTGCGCAGGACATCGCCGAGATTGTTGAGCGTTTCGGCAAGGTTGCCGCCCGTTTCACGCTGGATGGCGAGCGTGATCACGAAAAACTGGAATTCAGGGCTTTGCAGCTTGTTCGCGGCATCCTGGAGCGCATGTTCCATCGTGCGACCGATCCGGATTTTGTCGGTGACGGTGCGGAACTCATAGCCGACAGGGTCCGGGGTTTCACGACCGACGATGCCGAGCGATTCCGAAATCGGCAGGCCCGAACGCAGGCCGCGCACCATGAGATCGATGGCATCGGGAAAATTGCTGTTGAACTGGCTCATCCGTCGATTGATCAGGAAATCGACCACCTTGTGCGGGATTGCCAAACCCAGAAACAGGCCGCCCGCAAGCGCAAGATACCAGGGCGCACCCGCGATTATGGCGCCAATCAGCGTTGCGGCCATGATGCCGCCGCTGGCAACGCCATATTGACCGAAGGTCCAGTTTTTTCCGGTCCGTTCCAGACGCGCGGTCAGGAGTGCGCGATTGGGAATGAAGCCGGACATCGCAGTGTCGAGCTTGCTCTGCCGGTTGGAGATGAGGCGCCGCATCTGGGCCTGTGCCTGTGCTTCGCGCGATGTCGAATAGCGCTCGCGCACCTTGCTGAGGCGCTTGCCGAATTTTTTCTGACCGCCGTCACCGCCAAAGGCCATGATGAGCAGGGCGAGGATCAGGAATACGGCGGCAGCGACGCCCAGAATAACCAGATCTGAGTTCATGACATGCACTCCATCAACGCCCGGCCAAGACCGAAATATTCCGCGCGTTCGAACATGACGGGGCGAAGGCCGCTGGATACGAAGTCACCCCTGAGCGTGCCGTTTTCGCTTTCGCCATGATACTGATAAACATAGAGATCCTGCATGGTGATCACGTCACCTTCCATGCCGACGACCTCGGAAATATGGGTTACGCGGCGTTTGCCGTCGCGCATGCGGCTGATTTGCACGATCAGGTTCACGGCGTCCGAAATCTGCTGCCGGATCGCCTTTGCCGGCAGGTTCAGGCCTGCCATGTTGATCATGTTCTCAAGGCGTGTCAGCGCCTCGCGCGGGCGGTTGGCATGAAGCGTACCGAGCGAACCGTCATGGCCGGTATTCATCGCGGCCAGCAGGTCGAAGGCCTCCGGCCCGCGGACTTCGCCGAGGATGATGCGGTCAGGCCGCATGCGTAGCGCGTTTTTGACCAGGTCGCGCATCGTCACCTGACCATTGCCTTCAAGGTTGGGCGGCCGGGTTTCGAGACGCACGACATGCGGCTGCTGAAGCTGAAGCTCGGCCGCGTCTTCGATGGTGACGATACGTTCGCCGGGGTCGATATTGCGCGAAATCGCGTTCAGCATCGTCGTCTTGCCCGAACCGGTCCCGCCCGAGATGATGATGTTCATCCTGCAGCGTCCGGCGATATTGAGCAGACGGCACATTTTCGGGGTCAGTGACCCGAACTCGATCATCTTTTCCAGCGTCAGTTTCGACTTGGAGAATTTGCGGATCGATATCGAGCTGCCGTCGATGGCAAGCGGCGGAATGATGACGTTGACACGGCTGCCATCGGCAAGACGCGCATCGCAGATCGGCGAGCTTTCATCGACACGGCGGCCAACAGCCGAGACGATGCGCTGGGCGATGTTGAGCAGATGCTGTTCGTCACGGAATTTGACATCGGACAGGATGATCTTGCCCGCGCGTTCGATGTAAACCGTCTGCGCGCCGTTCACCATGATTTCGCTGACATCATCGTCCGCGAGCAGAGGTTCGAGCGGGCCAAGGCCAAGCATGTCGTTCAAAAGCAGCGTGACAAGATCGCGCTGCTCGCGCTGGTTGAGGTGCAATCGTTCCTGCGCAAGAATTTCCGAGACGATATCGGAAATCTGTTCGGCCAGTTCGCCGCGGCTCAGTTCTGCTATGACGCTGGCGTCGATACGATCCATCAGCAGGGGGTGTACGTGCTCCTTGGCCAGAAGGACGCTTTTTATCGACGCCGAAGCCGCGCGTGGTGCCCGGTCGCCTGCGTTGCGCGCGGCTTGCTGCGCGTCGGGCGCAAGGCCGCCGACAGCGGCGATCACTTCATTGAGGACGACCGTCACGGTGTCGCGCGTCTGGGCATCGTCGATGTCGATGGCCTCGACGCGGGCGAGGTTGATAACCATCTCCTCGATCGTCGCGGCCAGTTCGCCTCGGCTGCGCACACGCGTTTCCGCTGGCGGGAACAAATCGGCCAGCTTGGGTTGCAGCAACGCATGCAATTCCCATACGCAGTTTTCGGTGCTGCGACCGCGGCGCGGTTCTGCGTTGGTCTGGGCCGCCAGCGCATCGGCTGCGTCCGGGGGCACGACCAGCGAGCGGCGCATCAAACCGTTTGTCGCCGCGTCGTCGACGACCCTGAGCAGCGAGGCGCTGCGCTTGCCAAAACCTGACGGACCCATGACACCCCCATTGCAGCCAAGTGGCTGCGCTTATTTCTTCGCGGCGTCTTTCTTGGCGCCATCCTTGCGCGGCAGAAGGACGGACAGGTCGCCCAGCTTGCCGATCAGCGACTTCGGCGTCGCAGCCTTGCTTTCATCATTGGTGCCGCCAATGATAGCGAGGAGCGCATTCATGCCCGCCACGATCTTGCCGCCTTTCGCCGCCGCGACGAGCGCCTTGCCCTGCTTGGCGGCATCGCAGGCGGTCTTGGGATCGCTGGGCAGAACCACGTCGATCTTGCGCTCCACCGATGTTTCGAAATCCCGACGTACGACTTCGGGCGCGGGGGTGCTGCAGACGCGATTGGTCACAAGTGTCACCTGTGCGTTTGGCGCGTGCGACTTCAGGAAACCAAGCAGGCGGATCGTGTCGCGCGTGCCCGCCAGCGTCTGTTCGGACACGACGACGACATGCTGGATGTCCTGCAGCAGATGGGCGTTCTGGACCGCGACACTGCGCGGCATGTCGACCACCAGGCATTCGAATGCATTGCGCATTTCTTCCTGAAGGTGGAAGAGGGCTGTGCCATCAGTCATGAGCGGCTGGTTGATCGGCGCTTCCGCCGACAGCACGGACAGATTGTCGCTGACGCGCACCATGGCGCGTTCGATGAACAGACCGTCGATGCGGCTGGGGTTTTCCAGCGCGTCGGTCAGGCCGCGTCCCGGTTCGAGGTCGAAGGCGAGGGCGCCAGTGCCGAACTGCACGTCGAGGTCGAGAAGCGCCGTCGAACGCGACTGGTTGGTTGCCATCAGCCATGCCAGCGACGTGGCGATCGAGGAGGCACCAACGCCGCCACGCGTACCAAGCACGGCCACCGTCGTGCGGGGCTTGTCGATTTCCTGCCCGCCTTGCTTGGGCGCCATCAGCATCGTCTGGGCATTCATCAGCGATTCGCGCAGCGCATCGGGCGACAGGGGTTTCAGGAGATAGTCCTGGATGCCACTGGCCAGAAGATCGCGATAAAGCCGCACGTCGTTGACTGCGCCCAGGGCAATCACGATGGTGCCCGGCTCGCAGACCTCTGCCAGCGCATTGATGTCGTTCAATGGATCGCCGGATTCACTGAGATCGACGAGCAGGATCATCGGACTGGATGAAACGGACAGCGTCTGCACAGCATTGCGCAGGCCGCCTTTATTGACCTTGTCAGCCTGCCAGCCGATTTCGGTTGCGATCGAACGGATCATCTCCGCCGTCGTTTCATCGCAGACGAAAGCGGTAAACGGTTCACGCGTGGCCAGACCACCGCTGCGCTTGTTGGGATTCCAGGGCGCGTTCATATGTTCAATCCCCTATGCGTCACTTGCTTGTCGCACCGCTGCTGATGCTGCGTGCAACGGCGGTGATGTCCTTCAGACCGGTCGGCTTCTTCTCCCGATAGGCCTTGATCGCCTTGACCGTGGTTGTCGCATCGGTGCCTTCATAGGTGCGGCCATGCACAAGGTCGTTTGGATCAGCCACCATGGCGGCAAGGTTCGATATGTTCGCGCAGCCACTGTTGCTGAACGACGACTGTTCGAAATCAGGCGACGATCTGCGCGACCAGTCGGGGCAGCCCTCGACGGTCGCCCGCGCCCGCGTGATGACGACGCGTACCGTGCCTGCGGCAAGCTGGCCGTTCGTGACGGGCGCCGTATCCTCGAGCAGCAAACCGTGGCGCGCGACGATCGAGGCGATGGCCGCACGACGGGCCTGCGCACCTTGCGGCTGCGGATCGTCGACGCTGATACGATCGCCATAGCTGACACCGAGCGCATCGAGATATTCGTCGAGCGCCTTGGCTTCATCGCGCGGCAGGCTGTCTGTGCCGCCAAAGGCCACATCATGCGCATATTGCGTCGACGAGACGACAGGTGCCTTGATCGAATTGACCGACCGGTTGGCCGGGGCAGCACCCGTGTTGCAGGCCGCCAGCACCAGACCGGCGCAGCTTGCGATGAGAAGCGTGTGAATTTTCATGTTCTCTCTCCTCGACCGGTCAGTTGCCCGAGAAACCGGGCGTCGGAACCGCGCGGTTTTCGGCGGCCGGAGCCGGGCTGCCTGTGGCCGGTGCTGCGGGCAGAACCTGCGGCGCGGGGCGGGTATTGGCGTTCGTGCCGCTGAAGGTCTGGTTCATGAACCAGCGCTGCATGTCGGTGGGTGCCTGATAGCCATCGGTTGGCAGACGCACCTGGTTCGGCTGCATCGGCTTCACGAGATAGGGTGTAATGACAATGACCAGTTCGGTTTCCTGGCGACGGAAGCGGTCCGACTTGAACAAGGCGCCAAGGATCGGCAGATCGCCAAGGATCGGTGCCTTGGCTGCGCTGGCATCGGTGCGGTTGCGGATCAGGCCACCGATCATGAAGCTTTGTCCCGATCCCAGTTCCACCGTCGTTTCGGCGCGCCGTGTGACAAGCGCCGGGATGACGATGTTGTTCAGGCGGACCGAGCCGTTGTTGGTCAATTCCGATACTTCCGGCCGGACACGCATCGAGATGCGGTTGCCATCAAGCACGGTCGGGGTGAACGCGAGGCCCACGCCATATTCCTTGAATTCAACCGTGATTCGGCCTTCGCCGTCGACCACCGTCACCGGAAACTCGCCGCCCGCAAGGAAACTTGCGGTTTCGCCCGAAAGCGCAGTCAGGTTCGGTTCGGCCAGCATCGAAATGACGCCGTCATCTTCGAGAAGGTCGATGACACCCGCGAGGTTCAACCCAAGGAAGCGGTCGGCCATGCCGATGCTGGTGCCGGAGCCAGTGCCCATGAACGAGACCGAGCCGGTCAAGGGGTTGAAACTGATCGATTCCGCCCGGCCCTGGTTGATGCCGAACAGGAAGCCGCCGCTGCCGTCGATCGACGACAGGTTGACGCCGACTTCTTTCAGCAGGTCGCGGCTGACTTCGGCGATTTTTACCTGCAGATTGACCTGCACGGGCAGTGCGGTTTGCAGCTTGTTGACCACGACCGTCTTCTCACCGACGAAGCCCTGCACAAGGCGCGAGGCTTCTTCGACTTCGCCTGCGCTGGCCACCGTGCCGGTCAGGAGCACCATGCCGTTCATCGGCGTGACGTCGATCTTGGCGGCCGGCATGGCCATGCCAAGCATCGACTGGATCTGGTGGATGTTCTGCGCCACCCGCACCGTGGTTGAATAGATGACGCGTCCGGCCTTGTCGGTGGCATAGACCGAGGTTTCGCCCGCGCCCGTTCCAAAGACGTAAAGCAGCTGCGACGAGCGCACCTGAACATCAGCGATCTTGTTGTTGGCGACGAAGACATCCGCCATCGAGGATGGCAGGCGGACAAGCGTCCCGGCGCCGACACCGAGGTCGAGCGAATTTTGCGGGCGCTGTACGCCGCTGTTCTGCGCCTTGGCGACAGGCATCTGGGCGACGGCGCTGCCAACCATGGCCAGGATCACCGTTCCGGCGCGCAGTGTGGACTTGATATTCATGTCACTTGCCTCCCAGCGGAACGGCGGAAACTTCATTGCCGCGCGCGATGCGCACAACAGGGCCAGCATAATCGGTTGGTGCGGCGCCACCGGCGGTCTGTGTCGGCTTCGGACGCGGCATGGTGCTGCGGGCAAAGCGCGAGGCTTCGCCGCCGACCGTAAAGGTCGGATTGGCATCGACCGGACGACTTGAGAGGGCAAGTATCATCGCCTTGTCAGCCGCCTGGTTCTTGCCTTCGGGTACTTCGATCTCGCCATTGGCGATGGCGCGTTCCAGTTCGGCGGCATTGTCGGCAATCGAACGCAGCGACATCGACAACTGGCCGAGCGATTGGCTGACTGCGATGACTTCGGCGTGTTTCGGCGCGACTTCCAGCGTGATTGTCTTGCTGACAGACGGCTTGCCGTCTTCGGGATCGGTCATGCTCTGGTCGATGGCGAGCACGCGGACGTTGCGCAGGATGGTCTCCGAGACCTTGAGCGGCAGGCCGTCGTCCAGCGCGGGCACTTCATGCGTGAGCATGAGGTCGATGCGGTCGCCCGGAAAGACAAAGCCAGCCACGCCAGTGGCGTCGCTGACCGTCACCGTCACGGCGCGCATGCCCGGCCCGAGGGCTGCGGCCAGATAACCACGTTCACCCGGTCCGATCACCGCGGTTTGGGTGAGTGGCTGGCCAGCGGTCAGGGCGATACGCACGACCTTGCCCGACAAGGAGGCCGGGGCGGTTTCAGCCTGAAGGAAATAAGCCTTGTCGACCATGTCTTTCGGCCATGGCTGGAAGGCGAAGCTCGCTTCATCCAGAATGGTGCCAGCCGGCAGGTCCTTGACGGCGACCAGAACACGCGGCCCTTTTGCGGCCTGCTGTTCAGCGGCGACAGCTGGTGCTGCGGCGTTCGTCGACAACAGGTTGCGAGCAAAAATGGCGGTGACGGCTGCAATCAGCAGCGCGCCGACCATCAACATAAGTTTTCTAACGTCCATGACCCCATGTGCCTCCCGGCAAATGACCCCGATCAATCCGGTCAGGATCGACCCATAAGTCCCGACTATGCGGTGAAATGGTTAACAAGCGGTTCGCTAATGATGACGAAAGTGGCGGCGGCGATGGCGACGCCATAGGGGATCTGCGGCTGTCCCTTTGCCTCGCGCAGCCGATGCCGAATGACATAGCCAAGGGTCAGGGCGCCGCCGAACAGCGACATCAGCACCAGAAGTTTGATGAACAGCGGCGGCGGCATCCAGAGCGCCAGCGCGGTCAGCAGTTTGACGTCGCCGCCACCCATCCATCCGCGGGCAAAGGCAAAGGCAAAGACGACAAAAGTGCCTGTCGCCAGCGCGCACTGAACGCCCAGCGTTGGCCAGAGCGGCACGCCACTGGCCCACCACCAGGGCAGGGCCAGCAGTGCGACCAGGCCGCACAGCCAGTTGGCGATCCTTCGCGCGCGCAGGTCGGTGACAACCGCGATCACGAGCAAAAGCGTCAGCCCGCCAAGGCTGATCCATTGAATGGCCCCATTCATGCACAGAATGCTAGACGCAAGGCCTGAAGAAAGCGTAACCAGCAGGCGTGTCGAGTTCATCCATTCTTGCCCGTCGCCACAGTCTGCCGCCCGGTGCCGAGGTCAGCCATCTCACAATGGCTGACGGCTGGCCGGTGCGCACGGCGTTGTGGGCGGACGGCGCGACCGGGCGGCCCTCGATTCTGTTCGTGAACGGACGCGCCGATTTCATCGAAAAATACAGCGAAGCCTATTGGGACTGGCGCATGGCCGGTCATGCGCTGGCGACGTTCGACTGGCGCGGGCAGGGGCTTTCAGGCCGGTTGGGCGGGCATCCCGATCTTGGCCATGCCGACGATTTCGGCCTCTGGCTATCTGATCTTGATGCCATGATCACCTGGGCGCGCAGTACGCTACCGGGACCAGTCGTGCTGGTTGCCCATTCCATGGGCGCCCATTTGGCCCTGCGCTATCTTGCCGACAGGGGACGGAGAAATGGCCATGGCAGTGCGGGCGTTGCCGGGGCGGTCCTGCTCGCGCCGATGATGGGCATTGCATCATCCGGCAAAAGCCGTCTGATCAAGGCATTGGCGCGAATCGCCTGCCTGCTTGGTCGTGGCGGGCGCTATGCCGTTGGGCAATATCCTTATGGCCCACATCAGCGCCGACCAGCGCGCGGTGATATCCTGACCGGGTCTGCCGATCGCTTCGCCGATGAGGGCTGGTGGAACGATCGCCACCCTGGGCTCAGCCTTGGCGGGGTCAGCTGGGGCTGGCTCGATGCGGCCTTCCGGTCGATCGCCATGCTGGACAGGCCCGGTGCGTTGGAAGCGGTCGACCTGCCGCTGCTCATGCTCGTCGGTCGTCATGAACGGCTGGTCGATGCTGATAGTGCGATGCAGGCCTGTACCCGGATTCCGGGGGCGGACTGTCGCTGGATCGTCAGCGGACGGCATGAACTGCTGCGTGATGGCGATGGTCCGCGCCGCAAGACGATGGCGATGATTGCGGCCTTTCTCGACAGGATTGCGGTGGCATGACCGGCAATTACGACATTGCCATCATCGGCGCGGGCATGGCAGGTGCCAGCCTTGCCAGCTTTGCTGCCCCTCATGCGCGTATTCTGCTGATCGAGGGCGAGGCGTTGCCCGGTTATCATACCACCGGGCGTTCGGCGGCCTTTTATGCCGAGACCTATGGCGGCCCCCACATCCAGCCCCTGACGACCGCGTCGCGCGGCTTTTTCGATGCGCCGCCAGACGGTTTTCACGATGGCCCATTGTTGCTGCCGCGGGGGGCGCTGCATGTCGCCCGCGCGGCCGGCATGGCCGCGCTTGATCGTTTTGCTGCCGATTTCGCGGACAGCAGTGTCGCACTTGAACGGCTGTCGCCTGCCATGGCGCTGGCGATGGTGCCCGAATTGGCGCCGACGGCAGTGGTCGCGGCGATCCATGAACCGAGTTGCATGGATATCGATGTCGCGGCGCTGCATCAGGCATTTTTGCGCCATGCGCGCCGCCATGGGCTGACGCAGGTGAACGATGCGCGTGTCAGACGCCTCGAACGCGATGGCACAGGCTGGCGGATCGAGACCAGCGCAGGCGTATTCAGGGCTGCCATCGTCGTCAATGCCGCTGGGGCATGGGCCGATGACGTGGCAGCATTGGCGGACGTTCCGCCCATCGGCCTGCAACCGATGCGCAGGACAGTTGTCGCGATCGATGTTGAGCCGGCGCCCCTTGGGCATTTGCCGCTGGTAATTGATGCGGAAGGCCGCTTCTATTTCAAGCCCGATGCCGGGCGGCTGTGGCTCAGTCCGCACGATGAAACGCCGTCACCACCCTGTGATGCACAGCCCGAAGAACTGGATGTGGCGGCCGTCATCGACCTGTTCAGCGCCGAGACCCACTGGCGCGTGCGCCGGATCGAACGTGCCTGGGCCGGTCTGCGCAGTTTTGCGCCCGACCGCGTGCCGGTTTATGGCTTTGATCCAGCGGCGCCCGGCTTTTTCTGGTGTGCGGGGCAGGGCGGTTTCGGCATCCAGACGGCGCCTGCCGCCGGACGCATGGCCGCAAGCCTGTTGACCGGGGCCGACAAGGCGTGGCTAACCGTCTCCGGACTGGACCCGGCCAGCTATCACATTGACCGACTGCGCGCCGGTCAGACTTCCTGAACAGGCGCAGAGGCCGAGTTCTTGACGTTTTCAATGCCCTTCATGACGCTATCGCGCGCCTTGTAGCCTTCGGAAGATGTGGCAAGGATATTGCCGTTCGCATGCTTGAGACGCCAGCGAAATTCACCCTTTTTGTCTTTGTAGACTTCGAACTTCATCAGTCAGTCTCCTATGACATGCGTTTTGAGAGGGTATATGATTTTCGCACTGCAAGGAGCGTAGACTAGAAATAATCCCGCCTCAAGAGGCCGCTGCGGCCACCTTGCTGCGGGCTTCTGCTATCGCGGCGTTGGCCAGCGCATCGCAGCGTTCATTGTCGGGGTGACCGGCATGCCCCTTGACCCAGACCCATTCGATCTGGTGCGGTTGCGCGGCATCGAGCAGTGCCTGCCAGAGATCGGCGTTCTTTACCGGCTTCCTGTCCGCAGTCCGCCAGCCGTTCCGCTGCCAGCCGTGAATCCATTTGGTGATGCCGTCACGCAGATAATTGCTGTCGGTCGACAGATGCACGGCGCACGGGCGTTTCAACGCGCTGAGCGCCATGATCGCCGCCATCATCTCCATGCGGTTGTTGGTAGTGTGCGCCTCATAGCCCGACAGTTCGCGCTCGCGCGTGCCCTGACGCAGAATCGCGCCCCAGCCGCCGGGACCGGGATTGCCCTTGCATGCGCCGTCGGTCGCAATCTCGACCCGCGTCAGGCCGTTCATCGGCCCAGAAGTTCCTGCATGCTTGCGGTCTGATAGAAGCGCAGACGCCGGGCAAAAGCCATGGGGTCTTTCCGCGTCACCATCGCATCGGACGGCGTGTTGATCCAGTCATAGGCGCGCGTCAGCAGGAAACGCATTGCCGCGCCTCGGCACAACAGCTGGAAGGCAGTCGCTTCGGCAGTGTTCAGCGGGCGGATCGTTTCATAAGCGCGCACCATCGCGGCGGCGCGCGCTGGATGAAATGTCGCGCCGTCGCTCGAAAAGCACCATGCCGCATGGGTGATGGCCAGATCATAGGCGCTGATGTCGGTACAGGCGAAATAAAAGTCGATGACGCCCGAAACCTGTTCGTCGATGGCCAGCACATTGTCGGGGAAAAGATCGGCATGGATCGTGCCGCGCGGCAGTTCGTGCGGCCAGTTCTGCTGCAACACGGCAAGTTCGTCTGCAACCAGTGCGGGAAGCGCGGGATCGATCTCGCCCAGATGTTCGTCGCAGTCATCGGCCAGCGCGACCCAGTCGTCGAGCGTCAGGCCATTGATCCGTACGGCGCCGTAATCGGCGGCGGCAAGGTGCATCCGCGCCAGCGCATCGCCCGCCGCACCGCACAGGGCGGGTGTCGGTTCCGTGACGGAAATGCCCGACAGAAACTCGATCAGGCAGGCGGGGCGACCGGCAAGATGCTGAAGGACCTGGCCTGCGCGATCAGCAATCGGGCGCGGCACCGGCACGCCGCGGTCGGCCAGATGCGTCATGAGATTGAGGAAATAGGGCAGATCCTCGACCTTTACGCGCTTTTCATAAAGGGTGAGGATGAAGCGTCCCTTGCTGGTATCGACCAGATAATTGCTGTTTTCGACGCCCTCGGCGATGCCCTTGGCCGATACCAGTTGGCCGATGTCGTATCGGGCGATGAAGTCGGCCAGCATTTCGGCGGGCACTTGCGTGTAAACAGCCATCAGTCAGTCCATCAATCCAGCAATGCGCGGGGCAGTTTGAATTCGACATCCTCGGTTGCGGTCGTGACCGCTTCGACGCGGGTGTCGAAATGTTCGGCAAGGCGCGCCAGCACTTCCTGCACCAGGACTTCGGGCGCCGATGCGCCGGCCGAGAGGCCAAGCGTGGCAACGCCGTCAAACCAGCCGATCTCGATGTCGGCTGCGCGCTGGACAAGATAGGCACGCGCGCCGCAGCGTTCGGCGACTTCGCGCAGGCGAAGCGAGTTTGACGAATTGGGCGCGCCGATCACCAGCACGGCTTCGGCGCGATCGGCAATCGCTTTCACCGCCTCCTGCCGGTTCGAGGTGGCGTAGCAGATGTCTTCGCCGCGCGGGCCTTCGATGTGCGGAAAGCGGCGGCGCAGTTCGCGGACGATATCGGCCGTATCATCGACCGACAGCGTCGTTTGCGTAAGAAAACCGAGCTTGCCGGTCGTGGGCGGCTGAACTGTGCGCGCGTCGTCCAGGGTTTCCACCAGCGTCATCGCGCCGTCCGGCACCTGTCCGAACGTGCCGATGACTTCGGGGTGACCGGCATGGCCGACGAAAATGATGTGACGGTCGGCAGCAACCAGCCGTTCGGCCTGGCGATGGACGCGCGAGACGAGCGGGCAGGTGGCATCGAGATAGGCGAGCTTGCGCGCTTCGGCGGCGGCAGGCACGCTTTTGGGCACACCATGCGCGGAAAACACCACGGGCACACCGTCAGGCACCTCGTCGAGTTCTTCGACAAAGATTGCGCCCTTGGCCTTCAGGTCGTCGACGACGAAACGGTTGTGGACGATTTCGTGACGGACATAAACCGGCGCGCCATGCTTGGCGATCGCCAGCTCGACGATGCGGATCGCCCGGTCGACGCCCGCGCAAAAGCCGCGCGGATTGGCGACAAGAACGGTCAGCGGGGGGCGCGCAGGGAATGAAGTTTGCTCAACCATGGCTGGCCTCTTACGGCATTGCTTGGCAAGGCGGAACCCGCTTCCTATGATAGTGCGACTTTGATGACCTCTGGCAGGACCAACCCGATCGTGAACCGTTCCGCGCTGCTGCTTCTCGCACTTCCCGTCGCCCTCGTTGCCTGCAAGGGCGGTGATCCGCTGCGCGTGACCCGTTCGGTCTGTCCGGCCGTTGCCGTACTCAATCATACCGGCGACGTGACGCTGTTCAATCCCGCCGGCAGCCGCGATGCCGATGCCATCGACGTGCAGGCGTCGATCACCAACCTGCGGACCCAGTGCAATGAAACCGGCCCGCAGATCGTGTCGCAGATCAGTTTCGACGTGGTTGCGCGCCGTGCGTCGGCCGCAGGCGCGCGGGACGTGACGCTGCCGTTCTTCGCCACCGTCGTCCGTTCGGGCGATCAGATCCTGTCAAAGCAGATGGGATCGGTGACGCTGCGCTTTGCCGACGGCCAGTTGCGCGCCACAGCGCCTGCCGCTGCCCGCGCGCAGATCGATCGCGCCCAGACGATCCTGCCCGCCGACATCAACGCCAAGATCACCAAGGAACGCAAACCCGGCGACGCGGATGCCGCCATCGATCCGATGGCCGATCCCAAGGTGAAGGCCGCACTGCGTAACGCCAGCTTTGAAACGCTGGTCGGTTTCCAGCTCGACGAGGCGGGACTGGCCTATAACGTCACGCGCTGAAGTGGCCGTACTGATCGGGCGTTGACACGACTCAGGTGCTCGGCCAATGGGAAATGGCTGCCGGTTGAAAGGCCGGCGTCAGCGCGGGAGAGTGCAGCCTGAAAGGGTCGCCGCCGAAGGAGCAACCGCCCCCGGAATCTCTCAGGCCAAAGGACCGCGCGGACGTGATGGCAGCACTCTGGAAAGCGGACGGGTCTCCGTCCCACCGAAGGGGTAAGCACGCGGCCTTGGCTGTGTGTGAAAGCTCTCAGGTTCCGTGACAGAAGGGGGCGCGGCCGACGGCTGTCGTCGGGCGGACTCTGTCGAACGGAAACTACACCAATGGGCGATACGACTGAATCCCTGGAATTGCTGCCGCTGGATGGTCTGCACCGTGCACTGGGCGGGCGCATGGTCGGCTTTGCGGGCTATGCCATGCCGGTGCAATATCCGGACGGCATCATGGCCGAACATCTCTGGACGCGGGAAAGCGCGGGGCTGTTCGACGTGTCGCACATGGGCCAGATCCTGATCACGGGTGCGGACGCCGATGCCGCGCTGGAAGCGCTGATGCCCGGCGACTTCAAATCCTTGCGCGAAAACGTTCTGCGCTATTCGATGCTGACGAATGATCAGGGTGGCGTGATCGACGATTTGATGGTGACGCGCCGCGCGAATGATTTTTACCTCGTCGTCAATGGCGCGACCAAGCATGGCGACATCGCGCACATGCAGGCGCACCTGCCCGCTGGCGTGACGCTCAACCACCGTACCGATCTGGCGCTTTTGGCGCTGCAAGGCCCGAAGGCGGTCGATGTGCTGGAACGGCTGGTGCCGGGCGTGGCAGCGCTTGGTTTCATGCGGGCGGGCGCTTTCGATCTTGGTGGCGTTCCGGTCTGGGTCAGCCGGTCGGGCTATACCGGCGAGGATGGCTTCGAAATTTCGTTGCCCGCGACCGCTGCCGAAAGCGTGGCGCAGTCGCTTTTGGCGCAGCCTGAAGTGAAGCCGGTCGGCCTTGGCGCGCGCGACTCGCTGCGGCTTGAGGCGGGCTTGCCGCTTTATGGCCACGACGTCGACACGACCGTAACACCCATCGAAGCCGGACTGGGCTTTGCCATTTCCAAGCGCCGCAAGGCCGAAGGCGGCTTTCCGGGCGCCGACATCATTCTCGATCAGCTGCTGAACGGCGCGCCGCGTCGTCGCGTCGGCTTGCGCCTCGATGGTCGCCAACCCGCGCGCGAAGGGGCAGAGGTGTATTGCGGTGATCGCAAGGTCGGCATCGTGACGTCGGGTGGCTTTGCACCGAGCGTCGGCGCGCCGATTGCGATGGCGCTGGTGACCGCAGACGCTGCCGCCGATGGCGCGGCGCTTGAGATCGAGGTGCGCGGCAAGCGGCTGGCGGCGCAGGTCGTGCCGATGCCGTTCAAACCGAAGAATTATGTTCGTCAGGGAGAGATGAAATGACGCTCTACTTCACCAAGGACCATGAATGGCTGCGCGTCGACGGCAGCGAGGCGACCGTGGGCATCACCGATTATGCGCAGGGCCAGCTGGGCGACGTCGTGTTCGTCGAACTGCCGGGCGTGGGCACGGCGGTAACGCAGGGCAAGGATGCGGCGGTCGTTGAATCGGTGAAGGCGGCAAGCGAAGTCTATGCGCCGATTTCGGGCGAGGTGACCGGCGTGAACGACGCGCTCGAAGGCGATCCCTCGCTGGTCAACACCGCGCCCGAAGGTGATGGCTGGTTCTTCCGCATGACCGTGGCCGAGCCTGCGCAACTGGCGGACCTCATGGACGCCGATGCCTATGCGGCGTTCGTCGCCAGCCTGTAACCCCTGACCTGACCGAGGCCCCATGCGCTATCTTCCGCACAGGGATGCCGACCGCGCGGCGATGCTTGCCGCCATCGGCGTCTCCTCGATTGACGAGTTGTTCCGCGATGTGCCGCAGGCGGCGCGCCTTGCCGGCCCGATTGCCGGACTGCCGGACCATGCCAGCGAAATGGCGGTCGAACGCCAGCTTGGCGCACTTGCCGCGCGCAACCTGACGGCGTCGAACGCGCCGTTTTTTGTCGGTTGCGGGGCCTATAAGCACCATGTGCCGGCGTCGGTCGATCATCTCATCCAGCGTGGCGAGTTCCTGACGAGCTATACGCCCTATCAGCCCGAAATCGCGCAGGGCACGCTGCAATATCTGTTCGAGTTCCAGACGCAGGTTGCGCGCCTTACTGGCATGGATGTGGCCAATGCGTCGATGTATGACGGCTCGACCGCCTGCGTTGAGGCGATCTTCATGGCACGCCGTGTCACCAGGCGCAAAAAGGCGCTGCTGTCGGCGGGGCTGCATCCGCACTATGCCTCGGTCGCGAAAACCCTGACGCACTTCACCGACGATGAGGTTGTGACACAGGCCCCGGTGCTGACGCCCGGCGCGCCCGGTCATGATGCCGATGCGCTGATTGCGGCGATTGATGACGATACAAGCTGCGTCGTCGTCCAGAACCCGAACCTGTTCGGCCATGTCGCCGATCTCAGCGACCTTGCCGCCGCCTGCCATGCGAAGGGCGCGCTCCTTGTCGTGGTCGTCACCGAAGTGGTGTCGCTGGGCGCGGTCAGGTCGCCGGGGGCGATGGGGGCGGATATCGTGGTGGGCGAAGGCCAGTCGATCGGCGGCGGGCTCAACTTCGGCGGACCGTATCTTGGCCTGTTCGCCTGCAATGACAAGCATGTCCGCCAGATGCCGGGGCGGTTGTGCGGCCAGACCGTCGATGCCGATGGCAAGCGCGGCTTCGTGCTGACGCTGTCGACGCGCGAACAGCATATCCGCCGCGAAAAGGCGACGTCGAACATCTGCACCAACAGCGGCCTGATTGCGCTCGCCTTCACTATCCACATGAGTTTGCTGGGCGAAACGGGCCTGCGGCAACTGGCGCAGCTGAACCATGCGCGCGCCTGCCAGCTGGCCGACCGTCTGGACGGGGTTTCCGGCATCAGTGTCGTGAACAGCAGCTTCTTCAACGAGTTCACCGTGCGGCTTGGCCGCGAGGCGCGACCGGTTGTGCGGCAGTTGGCCGAACAGGGCGTGCTGGCGGGCGTGTCGCTCGGGCGGCTCTACCCCGATCAGGCGGCACTGGCCGACGGGCTGGTGCTGGCCGTCACCGAAACCGCGACGGACGATGACATGGACCGGCTGGTTGCTAGCCTGAAGGGAGCCTTGGCATGATGAACAATCAGGGCCGCGAAACCGCGCCGCAACCGACGGGTGCGTCGGTTGCCACCACCTTCACCGGCAACCGCGCCTTGATGCTGGAAGAGCCTTTGCTGTTCGAAAAAGGCGGGCTCGACCGCACCGGCGTTGATCTTCCGCCTGTGCCGCAGGTGGAGGGGCGTCTGGGCAATCTGGCGCGCAGCGAGGCGATTGGCCTGCCCGGCCTGTCGGAGCCGGAAACGGTGCGCCACTTCACCCGCCTGTCGCGGCAGAATTATGCCATTGACATGGGGCTGTTCCCGCTGGGGTCGTGCACCATGAAGCACAACCCGCGCCTGAACGAAAAAATGGCGCGGCTGCCGGGCTTTGCCGATATTCACCCGTTGCAGCCGATCGATAGCGTGCAAGGTGCGCTCGCGCTCATTCATGACCTTGCCGAATGGCTGAAGGCGCTGACCGGCATGGCCGAAGTGGCGATGAGCCCGAAGGCAGGCGCGCATGGCGAACTGTGCGGCATGCTGGCGATCCGCGCCGCGCACGAGGCGCGTGGCGAGGCGCGCCACAAGGTGCTGGTGCCGGAATCGGCACATGGCACCAATCCGGCAACGGCGGCCTTCTGCGGCTATGAAGTGGTCGGCATCCCGGCCAATGCGGCAGGACGCGTCGATACGGCGGCGCTGAAAGCGGCGCTTGGTCCCGATATTGCCGCTGTCATGATCACCAACCCGAACACCTGCGGCCTGTTCGAACCCGACATGATCGAGATTGCCGATGCGGTGCATGCGGCGGGCGCCTATGTCTATTGCGACGGGGCCAATTTCAACGCCATTGTCGGGCGCGTTCGTCCCGGCGATCTTGGTGTCGATGCCATGCACATCAACCTGCACAAGACCTTTTCCACCCCGCACGGCGGCGGCGGGCCGGGTTCGGGGCCGGTGGTGTTCTCGGCGGCGCTTGCGCCCTATGCACCGCTGCCGTTCGTGCGCAAGACCGGCGAGCATTATATGCTGGTCGAGGAAGAGCAGGCGCATGCCGCGGGCGACGAACATGGCGCGAGCTTTGGCCGCATGGCCGCATTCCATGGTCAGATGGGCATGTTCGTCCGCGCGCTTTCCTATATCCTCAGCCACGGCGCC
>CAZWMK010000038.1:0-17851 GCA_964635065.1 uncultured Sphingomonadaceae bacterium | reverse complement strand
CGACCAACGACCTCGATGTCGAAACGCTGCGCGCGCTGGAAGAAGCACTGGAAAACTTCGCCGGCTGCGTGGTCGTCATCAGCCACGACCGCTTCTTCCTCGACCGTCTGGCAACGCATATCCTCGCGTTCGAAGGCGACAGCCACGTCGAATGGTTCGAAGGCAACTTCGAAGCCTATGAAGAAGACAAGCGCCGCCGCCTTGGCGATGCCGCCGACCGGCCGCACCGCATGACCTACAAGAAGCTGACGCGCTAAAAAGATAACAGCGACTGGGCACGGCCGAGCAATCAGCTGTGCCTAGTCGCAGAGTTTAAGATCACTGCCAGACAGATTGCGCAGATTTGTGATGTTGTTCAGCGAGAGTTCGCGCGCGATGAAGGCGGAACGATAACGGATTTCACGTTCGGAAATCAGCCACGGCGCATATTCAGGCTTATACAGATAGGTGACTTCCGCATACATGACATTGCTAGGCGCCTGAATCGCCAGTCCTTCAATGTCTGCAATGGACGCGTCATCCTTGCCTTCATTCTCTTCGCCGATTTCACTTTCCGCTGACGACAGACCGCCATCGCAGCGCTGCCAACGTATCCAGTGACCGTCGTCGTCCACGTTTCGTGTGATTGAGCTCAGAATGATACGTCCGTCACCCGCGAAATCAATTCCTTGCGCCGATAACTGTGCCCCCAGCATCAACGTCCCGATATCGGCCTCGTCGATACTGGCGCGATAACGTGCGGCAAGATCTGCGGTGGTCGTGGCGATACGGCTGACTTTCTGATGTGCGACAACCAGATTCAACAACTCCATGCCGCCCATCAAAATCATGATCAGAACCGGCAGCCCCAGTGCGAATTCAATCAGCGCCACCCCCGCCTGCTGGCGCCGGATCGCACGCAGCGCGTCAAGGCAAGCATGTATCATGCTATACACCTTTCAGCAGGCGTCGTGACCACCTTGGAGCCGAAAGGTTCGTTCTTGATGACGGTATTCGCATTGAGCCGCATTGACGCATCCGGCTTGTTGAACAGGGTGCCGACAAACGGGAAAAGGAAAGTGTAGGTGACTGTCACATCATATTTCACCACGTCTTCCGCACCACCCAGGCCGCCGCTGCCCCGGTCTTCGTCCCAGTTGCCGTTATCATTGATATCAAGATAACAATCGCCCGACCCCGGCGCGCCACCAAGCGGAGCGACATCCGAAACCAGAGGTTCGGCCTGGCCGACGTCACCATAGTCCGTGTAAGATTTTTTCTCGATCAACACGTCACTTTGCGCAAAGCCCAGCGATGCGAGATTGTCGGTCACATATTTGTCAATCTCGGCCCCGGTATAACCGCCGGTTGTCGCCATCCGCGCCGCCGTGCTGACCGACCCCTCAAGAAGTGACTTTGTATAGTATATATAACCAACCTCTATAGAACCCATCAAAAGAGACAGGAGAGGTATCGACAGAAGAGCAAACTCTACTGTCGTAACACCTGATTTGTTTTCGAGAATTGAAAATTTTTTCATGAAAAATTCCTATCGAGATATTCTGAGATATCCGATATTCTGAGCAATTTTTTTGAAAGTATCTTCAAGACCCGAAGCGGTGTTGGTTACGTAATAATTATCTTCCGTGTTGGCGCAGCCTTTCAAGGACGCCTTATCACTGCTGCTGACGCTTGATGAAAAGGCAATCGTGGACACTTCCACCCCCTGACGCTTGGCTGCTTCGCACAGCATGCGGAAGCGTGCACGATGTTCGGCATCGGGCTGACTGTCACGCGTTGTCGTGACATGATTGCCCGTACCGGTCGGCCGTGTTTCAAGGCCATAGGATGAATAAGTATCACCTGCGGCATTCAGATCGCCGTCTGTCATGAACACGATGTAACGCTTCACCGGACGATCCGCGAAGGTGTCGGGATTGGTGAATGGCGCGCCGGGGCTGATCAATGCCAGCCCCCAATACATGCCGACATCATGGAACGTATTACCGACTGGTGTCAGATCGTCGAGGTAACTCTGGAGATCAGACTGTGTCTTTTCTGCCAGCAGTTTCACACGGCTCGGACAGCCATAATTGGGTCCTGTCGTGCCGTGCGGGTTGGCGCTGTACGTGCTGTTCGACACGGCAGATCTGCGTGCGCTCGCCGTTGTATTGCCTTCGCTGATTTCATAAGGCACCTGGCTTGCGACATAGGGGGCTGCGAACTTCCACGTGGTTGCAGTCGACTGGCTGCTGCTCGGCGGCCCGTATCGACGGCTGTCGTTGGGCAGGAAGAGGTAGGGTGCGAATTTCGGCGCGCCGTCTGTGCCCGGTGCTGTGTCGATGATATCCCAGGCATTGGCTGGGATAGTCATGAAATTGCTGCCGGAATTGATCGACTGCACAGTCGAACGCGCCTCGACGCAACCCAGCCAGGCATAGGCATTGCTGCCTGCCGCAGTGCGGCCCCTGCTGACGTAATCACTCAGGTCAAGCGTAAGAACGCCGGCCTCTCCCGAATATTTTGAACCCGTCCAGCTGCCTGAACTGTCATTATGGTACCACTTGTTATTGTTTGAAGACCTGTTTGTACCGCAATATTTATTGCTGGAACTTGCCTTGCAAAGCCCCAGCATAGACGAGTGATATTGCACGTTCGTCGTAGCGATATAGGATGAACTTTCATCATAGAGATCATGACCAACATTGACGGCTGTCGAATATGGCACGATCCCAACACGCACCCGCAGGCCGCTTGATTCAAGTTGGTCGCGCAGGTCGTCAAGAATGCCGAGGAAACTGCCGGTCGCCTTGCGCAGCGCCTTAATACGCTCGTCACTTCCATTGTTCGAACCGGACATGGAAAATGACATCGATCCGGTCGTATCCAGTACAAGCACGACATCGACGTTCACACCGGACCTGCGAGCAGATGAGCTGGCGCTGATCCCGATGCTGTCAAAGCCGAAAATATTCATGACCTGCATCGGCACGGTCGTATTCACGGTGAGACTGAGCTCACCCTGTTCGCTGAGCGAAAGCCCGAGATCCGATTTTGATGGCAGGGCGGAAGACTGGAAGATGCCATCGGGATAATTGGCGACAAGAAAATTGTGAACAGCGTCGCGCGCCGTTTCCACATCATTATTCACCATCACCTTGCGACCGGCAAGCACGGCGGCATCTGTTGCCTGTTGCAGGCGCTGATCTGCGGTATAGACACGCGCGAGATCCACGGCGCCACCGACTGCTGCGAGGATAGGAACCAGCGAGGCGGCCATGATCACCATGACGTTCCCCCTGTGATCGGCACTGATCCGACGCAGTACACCCGACCGTTGATTCAGGAAACGACGCATGGCATCCCTCTTTTTCATCCATGACCAACTTGAAAAAACAGCCATGACTTAGGCAATTTTGTTTAATGGCTGATAAATCCATCTGGTTAATGGATGCGCGTCGGTTGCCCTTGCCAACCACCCGCCCGGGATTTGACCTTAACAAGGCCACGTCATCGCGCGTATGAACCGTGCTCCATCTCTCAAGATCAAAAGGGCATCACCTCGTGTCCGGCTCCCGCTTCAACCCTGTGCGTGAACTCCGCGCCCTAGATGCCGACCGTTATCTGGCCGTTCTGCTGACACCCGCGCCTGCGCGCGCGCCGCTTGCGACACTGTTCCTGCTTGATGCCGAGCTGGCGCGCGCGGCCTTCGCCAGCCCGGAACCGATGGTCAATCTGATCCGCCTGGCCTGGTGGCGCGATGCCTTGCAAAGTCTCGACACGGGCGCGGCGGCGCAGGATGGCCCGCCGCTGCTCGCAGCGATTGCCGCGCATCTCCTGCCGCACGGGATCGACGGTACTGCGCTTTCCGCCCTGACGGCTGCGTGGGAGCCGCTCATCGAAAGCGACGCCGATGACCCTGCCCCCGTTTCCGCCCATTGCTGCCAGCGCGGCGGGGCCTTGTTCGATATGGGCGCGCGGCTTTTGCAAATCGACGACGCCACACAAAAGGACGTGCATCAGGCTGGCCATCTCTGGGCGCGCGCCGAAATCCGCCGCCTGCAACCGGCGCGGCTTGACGATCAGCCGCCGCTGTCCGCCCTGTCAACTGCGCGCATCCCCGTTGCTGCCCGCCCGCTGACCGCGCTCGCCCGGCTGGCGCGACGCGATCTTGCCTCTCCGGCCATACCGCCGCGCGGCACGATCGGGCGGCAGTGGACAATGCTTTCGCATCTTCTCAGCGGGCGCTAGAAACCAGAATATTCATCATCTGGGGGGATCGATATGAACTGGTCGCGTTGGCTGGGCCTCGCCGGGGCCATGACCGCAGGTGCGGCGGCGGCATTCTTCTGGCAGGCGGCTGCCAATGAGGAAACGCCGCCACCGCCACCGCCTGCGTTGCTGGCCGAAAGTGTCGCGCCCCTGCCGCCGCCGCCCGCGCCCGAAGCGACACCGGCCACGCGCGAGGAAAAGCGCTTCGCCCGCTATGACCGCAACGACGATGCCGCGATCAGCCGCGATGAATATCTGTTCAGCCGTCAGAAGGCCTTTGCCCGCATCGACAGCAATGGCGACGGCAAGCTGAGCTTCGACGAATATGCTGCAAAAACAATCGACAAATTCACCAAGGCCGATGCGGATGGCAGCGGCATCCTTGATGCCGGGGAATTTGCCACCACCGCTGCCAAGCGCAAAGCTAAAGCCGATTGCACATGAAAAACGGAGTGACAGGCGCATGAATATCACACTTTATCACAACCCGAAGTGCGGCACGTCGCGCAACACGCTCGCGCTCATCCGCGATGCAGGCTTCGAACCGCAGGTGATCGAATATCTGAAAACGCCGCCCAGCCGCGCCGATCTGGCCGCGCTCGCCGCGCGCATCCCCGGCGGTGCGCGAAGCCTGCTGCGCGCCAAGGAAACGCTGGCCGACACACTGGGGCTGAACGCGCCTGCGGCGCACGACGACATGATCCTCGATGCGATTGCTGCGCATCCGCAGCTCCTCAACCGTCCGGTTGTCGTGACAGACCTTGGCGTCCGCGCGACGCGCCCGGCGGATCTGGTGCGCGAAATCCTGCCCTGATGCCGGATGGCATGGCGGGCTGAGGCGTCAGACGAGCCAACCCGCCGTGTCGGCCAGCGCCCACAGGCCCAGCGCCAGAAAGATGATCGCCGCCACGATGTTCATGGCACGCAGCGACACGCGGCGCGTGATCGCTTCGCCAAGATAAACCGCCGGAACATTGGCCAGCATCATGCCCAGCGTCGTGCCCGTCGCAACCGCCAGCACATCGCCATAGCGCGCCCCAAGCGCGATGGTGGCAACCTGCGTCTTGTCGCCGATCTCCACGAGGAAAAAGGCGACAAGCGTCGTCAGAAATGCCCCGGCACGCTGTTTTGGCGCATCGTCCTCGTCCATCCTGTCGGGGATCAATGCCCAGATCGCCATGGCAATGAACGACAGCGCGACAAAATAGCGGAACCACGGGCCATCGACGAGGCCCGCCACCAGCGCCCCTGCCCATGCCGCCAGCGCATGATTGGCAAGGGTCGCGAGGAAAATGCCCAGGATAATCGGCGCGGGCTTGCGAAAGCGCGTTGCGAGCAGAATCGCAAGCAGCTGGGTCTTGTCACCGATTTCGGCAATGGCAACAAGCAGTGTCGATGTCAGAAGGGCTTCCATGGGGCTTTGCCGCTAGTGGCCTGACCCCATGCTGTCAATCGCGCGGCCTCAGAAAGGAACGTCGTCGTCAAGATCGTCGTCGAACGGTCCCTTTGCGGCGGGCGCACGCGCCGGTGCATTGCGCTGGCCGCCACCGCCCTGGCCACCACCATAGCCGCCGCCAAAGTCCTGACCGCCGCCATAATCGCCGCCGCCCATGCCGCCGCCACCCATGCCGCCGCCGCCTTCGCCGCGACCGTCGAGCAGCGTCAGCTCGCCCCGGAAGCGTTGCAGCACGACTTCGGTCGTATAGCGTTCATTGCCCGTCTGGTCGGTCCATTTGCGGGTCTGCAGCTTGCCTTCGACATAGACCTTGCTGCCCTTGCGCAGATATTGCTCGGCAATGCGCGCAAGATTTTCATTGAAGATCACGACCTTGTGCCACTCGGTCTTTTCCTTGCGCTCGCCCGACATCTTGTCGCGCCAGCTTTCGGACGTGGCGATTGTCAGGTTCACAACCTTGTCGCCGCTGCCCATGGTGCGCACTTCGGGGTCGCGTCCGAGATTGCCGACCAAAATGACCTTGTTGACGCTTCCCGCCATGCGGACTGTTCCTTCGTGCGAATCGTGATTGTCAGGCAGGCAATAGGGCGCGCGCCGTCCAATAGGTCAAGCCCGCCGCGACATAGGCTGCGACAAAGAGGTAGACCAGAAGGAACAACGGCCATTTCCAGCCATTGGTTTCGCGCCGGACGACCGCAATCGTCGAAATGCACTGCGGCGCAAAGATAAACCACGCCAGAAATGCCAGCGCCGTCGGCAGTTCCCAGGCATTGCGCAGCCGTTCGACCAGCGATTGTTCGACCGCCGTCTCGTCGCCCTCCAGCGCATAGACGGTGCCAAGCGCCGATACCGCCACTTCGCGCGCGGCCATGCCCGGCACCAGGGACAGGCTGATCGCCTCGTTGAAACCAATCGGGGCAAAGACGACATGCAGCGCCTTTCCGACATGACCGGCAATCGAATATTCCAGATCGCTGCCCGGCCAGTCGGCAGGCGGCTTGGGATAGCTGGCCGCTGCCCACAAAATGACGGTCGACGCCAGGATGATCGTCCCCGCCCGGCGCAGGAAAGCCATGGCCTTTTGCGTCAGGCCGATGCCAAGGTCGCGCAGAACCGGCCATTGATATTTCGGCATTTCCATCAGGAAAATCTGCCCCGCACCGCGCGTGACGGTGCGGCGCAGCACAAAGGCGGCCACAAAGGCACCGACGATGCCGGCCACATAAAGGCCGAACAGCACCAGTCCCTGCAAGTTAAACAGCCCGCCGACAGGCCGATCGGGAATGAAGGCTGCGATGATGATGGCATAAACCGGCAGCCGTGCCGAACAGGTCATCAGAGGGGCAATCAGCATGGTGGTCAGCCGATCGCTTTGCTGCTCGATGGTGCGGGTCGCCATGATGCCGGGAATGGCGCAGGCAAAGGACGACAGCAGCGGAATGAAAGCGCGGCCATTCAGCCCGACACGGGCCATCAACCGGTCCATCAGAAAGGCGGCGCGCACCATGTAGCCCGATTGTTCGAGCGTCAGGATGAACAAGAACAGGATCAGGATCTGTGGCAGGAAAATCACCACGGCCCCGACCCCCGCCAGCACGCCATCGACGACAAGAGAACGCAAAAAGCCTGCGGGAATGAAAGCGCGCGTCAGTTCCTGTGCGGCGACGACCGCAGCATCAATCGCATTCATCGGCGCTTCCGCCCAGGCGAACACCGCCTGAAACATCACGAACAGCAATGTGGCCAGCAGCACCGGACCGAAAAGCGGGTGCAGCGCCACAAGATCAAGACCGCGCGTAAATCGGCGTGCATCGCCTTCTGCCAATGTCACCTCGGCAGCCATGTCACGCGCAAGGCGCTGCAACACGCGGACATCGACAGTGCCGTGCGTCTGCGTGGCATGCGGAGCGGTCAGCAGATGCGGCACATGCGCCAGCACATCATCCAGTCCGCGCCGTCGGACCGCCACGGTTGTCACGACGGGCATGGCGAGACGGCTGGACAGAAGATCGAGGTCGAGTTTCAGCCCGTCGCGCTCTGCGAGGTCGACCATGTTGATCGCCAGCATCATCGGCAGGCCAAGCTGCTTCAGTTCCAGAACAAAGCGCAGATGATTGCGCAGGTTAGTGGCATCGACGACCGCGATGATCGCATCCGGGCGGCGTTCGCCTTCCTGGCTGCCCATCACAACGTCGCGCGTCACTGCCTCGTCAGGCGAACGCGGCGTCAGGCTGTAGGTGCCGGGCAGGTCGACCAGTTCGACGGTCGCGCCATCGGCCAGCTTCAGATTGCCCGACTTGCGCTCGACCGTGACGCCGGGATAATTGCCGACCTTCTGGCGCGACCCGGTCAATGCATTGAACAGCGAGGTCTTGCCCGCATTCGGATTGCCAACCAGCGCCACAAGCGGCGTTTGCAAAGCATTTGTCATCCGGCGCTGTCCGGGCTGACCGGCAGGCCGTGATAATCTTCGGCCAACACCACATGCACCAGCCCGGCCTGCGCCCGACGCATGGCCAGAACCATGTTGCCGACCCTGACGGCGATCGGATCACCACCCATGGGACCGCGATGCAAAAGTTCGACATCCACGCCTTCATCCAGCCCCATTTCATAGAGGCGGCGGATGACCGATTCCTCTGCCCCGCTCCAGTTGATCGACGTAATCACGGCAGGCCGTCGCGGCGGCAACTGATCAAGGGCAATGGACACGCGCGCAGTAGCTCCTCAGGCTGTCATGCGCTTGATTATAAGCAACGCGCGCGCAATGCCAGTGGCTTCACGCCACGGGATAGCGCAGACGACCGAGGAAACGGGCAAGACTGGGGCGTTGATCGCTGCGCGACTGCCATTGCGCCTTGGCTTTTTCGATCTGCATGACATTTTCGATGCGCCGGTCGAGAAACGCCCACGTCTCGGACCAGTCCTCGCTGTCATCATCGAGCCAGTAAAGCAGTGTCGCGGTATAGACTGCGCCCAGCATCGCGCGCTTGGTATAATGATTGAAATCGGTCGCCGTGTCGCCAGCCAGCCGCCAAATGCCGCCACAGGTCCGCCACAAAAGACGCGAAGCAGCCGCGACATTCTGGGGCATGGCCAGCACGGCCAGCGCGCGCCGGACAGCTTCGCGATGCGGTGCCGCGAGCTCGATGCGCGCCCGAACCAGACTGGCGATGCGCGTGCGGATCTTCATCGCCATCAGGTCATCGGCGGTAAAACGGGCGCCAAGGGCCGCGTCGATCTGCGCGGTCCAGGCATCGATCATCTGAATCGCGCCGTCGGGAAATGCCAGGCGCGCAATATCGGGGTCAGCGCCAATGTCGGCGGCTGCGGCGGTCAAGGCCGATTCGTTCCAGCCATCGAAAGCCGCATGGGCCGGCAATGCAGCCGTCAGCAGCGGGCGCAGTTCATCCAGTGTCAGGTCGGCCATCGGGAGTATATCGCTCATGCGCCATTCCTATCCCAAAAACCGCCAGGAAGCGAGGGGATGCCCCGCATGCGACACCATGACCGCAAAAGAACGACGCGCGCATTTTCGTAACGTATCATCGCTTGAGGCGGCTTCTATCATCTGCTATGGCACCCGCTCTTGACGGCGGAAAGCAGTTTTCGCCGTGGTATTCATTGCGTGGCTGACAGACTGCAAGATCAGCCGCACAAAAGGATTGGAGAGACGGCTGCATGCAAATCATCGTTCGCGACAATAACGTCGACCAGGCGCTGCGCGCACTCAAGAAGAAGCTCCAGCGCGAAGGCGTTTATCGCGAAATGAAGCTGCGTCGCCATTATGAAAAGCCGTCGGAAAAGCGCGCCCGTGAAAAGGCTGCCGCCGTTCGCCGCGCCCGCAAGCTTGAGCGCAAGCGCGCCGAGCGCGACGGCCAGCG
Organism: uncultured Sphingomonadaceae bacterium; assembly: GCA_964635065.1. Lineage (GTDB taxonomy): Bacteria > Pseudomonadota > Alphaproteobacteria > Sphingomonadales > Sphingomonadaceae > CAZWMK01. Next base: position 8,260 of record CAZWMK010000038.1, on the reverse strand, counting down.
CTAAGCCTTACTGTCCGGGCCGGCACTGCTGCCGGCTCGTCGGTCTGTATCAAAGGGCAATCTCATGTCTTCAGATGCCACGACGGCGCGTAAAGCCGGTTCAGGCCTCACCGTCTGGATCGCGCTGACCATGCTCTGCCTTGTTGCCGCCATCGGCTATGCCTGGGCGAGCACGGAGAAATTTGTCATGAACGAAACGGCAAGCGGCCTGCGTTATCAGGTTCTGCGTGAGGGTAACGGCCCGCGTCCTGCTGCGACCGATCAGGTTGCGGTGCATTACGAAGGTCGCCTTGAAGATGGCACCATCTTCGATTCGAGCTATGCGCGCAATCAGCCCGCCGTATTCCCGCTCAATCAGGTTATTCCTGGCTGGTCGGAAGGCGTGCAACTGATGCAGGCTGGCAGCAAATACCGCTTCGTCATTCCGCCGCAGCTTGGCTATGGCGCGGCTGGTGCGGGTGGCGTTATTCCGCCGAACGCGACGCTGACCTTCGACGTCGAACTGCTTGCCATCGCCGGCAAGCAATAAGGACACCGGCAGGTTGCAGGTTTCGTGCTCGACTGACGGTGCAGCCGGTCAGTCGAGCACGTCCTCGAACAAGAGCTGCCCGCTCCACAGACAATTGCCCAAAAGCTGCTGACGCGTCGCCACCATGTGGCGGCGTTTTGCATTTTCCATATATTCATTGACTGTCCGACGGCTCAGACCCAGAAGCTGACCGATCACCGCGTCACTTTTGCCCTTGGCGTAAAGCACCAGACAATCAAGCTGACGTGAGGTCAGGCGGATCCCCTCCTCCTCTGTCCGATTGCGCTGGAGCCGGGTCAACCGTCGCGCCGCCTGAAAGGCAAACCATCCCACCGCCTGTGCCGCTGCCGTCATCGCCCCGGCGATTTCGCGATCGCTGTTCACCGCAAAGGAACACAGCGACATCTCCGTCCCGCGCTTCGGAATGGGGACGGTAAAGCCGCCATGCAGACCTTCGCGCCGGGCTGCCAGCAGGATGGACTGCTGGCGGTCACTCATGCGGATAATCTTGGGCAGGTCGCTCCACAGGAAACCGGCATCCGCACGCTGGCACGCCGCCATCACCGGATCGTCGGCCCAATAGGCACGCTCCTGGAATGTCCCCTGCCAAGCGGCCGGGAAATTGGTCAGCGGTGCAGCGCTCATCAGCAGCGACCGCCTGTCGAGCGCATGGACAAGCGCAAAATAATCGAAACCCAGATCCTGAGTCACTTCGTCAAGCAACCAGTTCAGCGTGGACAGGTCGCTGACGTGCTTTGCCTCGCTGACAAAAAGCTGCACGGCTTCAAACGCGGACATGATGAAGACATTCCCCCGAACGTCTCTGGCCCCGTAAAGACGCTGATACAAGAAAGCGCGGGTGCCCCGTCCGCGCAGACAGAGCATTAGCCCTCAACAATTACCGTCCCGTAACAAAGTCAGGTAAGCCAAGAAGGTAAGCAGATGCTTACCCGCCTCGTCGCCCGTTCACTCCTCTGCGGGATGCAGCGACTGCCCGGCCCGGCCGGAACGGAAAGCGCCAAGCCAGGTGCGTGGATCGAGCAATTGTGTCGAGCCATCCAGAGAGAAAGTGATGAACTCGGCCCGTCCGACGATGTTTTCAACCGGCAGCAAACCAAGCCCGCCGTCTTCGGGCGCAAAGCGGCTGTCGCGCGAATTGTCGCGGTTGTCGCCCAGCACATAGATATGGCCTTCGGGCACCATGACCGGATCGGTATTGTCCTGTTCGGTCAGCCCCATGTCGAGGACATTGTAGGAACGGCCATTTGGCAGCGTTTCCCTGAATTCGGGATAATAGCAGCGCGCCACACCGTCGCGTTCGACCACGCGATACATGGGCAGCATCATGCAACTGGTATTGGGTGATTCCGTGATCGCATGGGGTGCAATCTGTAGCTTTTCGACCGGCGCACCATTCAGCCACAATGTGCCATTGCGCAGTTGCACCGTATCGCCGGGCAAGCCGATCACACGCTTGATCCAGTCTTCACCCGTGTTCGGCGCCTTGACGACAACAATATCGCCATGTTCGGGAAGCGATCCGAAAATCCGCCCCTGCATCTTCGGCAGGACACGCACCGAAGGTGACAGATAGCTGTATCCATATGGATATTTCGACACGATCAGCCGGTCACCGACCAGAAGCACGGGCAGCATGGATTCCGATGGAATATAGAAAGGCTTGGCGATCGCCGAATGCACGCCCAGCACAGCCAGCACCAGAAGCCCGCCCTGAACCAGTTCCTTGCGCCAGTCAATTTTCTTCTTGCTGCTCATGCGTCGGGCCTTGCCATGATCAACACAAAGGCCTGCGCCCAGGGGTGATCGTCGGTGATCGTAAGGTGGATGTCGGCAGACATGCCCGGCGGCGTGAGCGCTTGCAAGCGCAGAAGCGCGCCGCCCGACAATGTCATGGTCGGCTGGCCGGAGGGCAGGTTCACGACGCCCATATCGCGCCAGAACACCCCCTTGCGAAAACCGGTCCCCAGCGCCTTGGCGCAGGCTTCCTTAGCCGCAAACCGCTTGGCATATGAGGCCGCACGGGTCAGTTGCCGCTTTTCCGAACGCGCCACCTCGACATCGGTGAAGATGCGCTGGATAAAGCGCTCGCCATAACGATCGATGCTACTGGCGATGCGCTCGATGTTGCACAGGTCCGAACCAAGGCCTAGAACGATCACCGGCCGCGGGCCTCATCCATCAGACGGCGCATTTCAGCAATACTGGCTGCAAGGCCGAAAAAAATCGCCTCGCCGATGAGAAAATGCCCGATATTGAGATCGGCCAGCTCCGTTATGGCGGCGACAGGCGCGACATTATCGTAATTTAGCCCATGGCCGGCATGAGGCTCGATGCCCATGGCAACCGCCTGCATCGCAGCACTGGCAAGGCGCGCCAGTTCGGCGGCGCGCGCGTCACCTGTCAGGTGGCAGTAGCGACCCGTATGAAACTCGACCACAGGCGCACCAAGTCGCCATGCAGCCTCCAGCTGGCGGGCGTCGGGTTCAATGAAAAGGCTGACGCGAATGCCGGCGTCGCACAGGCGCGCGATCAGCGGCGCAAGTGTCTCATATTGCCCCGCCGCATCGAGCCCGCCTTCGGTCGTCCGCTCCTCGCGACGTTCGGGAACGATGCAGGCGGCATGCGGACGATGGCGTAGCGCAATGCCCAGCATTTCCTCGGTCGCCGCCATTTCAAGGTTGAGCGGCAGGCCGATCGCAGCCTGCAGGCGCGCGATGTCGGCGTCGGTGATGTGACGGCGATCCTCGCGCAGGTGCGCGGTTATGCCGTCTGCCCCGGCATCCGCGGCAATCTGTGCTGCACGCACCGGATCAGGGTGCGGCCCGCCGCGCGCATTGCGAATGGTCGCAACATGATCGATGTTGACGCCAAGCCGCAGATGGCGGGTCACGCCACTGCCCTCGATCCCGGCTTCATCGCCGGCAGCGCCGCGAGTTCCGGCGGCAGCGCATCGGCAGAATAGCTCGGCACATCAAGGCGGATAAGCGCATGGAGCGGCACGCCAATTTCGGCGGCGCCATTCGAACGGTCGACCAGACAGCCGCCCGCGATCACCTTTCCGCCCGCCGCTTCGATGGCGATGATCGCCTCGCGCGACGACAGGCCGGTGGTAACGACGTCTTCCATCATCAGCACCTTCTGCCCCGGCTGAAGGCGGAAACCACGCCGCAATTCGAATGTCCCGGTCGGCCGCTCGACGAACATCGCCTCGACCCCCAGCGCGCGCGCCATTTCATAGCCGGCGATGACGCCGCCCATTGCAGGCGCGACCACTGCGGAAATCGAACGGCGCGTCTCTTCGGGAATGCGCGCGGCCAGCTCGCGGCAAAGACGCTCCGCCCGGCGCGGGTCCATCAACACACGCGCGCATTGTAGATAGCGCGGACTGTGCAGGCCCGAAGACAGGATAAAATGTCCTTCAAGCAGGGCATCCGCTGCCCGGAATTCGTTCAGAATATCGTCGTCGGTCACGCTTTCACCCGATCCACACTTGTCACCGCCTGCGTTGCCCGCAGCGAGGCGAGGATATTCGTCAAATGAACGAGGTTGTCCACCTCGATATCAATCAGGAAGGTGTGGAACTGGCGGTCACGGTGTCGCAGTTGCAGATTGACGATATTGACGTTGTTCTGTGCCAATATCCCCGTCACCACGGCAAGGCTGCCCGGCTGGTTGCGGACGATCACCAGAATGCGCGACACGGCATGGTCCGCACCCTCGCCCCACGCCAGATCGACCCATTCGCGATCCTGTTCCTTTTCCAGCACGGCGCAATCGATCGAATGAACGTCGATGCCATGGCCGGGATGCTTGAGGCCGACGATGCGATCGCCCGGCACCGGATGACAACATTCGCCCAGATGCACCGCAACGCCGGGGGTCAGCCCGCGGATGCTGATGGCCGATTTCTGGCCCTTGCGCCGCTTTTTCGGCTCTGGCGGATTGACCGAGCCGGGCATCAGCGCCTCGAGCAGTTCGTCGTCGCTGAGACTGTCGCGCGCCAGGGCGACATAAAGCGCCGATTCGTCGGCCAGTTTCAGCCGTTTCAAGGCGGCATCAATGGCGCCGTCGGCAAGCGGGTGGCTGAGGCGTTCGACGATTTCCGCGAACAGCTTGCGCCCAAGCGCGATCATCTCGTCGCGCTCCTTATGCCGGACATAGCGCCTGATTTCCGAGCGCGCCTTGGCGGTAACGGCAAAAGCCTCCCACGTCGGGTCGGGCGTCTGCCGGTCCGAACGCAGAATCTCGACCTGATCGCCATTGGCAAGCGGCGTCCTGAGCGGCACGACACGACCGTTTATCTTGGCCCCCACAGTCGTCTCGCCCAGCTCGGTATGCACGGCATAGGCGAAATCGACCGGCGTCGCACCGCGCGGCAACTGGATCAGTTCACCCTTCGGCGTGAAGCAGAAGACATGATCCTGATACATGGCGATGCGCGTGTGCTCGAGCAGTTCCTCGGGCGTCGAGGCATGTTCGAGGATTTCCAGCAGGTCGCGCAACCAGGGATAGGTGTCGCGCGGGCCCTTGTTTTCCTGGCCCTGTTTATAGGCCCAATGTGCGGCAAGCCCGATTTCATTCTGGCGATGCATGTCGAAGGTGCGGATCTGGATTTCAACCCGCATGCGGTCGCCATGAATGACGGTCGTGTGGAGCGAGCGATAGCCGTTGCGCTTCGGTGTCGAGATGAAATCCTTGAAGCGTCCCGGCACCATCGGCCAGCGCTGGTGGATGACGCCGAGGGCATGATAACAATCTTCAGGCTTTTGCACGATCACGCGAAACGCCATGACGTCGGAAAGTTGCTCGAACGCGATGTGCCGCTCTTGCATCTTTTTCCAGATCGAATGCGGCTTTTTCTCGCGCCCCGTGACTTCGGCGTCCAGCCCGGCCTGTGCCAGCAGCAGCTTGATGCCGCTGGCGATTCGCTTCACCGCATCACCGCCGCCTGCACGCATCTGCTCAAGCCGCTTGGTGATCGAATCATAGGCTTCGGGTTCAAGTTCACGAAACGCGATCTGTTTCATCTCGTCCATGAACTCATACATGCCGATGCGTTCGGCGAGCGGCGCGTAGATCTCCATCGTCTCGCGCGCGATGCGGCGCCGTTTTTCCGGTTTCTGGATATGATGCAGCGTGCGCATGTTGTGCAGGCGGTCCGCCAGCTTCACCAAAAGCACACGGATGTCATCCGACATGGCCAGCAGGAATTTGCGCAGATTTTCCGCCGCACGTTCGTTGTCGGTCTGCGCTTCGATCCGCGACAGCTTGGTGACGCCATCGACCAGCCGGGCGACGCTGGAACCAAAAAGCTTTTCAATCTGTTCGGGAGTGGCGACCGTATCCTCGACCGTGTCGTGCAGGATGCCGGTGGCAATCGTCTCGTCGTCCAGCCTGAGGTCGGTCAGGATACCTGCGACTTCGATCGGATGAGAAAAATAAGGATCGCCGCTGGCGCGCAACTGCGAACCGTGCGCCTTCATCGAGAAGACATAGGCGCGATTCAGCAGTTCCTCGTCCGCCTCCGGATCATAGGCACGAACACGTTCGACAAGTTCATATTGCCTGAGCACAGATACCCCACTGATGTTCCACGCCTATATTGCGGCGTGGATCACCAGCTTACAACAGGCCGACGCTGCTTATTCGTAGTCGGGACCAAGATTCGTGTTGCGCGGCGGCGCGGCAGCGGTCAGGCGCAGGGCTTCGGCGGAAGCGGCAAGCGAGCCGACTTCATCGGGCGCCTCTTCTTCATCGACGATCACACGCTGCAACGACTGGATCATCGTTTCCTTCAGCGTTTCAGGCGTTACCGTCTGTTCGGCGATTTCACGCAGCGCCACGACCGGGTTCTTGTCGCGGTCACGCTCCAGTGTCAGTTCGGCGCCGTTCGAAATCTGGCGCGCCCGCTGGCCAGCGAGCAGAACCAGGTCGAAACGGTTGGGAATCTTGTCGACGCAATCCTCGACGGTAACGCGCGCCATGGCTGCCACTCCGGTTTGTGCGGGAAAATATCGCGGATCCCCTAGCAAGGGCAGGGTGGCAAAGTCAAGAAAAGCCGGTAACAGAACGGCCATGCTCAGGCCCACCCTTTCCCCTTCGCCCGCAACGATCCCGCCGCCGCTGTACCGGGACACCCATGTGCTGGTGATCGACAAGCCGGCGGGTCTTGCTGTCCATCCTGGGCCACAGACGCCTTACAGTCTGGAAGATCACCTTGATCAGCTACGTTTCGGAAACCAGCGCCCGCCACAACCCGCGCACCGGCTCGACCGCGACACCAGTGGCTGCCTCGCCCTCGCCCGGCACCCAAAGGCGCTGAAACGGCTGAATGCCCTGTTCGAGGCTGGGGCGATCGGGAAAACCTATCTCGCCCTCGTGCCAGATCATCTGCCCGGCAACGCCGGCATGATCGACGCGCCGCTTCTGAAAACCAGCAGCCGGGCACAAGGCTGGCGAATGACGGTTGCCGCAGCCGGCAAGCCAGCGCGCACGCGCTGGCAGAGGCTGGCCGTGCGCGACGGCGTGGCGCTTATCGCCTTCATGCCCGAAACCGGACGCACGCATCAGATCCGCGTTCATGCCGCCCATATCGGCTGCCCGTTGCTGGGCGATCCGGTCTATGGCGCGGGCGATGGCCCGATGATGCTGCACAGCTGGCGGCTGGTCATTCCCTATGCAGACAACGCCGCGCCCATTCGGGTTGAAGCCCCTCCGCCGGCCCATTGGCAGCCTTATATCGCCATGCTGACCGATGCCGTGCAGGGCTTTGCGCAGTGCAGCTTGTAACCGCGCCTTTTTCGCCCTAATCGCAGGCCATGACTGCTGACATTTCCAAAATCCGCAATTTCTCCATCATCGCCCATATCGACCATGGCAAGTCGACGCTGGCAGACCGGCTGATCCAGCGCACGGGCGGCCTGACCGCGCGCGAGATGGAAGAGCAAGTGCTCGACAACATGGACATCGAGCGCGAGCGCGGCATCACCATCAAGGCGCAGACTGTCCGCCTCGATTACAAGGCGCAGAACGGCGAAACCTACATCCTCAACCTGATGGATACGCCAGGCCACGTCGACTTTGCCTATGAAGTCAGCCGCAGCCTTGCCGCCTGCGAAGGCGCGCTTCTTGTCGTCGATGCCAGCCAGGGCGTCGAGGCGCAGACGCTGGCCAATGTCTATCAGTCGATCGAACACGATCATGTGATCGTGCCCGTCATCAACAAGATCGACCTGCCCGCCGCCGAGCCCGAGCGCGTGAAGTTGCAAATTGAGGAAGTGATCGGTCTCGACACCGACAATGCCGTCCTCGCCTCGGCCAAATCGGGCATCGGCATCGACGATGTTCTCGAAGCGATCTGCCGGGAAATTCCCTGCCCGAAGGGTGATCCGAATGCGCCGCTGAAGGCGATGCTGGTCGACAGCTGGTATGACCCCTATCTTGGCGTCGTCGTCTTGGTGCGCGTCGTCGACGGCCAGTTGAAGAAGGGCATGGACATCACGATGATGGCGGCGGGGTCAAAGCATCTCGTCGATCGCGTCGGCGTGTTCCGTCCCAAGATCGAAACGATCGATGCGCTGGGGCCGGGCGAAATCGGCTTCATCACTGCGCAGATCAAGGAAGTGGCGCAGACCAACGTCGGCGACACCATCACCGAAACCAGGCGCCCGACAACCGCCCCCTTCCCCGGCTTCAAGGAAGTGCAGCCGG
>CAZWMK010000037.1:0-17869 GCA_964635065.1 uncultured Sphingomonadaceae bacterium | reverse complement strand
GCCCGGCATGAATTACTGGCGCGCTGCCGACCTGTGGCAAAAGTTGATGACCGAAGTCCTGGGCTTTCCGCGCTACGCCGCGCAGGGTGGCGACTGGGGCGCACTGCTCTCGACCCAGCTATCGCACAAATATGCCAAGAGCCTGTACGGCATCCACATTACCACGATCGTGCCACTGACGGCCTTCACCAATGATCGGCCGTGGGACCTGACGGGCGGGCAGGGGCTACCCGACGACATGCCCGCCGACATGCGCCGCGCCATGCTGCGGCTGGAACAGCGTGCCGCGAGCCATGTTACCGCGCACATGCTCGATCCGCAGACGCTGGCTTATGGCATCCACGATTCCCCGGTCGGGCTGCTGGCGTGGATCCTCGAACGTCGTCGCGCCTGGGCAGATTGTGGCGGCGATGTCGAGCGCAGCTTTACGCGCGATCATCTGCTGACCACCGTGATGCTCTATTGGGTGACGCAAAGCTTCGTCACGTCGGTACGTTTCTATGCCGAAGCCAATCATAATCCGTGGACGCCATCACATGATCGCGTGCCGCCCTATGAAGCGCCGGCGGGTATTTCGCTGATGGCCAATGATCCGGTGGCCATTCCCGACCCCCGGTTGCTTGAAGCCTATAATCTCCATTATCAGAACCATCAGCCAAAGGGCGGACACTTCGCTCCCGCAGAGGTGCCGGAAGCGATCATTGCCGATATCCGCGCGACTTTCCGCGATCTGCGAACAAGGAACTGACCGATGCGTCCGCTTGCCCTCCACCAGATCACGGCGTTCGAAGCCGATCCGCTCGAACTCGTCACACTTGCACGCCAGACGGGGTGTCAAAGCGTCTGCGTCTTTACACACATACCATCGGTGCTGCGCGATCAGCGCAAAAGCGGCATGCCGGTGATGCCGATGGTGACGGTGCATAACAGGACAGCTTTTCAGGCTCGATTGAAGGATGAGGGTGTAACTGTAGGAAATATAGAGTTTTTCTCGATCCTGCCTGATATCGACATCAATGAATATCGCGCAGGTCTGGTGCTGGGCGCGGAGATCGGCGCCCGCCGTGCGGTCACCCATATCTACGAACCGGACGAAGCGGTAGCCATCGACAAGCTGGGCCGCCTTTGTGATCTGGCAGCCGAATATGGCCTCGACATTGGCCTTGAATTCCTCGGCCTGTCGCCGCCCTGCGATAATGTCCGCAAGGCTGCGTGGTTTATCGACCAGATTGGGCGTTCTAATATTGGCATTGGCGTTGACGCTCTGCATTTCGTGCGTGGCGGCAGCAGCATCGACGATGTGAAAGCGGTTCCGGCGCGCTATTTCAATTACGCGCAGATATGCGACGGGCGCGGCCTTCACCGCGAGGTCGATTATATGCCAGAAGCCATGAGCCGCATGATGCCAGGGACCGGCGACTTCCCGTTGCACGAACTGATCTCGGCCCTGCCGGCAGCCACCGCGCTTGACGTCGAAGTGCCGCGCGCCGTGCGCGACACGCCGGTGTTGGATTATGTGCAAAAAGCAGTCGATGCGACGCGCGCGCTGATGGCTGGCGCGCACGTGACGCGATAGTAAAAGCCCCGGCAAGCCATTCACCTGCCGGGGATTTTTATATTCAATGCCGCATCAAAGCGCCGGGATCGGGCTTTCGGCGTTGATTTCGATCAGTTCGAAGACATTGCCGAAAAAGTCGCGGCCATAGGTCGAGATGAAGCCCATCTTGCGGCCATCGACCTCTGTGATTTCAGCCGAATGGCGCGGCGGCGTGTGGAACGTCAGCCCGGCTTCGAGCATGCGGTCATAGACTGCGAAAATATCGCTGACCTGCAATCCGAAATGCGTGTAGCCGAAGGTGTTCACCGGCTGTTTCGGGTCCTGCGGCGCGGCGCGGGGTTCAAGATATTCAAACACTTCAAGGAAAGTGTTACCAAGCCGCGCCATGAATGATTTGCCGGCACAATCATCGAGGCCGACGATTTCATTGATGAAGGCATTGCCAGTGCCCCATTCGACGTTCGACATTTCCTTTGCGCCCAGCAGGTCGATGTAGAATTTTCGGGCGATGTCGATGTCCGGCACGGAGACGGCGACATGATGTACGCCTTGCACATATTCTTTCATATTTGTCCTCCCTAGGATTGTTGGTTCAGTTGAAGCTGTGGATTGCCTGCGTCAAGGCCGCGTGGCAATCGCTGACCATGCGTTTGATCAGCGCATCGCAGGTCGGCACATCGTCGATCAGTCCCACCGCCTGGCTGGCCCAGACAAGGCCATCGTCGAAATTGCCGCTTTCGAGAGCAGCCCGGCCACGACTGCCGGCAACAAGATGGCTGATATCCTCGAAATTGCATCCGCCTTCGCGGCGTTCAATGGCGACGACTTCGTTCGATACGCTATTTTTCAGGACGCGGCCCGTATTCCTGAGCGTGCGGAAAATCAGATTGGTATCGCGTTCGGATGCGCGCACCAGCGCGTCCTTGATCGCGGGATGAATTGGCGCCTCGACAGTCGCGCAAAAGCGCGTACCCATGTTCACGCCTTCAGCCCCCAGCGCCATGGCTGCTGCCATGCCGCGCCCGTCAGCGATGCCGCCAGAGGCGATCACAGGAATTTTCAGTGCGCGCGCGGCGGCAGGAATGAGGATCAGACTGGTGACGTCATCTTCGCCGGGATGCCCTGCCGCCTCGAAGCCGTCGATACTGATGGCATCCACGCCACGCCGTTCCGCCGACAGGGCATGGCGGCATCCCTGGCCTTAGGAATGAAGTGATCGGGCACGAGGCCGGCCGTTTCCAGAACCTTGACGCCGCTGGCAATGACGACATCGAGATAGGCTTCATAGGGCGGCGGATTGCGTGACGGCAGCATTGTCAGATTCACCCCGAATGGCTCGTCTGTCATGCTGCGACAACGCCCGATTTCCGTAGCCAGCGCTTCTGGCGTCGGCTGTGTCAGGCCCGTAAGGATGCCGAGGCCACCCGCGTTCGAGACAGCTGAGGCAAGTTCGGCGCGTCCCACCCACTGCATGCCACCCTGGATGATCGGATAGCGCGTCCCCAGAAGCTCGGTGACACGGGTCTTGATTGTGAAAGGGCGCTCTTGATCCGGCATGATGAACACATTCTTTTTCTGGCTGTCTGCGCAGGACATTAGTGGTGGATGGGCGCATTTTCCTATTGTGACATTGATCAGGTGAAGCGGTCGCGCCTGCTGGCTTCGGTTTGTGCGCATCAGAAATATATAACAAAAATTATTATTTAATGAGCCTGACTGTTCAGTTCCAAGGTCTCGGCCGAATCCGGGTCTGAAAGCTCCGGCAAATCCCGTCATTTCGTGCTAATGAGGCGAATCAAGAAATTAGCGTGACCTGATTTTCCATCTTTACAGCCCATATTTTTTTTCATTATGGATGAGGTTGTAAGACGAACGTCTTATGCGGAGAAAAAAAACAATTCGGGGGTGCGCTGCGGTCGGGTGATCGTTGCCGCCAGTCCTCTGGGGGATGTCAGATGAAAAAACAGCACTTGAGTGGTTCTGCCTTGCAGCGTGGTCTGCTGCTCGGTTCGACGGCGATGGTCATGGCTGCATTCGTTGCACCGCAGGCGCAGGCGCAGGACGCCGGGGCGCAGTCAGGCGGGCTTGAAGATATCGTGGTCACCGCCCGCAAGCGTCAGGAAAGCGTGCAGGATGTGCCGGTGTCGGTGACGGCGATCACGGCCGTGCAGGCCCAGAAGATGGACCTGACCAATCTTGAGAAGCTCTCGGCCCTGACGCCGCAGCTGTCGATTGGCCGCGCGGCGTCCGGCTCGGGTGCGCAGCTGACCCTTCGCGGCATTGGCTCGAACATCAGCTCCATCGCGATCGAACAGTCGGTGGCGACGGTGGTCGATGGCGTCTATTACGGCCAAGGCCGCATCATCAACGAAGGCTTCTTCGATCTTGGCCGCGCCGAAGTCCTGAAAGGGCCGCAAGCGCTGTTCTTCGGCAAGAATGCAACGGCGGGCGTGGTCTCGATCACCACGGCCCAGCCAACGCAGGAAACCGAAATCATGGGCCGCGCAGGCTATGAATTCAATGCGCAGCAGATCTATGGCGAAGCGGTCGCATCGGGTGCGCTGTCGGATACGGTGTCGGCCCGCTTGGCACTGCGCGGCGCCAAGATGTTTGACGGGCTGTTCAAGGGCGTAGGCCAGTCGCGTTTCTGGGACATGCGCGACACCTCGACCGGTGCCGCCAGCGATCCGTCTGCCGTCTGGACACGTTACACTGCCGCGCCTGGTGCTGCGGATGAGGGGGCCAAGGAACTGATCGGCCGTTTCACGCTGAAATGGGAGCCGACGTCCGATTTCACTGCTACCTTGCAGTTTGGTGCCAGCTATTCGAAATATGATGATCCGGCCTTCAACAATCTGGTTTATGCCTGCCCGAATGCGACCGGCACCAGCCAGACCGAGCTTGGCTATGTCTGTTCGAAGAAATTCCAGTACAGCCACACGCGCTATCCGGAGGAAGTGGCTGAGATCCTGCCTTATGCAGGCAAGGATGGGCGTCTCTATAACAAATACAAGTCATGGTATGTCACAAATACCATGAACTATGATCTTGAAGACATCAGCTTCACATGGGTGAATAACTACAACTGGAACCGTAACCAGTGGGCGGGTGATTCTGACTATACAGCTGCAAATCGGCCGACCACGATCAACGGTGTGACCCGTTATGTTACCAACACCTTTGCGACCGAGAATACGCGTTATTACGCATATTCGTCAGAGCTGCGCGCACTGACCTCTTATGATGGCCCGGTCAATGTGATGGCTGGTCTTTATTATCAGAAATCGCGCCGCGATTTTGATCAGTGGGTCGGCACTGGTGGCCGTGAAAACTCTCAGGCCGAAGCCCAGTATCGTTACGTCTTCTATTCGAAGGATGGCGATACCACTGGCGAGACCCTGTCTCCGTTCGGGCAGGTGACATGGAAGGTCGTGCCGCAAGTCGAAGTGGCCGCCGGCGTGCGCTATACGCATGAAACGCGCGACAGCAACTATGTCATGCCCTATGTGAACCCTGAAGTGCGGGCGGTTTACCCTCAGAACCTCCCCTTGAAGGGTGATCAGACCTTCAACAACTGGTCACCGGAAGCCACCATTACCTGGCAGCCGAGCGACGATGTCACGGTCTATGCCGCCTACAAGACGGCCTATAAGTCGGGCGGTTTTTCGATCAGCGGCACGCAGACGGCGCTTGGCGTGTTCGAGTTCGGTCCCGAAAAAGCCAAGGGCTTTGAAGGCGGCATCAAGACGACGCTGTTCGACCGTCAGCTGCGCTTCAACGTCGGGGTCTATCATTACGTTTACAAGGATCTCCAGATCGACTTCTTCGACTCGATCACCTTCGCCAACATCACGACCAACGCCGGTTCGGCCAAGACGGATGGTGTCGAAGTCGACTTCCAATATGCGCCGAACAGCGTCGAAGGTTTCGAGGTGCATGGCAGCCTGAACTATAATGACGCCCGTTACGGCAATTATCTGTCGCCTTGCTATGCAGGCCAGTCTGCCGCCATGGGATGTGTGCCGAACGGCTTCCGTCCGGGCGTCAACGGTCAGCAGCTTGCGGGCGTATCGACCTCGGTCGCGCCGAAATGGACGGCCAGCCTTGGGGTCAGCTATGAAACGCCGATCAGCGATAATCTGAAGCTCGGCCTGTCGCTCGACAGTCGCTACAGCAGCAGCTATCTGGCTGCCGTTACCGGTAACCCGATCAGCCGTCAGAAAAAATATGCCAATATCGATGCTTCGCTGCGGATCGGTTCGGCGGATGACAAGTGGGAATTGGCGGTCATCGGCAAGAACCTGACCAACAATTACATCGTCAATGGTGCGGCTGACACGCCTTCGACGGGCGGCGCGGCACTGAGCGGCATTCTCGCCGACCAGCGCGGCTATATCGCCTCGCCGCGCACGATCCAGGCCCAGATTACCTGGCGCTATTGATCACCAATATGGGCGACCGGCAGGCGGCGGCTTGCTGGCTCCGGTCGTCCATGACGCTATCCTGTTTTCTCCACCCAACTGCGTGTCACCTTCGGGTGACACTTTTTTAGTGACGCGTGTCGTCCATTCAGCGCACTGGACTAAAAGCCATGAAACTCCTGTCCCCCATTCGCATCGGCAAGATCGAGTTGAAAAACCGGGTCGTTTCGACAGCGCATGAGGCTTATCCCGACTTTTATCAGCCGGACGCGGATGGCGAGCGCTATATGGCCTATCAGGAACGCCGGGCGGCAGGCGGTGCGGGGCTGATCATCCTGACCGCGATGCATGTGCATCAGTCGAGCCAGGTTTCCAATCATTTCAATTATGAAGCCGAAGATCTTGCGCGCAAGCTTCAGCAGTTGTCCACGCGTGTGCACCGTCATGGCGCGAAGCTGATATCGCAATTGTTCCACCTTGGTGTTGTGGGCAAGTCTGAAGGCCGCACCGACCTGCAACCCTTGTGGGGCTTTTCCGATACGGTATCGATATCGGGCGAAATGGCGCATGAAATGACCGAATCCGAGGTCGAAGAGGTCATCAATGCCTTTGCCGACAGCGCCCGGCTTGTGATCGAAAACGGTGTCGACGGTGTCGAGATTCACGCAGCGCACGGCTATCTGATCCAGCAATCCTTCTCGCCCTTTGCCAATAAGCGCGCCGATCAATGGGGTGAGCCGCTCGCCTTTGCAAAAGAGGTGGCCCGGCGTGTGCGTGCGGCTATCGGTCCGGACAAGGTCATGGGGCTGCGCATTGTCATCGACGATTTCATCAGTCCGGCAAATGGCGGTGTCGGCCATGAAAAGCTGTGCGACATTGCGGCCGAACTGATCGGCACCGGCCTGTTCGATTATCTCAATCACAGCGAAGGTGCAGGGGGCGGCCACTATGCGCGCGCCGTCGGGTCGTTCCGTCATCCTCTTGGCGAATTTCTCCCCCTGACGCGCGCGCTCAAGGCGGCCATCGGCAGTGCCGTGCCGCTGATCGGGGTCGGCAAGATCCCGACGCCCGACCTTGCCGAACGCGCCCTTGAAGAGGGGGATTGCGATCTGGTCGGTATGACGCGGGCTCAGATTTCCGATCCCGATCTCGTCAACAAGCTGCAAAGCGGGCAGGGGCATCGCATCCGCATCTGCACCGGCGCCAATCAGGGCTGTATCGATCGCGGCGGCATGTATCCGATCACCTGCATCCAGAACCCGGAGGTGGGCGAGGAAAACCGATTCAAGGCATTGGATTCATTACCCGTGACGCCCAAGCGCGTGCTGGTCGTGGGCGGTGGTCCCGCCGGGATGAAGGCTGCGGAAATCGCTGCAAAGCGCGGTCATGACGTCATCCTGGCCGAGGCCGAACACCGGTTGGGCGGGCGCTTCAATCTTGTCGAAGGCATCGGTGCCGCCGCCAATCTGCTCGCATCTATTTCGTGGATCGAACAGGAACTGGCGCTATTGAACGTTGATGTCCGCACGCAGACGCGGGTGGATGAAGCCCTTGTTGCCGCCGTCCAGCCCGATGCCATCATATTGGCGACGGGCGCACTGCCGAATGCGGATCTGGGAATTGCCAGCGACAGCTCGATCCCGGTGATTTCAACGGATGAGGCCGTGCAAGGGTTATTCGACGGTGACAAGTTCGAAATGGCGGGCACACGGGCCTTGCTGTTCGACCGGCGCGGCAATTACGAAACGGCGCTGACCGTCGATGCCATGGTGCGGCGGGGCTGTGCAGTCACAGTCGTTACGCCCTTTTTGCACTTTGGCTATAATCTTGGGCGCACCATGCTGGCCGAATATATGCGCCTGATTCCGAAATGGCAGGTGGACGTGCAGGCATCGTCCAGCTTGCAGGGCATAAGGGACGGACAGGCGCTGATCCGCAGCGCGCTTTCGGGCGCGGTGCAATCATCCGCATTTGATTTTATTGTCGCGGGTGTTCACCCGCGCGCGCAAAAGCAGTTGCTCACTATGTGTCAGCGCCATGCGCCCACCTATATGGCGGGCGATGCGGTTGCGCCGCGCTCTGCCCTCGAAGCCTTCCGCGAGGGAGATCGGATCGGCCGCACGATCTGAAAGGCGGAAAATCGCGGGAGCCTGATAAAATACTGTCTGTTCGTCAGGGTTTTGCGATGACATCTGTCACCAGAACATCGGTCAGTCCCGGTGTTACAGGCAGTAGCGCCTGTCGCAGGGTTTCCCGTAGCTGGACGGCATCCACTGGCCGATAGGCCGAGACGTGCAGGCGCACATATTCATTGACCGCCGCAATCGCTTTCGCCCGCTGGTCGGGCAGGCGCGCGCTTAGTAACGCCGCCAGTTCTGGCGTACGGGCTTGCAAGACAAGCGTTACTTCAAGCGTCCCGGTCAGGGTGCCAAATTCGACAATCGACATGGTGATCGGTTCCATGGCGATGAAGGGCGAGGGGCCGGATTCCCCGCTGCCGCCCGCTGCATGAGCAGGAAAGCTGGACAGCAGTGCCAGTAAAATCGCGATTACCAGCGGCATCCTGTTGGGTTTCATATGTCCTCCCTGCCTTGATCGGCGCCTGCTTGGCGCGCCTTATCCTATAATAGGATGATTGATGGTCATCGGAGGTGACATGAGCCACGATCAGCGTCCCGGACGGGTGAGAGGTGCCGTTTCCAGCCAGCCGCAAGCCATAGCCGCTGCGGCCACGTCTGCAACGGTGCATGGGGCAGGCGCGGAGGCTGGCGCAGCGTCGGTATCTGTCGCCAAAAAATCGAACAAGCGCCTTATGCTGCTTGCCATTTTGTTCATGATCGCCAGCGCGGGTGGCGGTGTATTGGGTGCCTATCTGATCGCCACAAATGGAATGGGCGGTTGAACATGCGTCACCTTCACCGCTTGCGTTATTCCGTGCCGTTTGTGCTGGCCGGTCTGCTGATTGCTGCCGCACCGCAGGCGTCGACGTCCGGTGCCTATAATGCCATGCCAGCGGGAACTCAGGTGAAGGCAGATGCGGGGATAGCATCTGCACCAGCACCTGTGTCTGCACCTGTGCTGACGCTGCCGGGGGCTGCCAGCCTGGAGCGGAACCTGCCATGGAAGCTGTTATCGCGCGACAGGGCATGGTCGGCGCTCTTGCGCGCTCCTGTGCGCGATGAGCAGACGGCGCGCTGGTTTTATGCGCTCAGCCTTTTGTCGGAAGGGCTGGGTGCGGAGACGCTTGGCGTGCTGGATCTGATGCGCCGTCAGGATGCAGGCCTTGACGATGTTGCCAATTACCGGCTGGCGCGCGGACAGGCGCTGATGCATCTGGGCCGATATGCGGATGCTGCCGCCGCGCTTGATTTACCCGCGCTGGCGCACAAGGACGAGGCCTGCGCCTGGCGGATGCGGGCCAAGGCGCAGATGCAGCAATATGCAGCAGCTTTGACGGAACTGCGTTGCGCTTTGCCTGCTTTGCGCGGGCGCAATCTGGATGCGCGCACGCCTTTCATCCTTGACCTCGCGCAGGCGGCGATCGGGGATGGTCAACAGGCTTTTGCGCTGGACTGGCTGCGGTTGCTGCCCGAAGAAAATGTGCGCGCAAACCTGCTGCGTGGCGAAGCCCAGCTGAGGCTGGGGCATGTGCGTGTCGGAGAGACATTGCTTGCACAGGCCGAGACGGCGGGCGATCAGAGCGTCAGGGCAACAGTCGAGCTGTTGCGGATCGAAGATGGTGTCAGGCGTAAGGCGCTTGGTCAGGCCGAAGCCCTGAAACGGCTTGATCAGCTCGCTTTCATCTGGCGCGGCGATTCCCTTGAACGACGCGCGCAGCTGATGCGTTATACGCTGGCCAGGGCGGGCCATGATCTGCCATCCGCCCTGGCGAGTGGCGCCACACTGCTGCGCCATGCCGATATCCAGAGCCTGCCAAGCAATTTCATCCGCGATTATCAGAGCCTGCTGGGAACCACGCTTGACCCTGCCAATGGTCTGCCGGTCGATCGCGCCGCCGGGCTATACTGGGATTATCGCGATCTGGCGCCGACTGGGGCCGAAGGTGATTTTCTGGCCAGCAAGCTGGCCGCGCGCCTTGAAGAAGCCGGCCTATACGATCGCGCCGCCGGCGCCGAAGCCGTCAAGGTAGAGAATATCACGACCGACAAGACCGCCTTTCCGCGCGTCTATCGCCCCGGCAGTCCGGCGGCGGACGCGCAGGGCTATGTGCAACTGCCCAATGTCAACAGTCTGGTCGAAGCGGCGGACATGAAAGCCGCGCAGCGGTCATACGAAGCGAACCTGAACGCGATCGAAGCCGCGAAAAACCTGACCATGCGAACCATCGACCTGCTGAAGTAACGAAGAGAGCGAGGACAGATCATGTCAATCGGAGCCTTGGACGCCGCATCCGCCTATGGCCGTCTGGTCCGCCCTGTTGCCTCGCCTGCCAAACCGGCCGGAGATGCAGCAGGTATCGGCGGCGGCACGCAAGCCGGCGCGACCGGCTTTGGCGGCATGGTGTCGGCACTGGTCGATAACGCCGCAACATCAATACGTACGGCAGAAACTGCCAGCGCAAAGCAGGTCGCCGGCAAAGGCGACCTGATCGACGTGACCACGGCCATCGGTGCTGCCGAAATGGCGCTTGATACGGTGGTGGCCGTGCGTGACCGCATGGTCAGCGCTTACACCGACATCATGCGGATGCAGATCTGACTATGAACGGCAATGATGCCCTGACACTGGCGCAATCCGGTCTGGTCCTGTTGCTGACAATCGTCGGGCCGATGCTGCTGGCATCGCTCGTGATCGGCGTTGCCATCGGCTTGCTGCAGGCGCTGACGCAGGTGCAGGAAATGACGCTGACCTTCGTGCCCAAGCTGTTTTTGATGGGACTGGTAATGCTGATGTCACTGCCGATGATCGGCAAGGCGCTGTCCGCGTTCATGCAGCAGATTGCGGACAAGATCATTGCCGGTTGACGGCATCAGCCTTGATCTCTCCGGTCAGGCCGGGATTTTTCTGGTGCTGTTCGCGCGCGTGGGCGCAGTATTGATGATGCTGCCCGGATTTTCCGAAGAATCTGTACCGATGCGTATCCGGCTGCTCATCCCCCTTGGCATGACGCTGGCGTTGTTTGCCGTGTTGTCGGCTCGCGTCGCGCCCATGCTGACGCATGAACGGATGCTGCCCGGACTGGTGATTTCGGAAATGCTGATTGGCATTGCGATGGGCATGATCGTGCGGATCATGTTCTTTGCCGCAGCCATGGCGGGTTCGATCATCACCATGCAGGTCGGCCTGACATCGGCGCTGGTGTCGGACCCGTCACAGGGCGGGCAGGCGCCCGTTCTGTCGAAGCTGGTTTCGCTGGCGGCCCTGATCCTGTGCCTTGGGGCCGGCATTCACCATATGTGGATCGCCTCGATCGTCCGGTCCTATGATGTATTTACGCTGGGCGCTCTGCCCGCTGCCGAAGATTTCATGCAGTTGGCCGTGCTGACGATCGGACAGGCGATGACGCTGGCACTGGGCCTTGCCGCGCCATTGGTCATATACGGGATCCTGTTCAACGTCGCGCTGGGCATGGCGTCGCGCGTGGCACCGGCGATCCAGCTGTTCTTCATGGCGCAACCGCTCAACCTCATGCTGGGCCTTGCGCTGTTAACGATGATATTCGGGGCCATTCTCGGCACGTTCGCCGATGCCATGGCGGACTGGATGCGGACGGGTTGGGTGTGAACCATGGCCGGTGACGATCAGGAAAAAACCGAAGAACCTACCGACAAGAAGCTGGAGGATGCGCGCAAGCAGGGCGACGTGCCAATGTCGCCTGAAATGCGTCATGCCGTCATGTTCATTGCAACACTGACGATGATGGGCGGTGTTGGCTTGTCGAGCCTGATGGCGCTGGCCCGGTTGTTCGCCAGCCTGTGGGGCGGGGCCGATCTGTTTCCAGCCGAAGCCGAGGGCGCGCAATATCTGGCGGGCGGCATCATGACGGCTGTCGCCAAGGCGTTGCTGCCGCTGTTCACCCTGCTATTCGCTGCCGCATTCCTGATCCCTTTTCTTCAGGGGCGCCCGTCGCTGAACTGGTCGCGGCTGTCGCTGAAATGGTCCAAACTGTCGCCTGTCGCGGGCATGGGACGTCTGTTTGGCAAACGCGCACTGATCGAGTTTGCCAAGACATTGCTAAAATCGGTGATCATCGTGGGTGTGGCCTGGCTGGTGCTGGAGCCGCGTCTTGTCGCAATCGATACGCTGATCGGCGCTGATCCAATCATGATCAGCCGGGTCGGCGGCGGTCTGATCCGGGACATGCTGCAAAGCATCGCCATATTGGTGGGGGCGCTGGCACTGTTCGATTATGTCTATCAGCGGCGCGCCTTCATGAAGCGCATGCGGATGTCGTTGCAGGAAATCCGCGATGAAGTGAAACAAAGCGAAGGCGATCCGCACATCAAGTCGCGCATTCGCGCCATCCGGATCAGCCGTTCGCGCCGCCGCATGATGGCCGCTGTGCCATCAGCCAATGTGATTGTCACCAACCCGACCCATTATGCTGTCGCGCTGAAATATGATCAGGGTCAGATGGCCGCGCCGGTCGTGGTCGCCAAGGGTGTCGATGCGATTGCCATGAAGATCCGCGAAGCTGCGACCGGTGCAGGCATTCCCATCGTCGAAAGCCCGCCGCTGGCCCGCGCGCTTTATGCCTCCGTCGACATCGATCATCCGATCCCGGTCGAACATTATGCCGCTGTCGCCGAAATCATCGGCTATGTGATGCGGCTTAATCAGCGGATCAGAGACTAGGTCAGTATCAGCTTGGTTCCCGCAATGAGCAGGACGAGCACCAGCAAACGCTTGATGGCCAGATGGGGCAGGCGGTGGCTGCCGAAATGCCCGCCGATAAAGCCGCCTGCCACAACTGCGAGCACAAGCGGCAGGATAAAGTCCGGCAGGTTTTTGGTGGCGATGACCCTGTTTTCTTACCTCTTCAGAGCGACGTGAGCTTGTCGCGTTCGTGCGCTCGCAACGTGAAGAGAGATGGGATTGCACGGCGGGCCAACGCCATCTTGCTCCTTGATGACGGCGAAAGCTGCGTACAGATCGCGAAGTTTCTCTACTTGGACGATGATACCATTCGGGGCTGGTACAAGACCTACCGAGAGGGTGGCTGGGACGCGCTTTCGACCGACGGCTGGAAGGGGGGCAGTCCCGCATGACCTCAGCCCAAGAGACGGAGCTTTGCGCTTGGCTGGACGAACGCTTCTGTCGATCCATCGTCGAGATCAGGGCGCACATCGCAGCACAGTATGGCGTGGACTACTCCCACTCGGGCTGCATCAAGCTCCTGTCACGGCTGGGCTATGAGTACCGAAAGCCGAAAGGGCTTCCGCGCGTCGCAAGTGCCGAGAAGCAGGCTGAAATCATCGCCATGTATGAGCGACTGCTGAACGGGTTGGGCGCCGATGAAGCCGTGTATTTCGTCGATGCCGTGCATCCCGGATATCAGACAAAGCCCGTGTTTGGCTGGGTCAAGGCAGGATCAAATCCCGCCGTGACGACCACCGCAGGGCGCGGGCGCGTCAACATCCATGGCGCGCTCAACCTTGAAACCTTCGATGCGCCGTTTGTTGAGCCGACCACCGTGGATGGGGTCAGCCACGAAAAATTTCGGGTTTTGGCGTAAGCGCGGTATACAACGGCAAGAGGCCGCATTCGAGCCTGGGAGCCAGGACACCCGATCAGATGTACTTTGACAACCTGCCGCTACCAGTGGCAGCATGAATTTGGTAATCGATCTGGGTAGTCTCTCCGGTCGGGCTACGCCCTCCCTGCAAGACTACTCAGATCGGCAGATTAACGAAACCGGCGGGCGATCCACTTATCTTTTGCCGATCACTGTTCAAACCAACCGAGCCACTTCACAGGGCAGGAATATGGTGACCGGCATTTGGGCGCAAAAACCAATGAGCACGAAGCCAGACCGGCGCGATCTTGCCGCAAGCAAGCGAGCCATTCTCGCGGCGTTGATCCTGTCGGCTACGGGCTGCGCTCCCAATGCAGCCTATACGCCCCCATCCTTCAACATCCCCGCCACTTATGGTTCCGATGATTTCGCCGTCCCTTCCTCTGTCCGCGTGCATTGGCGTGCCTTCATCCAGGATCCGCATCTGGCAGCGTTGATCGACGATGCCCTGGCAAATAATCGCGACATTGCTGTTGCGGCAGCCCGCGTGGCGGAAGCGAGGGCGCTTTACCGGATCCAGCAATCGCCGTTGCTGCCCAATGTAGTCGCGGGCACGGGCACTATACGAACCCGGACGCCGGCAGACCTGTCGATTACCGGGAACGCGATAACCAGCGACCAGTTCTTTTCCCGGTTGAGCGCGGGTTGGGAGCTGGATTTCTGGGGCAAGTTCGACGCCTTGCGGGATGCTGCGCGCGATCAATTCCTGGCCACGCGCGAGGCGCATGATGCTGTGGCGACCGCGATCGTTGTCGATCTGGCCAATCGCTATCTTCTCGACCGGGAATATGCCGAACGCATCGCTTTGGCACGGCAAAGCCTCGCCACCCGTGAACATTCCTTGGGGATCATGACCCGTCGGTTCGAGGTGGGGGCCGGTTCCAAACTCGAAGTCACGCAGGCTGCCACGCTGCTAGATCAGGCCCGCACCGCTCATGCCGCGCTCATCCAGGAGCGGGACCTTAACCGCAATGCGCTGTCGCTGCTGGCGGGCATGCCGGTGCGGCTGGCCGAAGCGAGCCTTTCCTCTCCCACCCCAGATGAAATTCCGGTCGGCCTGCCTTCAGACCTGCTGCTGTTCCGGCCCGATGTGCGCTCGGCCGAACTGCAGATCAAGGCGGCTCGTGCCAATGTCCGCGCGGCGCGAGCCGCATTCTTTCCGTCGATCACGCTAACCGGCGCCTTCGGGACCGCGAGCGCAGAGCTTGACGGCTTGTTCCGCCCCGGCAGTGAAAGCTGGAGTTTTGCCCCGGCGATTAGCCTGCCTTTGTTCGATCATGGACAGACCCGCGCCAATTTCGATCTGACAGAGGCCCGGCAGAATGTGGCCATCGCGAATTATGAGCGCACGGTACAGTCCGCTTTCCGCGATGTTTCTGACGCGCTGGTCTTGCGCCGGCAACTCCTGCAGCAAGTGGAAAGCCTGCAGTCCATGGTCGCCACAGCGCGCGAACGCACCCGGCTGGCCCAGTTGCGCTATGACAATGGCCGATCCGCATACCTCGAAGTTCTCGATGCCCAGCGCGACCTGTTCGACGTGGAACAGCGCCTCGTCCAGGTGCGCCGAGCTCACCTTGCCACGGGACTGGGGCTCTATGCTGCCCTTGGCGGCAACTTCGCCGCAGCAGTGCCCGATAAACGAGTACCCGAGACGATTTCCGATACGGAGCCAAGACCATGAACCTGAAGTCCCGCAACTGGATCATCAGGGGCGGCGTGGCTGTCGGCATTGCGTCGGCGGGGTTTGCTGCCTGGCATTTCTCCGATCGCGGAGCACTGCCGGAAGGCATCGTTGCGGGCAATGGCCGTATCGAGGCCGTTGAGACCGATGTTGCCGCAAAGGCGCCCGGCCGGTTGGTGGACCTGTTGGTGGATGAAGGGCAGGCCGTTGCCGCGGGACAACTCATCGCGCGTATCGATGCGGCCAATCTGCAGGCGCAGAAGAGCGAGGCCGAGGCGCGGCTGCAGCAGGCGCTCAACGCAATCTCGACCGCCGAGGCGCAGGTCGCGCAGCGTCAGAGCGAGCGCGCTGCGGCCTTCGCCGTCGTGCGCCAACGCGAAGCGGAGTTGAACGCCGCTCGCAAGCGCTTCGCCCGGTCCGAAACACTGGCTCAGGAGGGCGCAACCTCCGCTCAGGAACGTGACGACGACCGCGCCCGCGTGGAAGGCGTTGCCGCTGCGGTGGAGGCCGCGCGAGCGCAGCTGGCGGCTGTTGAAGCGGCGATCGGGGCTGCCCGGTCGCAAGTGATCGGTGCAAGATCCAACGTCGATGCCGCGCGGGCCACGATTACTCGTCTCGATGTCGAAATCCGGGACAGTAACCTGGTCGCTCCGCGTGCCGGGCGGGTTCAGTACCGCATCGCCCAGCCAGGAGAAGTCATCGGTGCTGGTGGGCGGGTGGTCAATCTGGTCAGCCTGACGGATGTCGACATGATCTTCTTCCTGCCAGAGGCGCTGGCCGGGCGTGTGGCTCTTGGCAGTGAAGCACGGGTCGTGCTCGATGCCGCTCCGAACGACGTGATCCCCGCCAAGGTTACCTTCGTGGCCGATGTCGCCCAGTTCACGCCCAAGTCGGTGGAAACCGAAAGCGAGCGGGAAAAGCTGATGTTCCGGGTCAAGGCGCGGATCGACCCGGCGTTTCTCGCGCGCCATCCGCGTCAGGTGAAAAGCGGACTCCCGGGAATGGCCTATGTGCGGCTTGATCCCAGGACGCCCTGGCCGGGTGACCTGGCGACAGTGACGCAACGCTGATGCCTGAAGGGCGGATAACAACCGCGGCACCGGTAGCGATCCTTTCCGGCGTCAGTCTTGCCTATGGCAAGACGCAGGCGCTTGCCGCCATTGACCTTGCCATTCCGGCCGGGCGCATGGTCGCGCTCATCGGTCCTGACGGGGTGGGCAAATCCAGCCTTTTCTCCCTGATCTCGGGCGCGCGGCAAATCCAGGAGGGTACCGTGCAGGTGCTGGGAGGCGACATGGCCGACCGGCGCCATCGCACGGCGGTATGCCCCCGGATCGCCTATATGCCGCAGGGGCTGGGTCGGAACCTTTACCCGACGCTTTCGGTCTTCGAGAACCTCGACTTTTTCGGACGCCTGTTTGCCCAGCCCCCCGAGGAGCGGGAGCGGCGCATCATGCAACTGCTGGAAAGCACGGGACTGGCCGCGTTCCGGGATCGCCCCGCCGGAAAGCTTTCGGGCGGGATGAAGCAGAAGCTCGGCCTTTGCTGCGCCTTGTTGCACGACCCTGACTTCCTGCTGCTCGACGAGCCCACGACCGGCGTAGATCCCTTGTCCCGGCGCCAGTTCTGGGAACTGATCGACCGCATCCGCGCCGATAACCCGGCCATGAGCGTACTGATCGCCACCGCCTATCTTGAAGAAGCTGCCCGCTTCGACTGGCTGATCGCCATGAACGAGGGGCGCATTCTGGCGGAAGGCACCCCCGGCGATCTGCTTGAGCGGACCGTGACCGGCAATCTGGAAGAGGCGTTCATCGCGCTTCTGCCGGAAGCGGAGCGTGCTGGCCATCAGGCCGTGGAAATCCGGCCTCGCCCCCACGATGCTGACGCGCAGATCGCGATTGAAGCACGAGGCCTGACCCTGCGCTTTGGTGACTTCACCGCGGTGGATCAGGTCAGCTTCCGGATCGGAAAGGGCGAGATCTTCGGCTTTCTGGGGTCCAATGGCTGCGGCAAGACCACGACCATGAAGATGCTGACTGGTCTGCTGCCGGCGAGCGCGGGCGAGGCATGGCTGCTGGGCAAACCGGTCGAGGGCCGGGATCTCTCGACGCGGCGACGGGTGGGCTACATGACCCAGGCTTTCTCGCTTTACGGGGAGCTGACGGTTCGCCAGAACCTGGAACTGCACGCGAAGTTGTTTGCCGTCGCAAAGGAGTTGATCCCGGCGCGCATCGCGGAAATGGAGGCGCGTTTCGGCCTGGCCGAAATCATGGACTCGCTTCCGGGCGCGATCCCGCTGGGGCAGCGCCAGCGATTGTCGCTGGCGGTCGCGATGATCCACAAGCCGGAAATGCTCATCCTCGACGAGCCGACGTCGGGGGTTGATCCCGTCGCCCGGGACCAGTTCTGGGCCATGCTGATCGATCTGGCGCGCAACGATGGCGTGACGA
>CAZWMK010000036.1:0-19270 GCA_964635065.1 uncultured Sphingomonadaceae bacterium | reverse complement strand
TGACAGGCGCGATGGTCTCGGCACTGGGCCCCCATTACAGCGGCCTGTTCTCGCGACATGACGGACTGGCCAACGCCCTTCTCACCGCCAGTCAGACAACTGACGAAGCCCTTTGGCGCATGCCCCTGCATCCGTCCTATGGCAAGATCCTGGCCTCCGACGTGGCCGATATCAGCAATAGCGCAGAAGGCATGCATCCCGGCGCCGGGCTGGGCGCACATTTCATTGGCGCTTTTCTGTCTGCAGACACGCCATGGGCACATCTGGACATTGCGGGACGCGCCTGGTCGAACGAGGATCAGCCGCTGACGCCAAAAGGTGCGACCGGTTTTGGCGTTCGCCTGCTCGATCAGTTCGTGCGGACATACCGGCCGCAATAAAGGCTAGCCCTGCCCCGTCCCTTGCCTTGTGCCCGCCACCAGCGGGCTGAGGTTACCTGACTTCAAGACAGTTTCGGGAATGCCGTGGGGATCGAGCACGCCGCCATATTCGACCCGGTTATGCGCGTGGCAGAGCTGGTGGAACAAAAACGCCTTGTCGATGGCATCGCCCTGTCCCTGGGAATCGAGGCTGGCATTCACTGCCTCTTTCGCCAGTTTCAGCGAAAAGGATGGCTTTTGCGCAATACGTTCCGCCAGCGCCAGCGTAAAGCGCTCCAGCGTGTCGCGCGGCACGACATGATTGACCATGCCCCATTGCAGCGCCTCGGCTGCGGTCCAGCTGTCAGCGGTAAACAGCATTTCCTTGGCCTTGCGCGCACCCATTTCCCAAACATGGGCAAAATATTCGACACCACTGACGCCGATATTGACCACAGGATCGCAGAAATAGGCATCGTCGGCGGCGATGATCAGGTCGCACACCCAGGCCAGCATCAGGCCCCCGCCAAAGCAGGCGCCGTGCACTTCCGCCAGCATCGGTTTCGGGATCGCCCGCCAGCGGCGGCAGGCATCCAGGTAGACCTCACGCTCCCAGGCATAAAAACCGCCAACCGTCGCCGTATCCAGTCCGCCGACAACCCCCATGCGGGGATGGGCGGCGGCGACGCTGTCATGGCCATGATCCTTGAGATCGTGCCCGGTCGAAAAATGCCGGCCATTGCCGCCAAGGATGATGACCTTGATGCTGTCGTCATGCGCGGCGTGCATCAGCGCGCCATTCAGGTCGAAAGTCATCTGCGTGTTCTGGGCATTGCCCTGACCGGGGCGGTCAAGAACGATACGGGCGATTCCTGGCGCTGCTTCGGTATAAAGGACGGTTGACGGATGCGTATTCATGCCTTCCCCGCGCTCAAAGCGTGCTGCACAGGTGGCCGCCATCAACCGCGATGACACTGCCCGTCATGAAACTCGAACTGTCGGATGCAAGCAGCAAAAGCGCACCCTCGAGTTCCTGCGGCTGGCCGAGCCTGCGCTGCGGCACGCGTTTGATCAGCGCCGCGCCCGCATCCGTTTCCCAAAAGTCGCTGTTGATGTCGGTGCCGATATAGCCGGGCGCAATCGCGTTGACGCGAATGCCATAGCGCGCGACTTCGGCGGCCATCACCTTGGTCAGTTGCACCAGCCCGGCTTTCGATACGGCATAGCTCGACACCTGCCCCGCCTGACGCAGGCCGAGGATCGAGGCGATGTTGATAATCGAACCGCCCTGCCCCGCTGCCCGCATCCGGCGCGCGACCCCGGTCGCCACAAGGAAGGCGCCCTTGAGGTTGGTATCAAGGACATGGTCCCAGTCGGCTTCAGTCTGGTCGAGGATAGGCTTTGTCAGCGTCACCCCCGAATTATTGACCAGCACATCCACGGCGCCAATCGCATCGAGCGCCGCATCGACCGAGGCCGAATTGGTCACATCCATGGCATGCACGCCGACTGTGGCGCCTGTTTCGCGCAATTCAGTGGCCAGTGCTTCCAGTCGGTCAATGCGGCGGGCCGTGATGGCAAGCGCCGCCCCCTGTGCTGCAAGGACACGGGCAAAATGCGCACCCAGCCCGCTGGATGCCCCCGTCACAAGGGCGGTCTTGCCTGAAAGGTCGAAGTAATTTTTCACAGATCCCCCCGCTTGTCGCATCATCTCCGCGCGTCAGGAACGGCGGCTCCTGACGTTCTTGGCTATTATCGCGCAGATGCTCAACGCTGAAAAAGCATAGCGCCTGCAATTGACGGGCGGCGTGCGCGCTCAGCGCGACGGTGTCTGTGGCTTGGCGGGCGGGCGCTTGCGGTTGGCCGCAGCAATGGCCTTGGCGTCGTCGATGACTGCATCGACGGTGCCGCCCAGTCCATCGGCTTCAGCCTCGTCGATGAAACGACCGAGCTGGTTCGTTTCCAGTGCCTTTTGCAAGCTGATTGTCATCGTCGTTCCTTTCCGAACCAGACCGTGCCGGCTTGGGCCTGCGACCGGCTGGAAGTTACGACCGACTTTGGATGATGACTGTCAGTCGCACCCCTTGGGCGGTAGTGCACCACCCTCGCTGCTCCAGTCTGCGATCGCCTGCCTGTCCTCGGGTGTAGCGGGTGGGTCGATCGGACAGAAACCGGCGCGCTCCCCATGCCCTGCCATGCCAGAGGCAGGTCTGCGCAGGCGCTTTCGCCCCACAATGGCCAAAAGCGCTGCCACCGGCACCATGGCCATAAGGCCTAAAAGGGCAGAAGCCTTTTTCATGAGTCGAACCATAGCCCAAAATAAGGAAAAATGCACGAAAAACAGGACAGTCACAAATTGCGCTTGCACATGGCCGTGTGTCTGTCAGCATGAACGTGTCAGAATAAGGAGAAGACCATGCTCGTGACTTTTACCGGTGTCGATCGTGATGAAATGGCCGTGAATGCCGCGCAGGTCACCTTTGTTTCCGCCATCACCGATGGCACCCGGATTCGCTTTGGCGAGGGGCGCAGCGTCACTGTCACCGAACCTGTGGCCGAAGTCGTGGAAGTGCTCAATCGCGCATTGCGCGGCGACAGCGCATAGCTCGGAGCGCTCCGGCCCGGGCGCGCATCCAGCTTGACTGTGATCAAGAAAGCCTATCTTTTACGTGCTTTCGACATGTCCTAGCGTCAAGGACATGAAGACTGCGCTGATCATTCGTCATGTGCCTTACGAGGGCGTTGCCGGTTATCGTGCACCGATCGAGGCAAAGGGTTTCATCGTCGACCGTATCGACGTGACAGACCCCGATTTTGCCACGCTCGATCTTGCGGTGCCCGACCTGCTCATCATGATGGGCGGGCCAATGGGGGTTTACGAACAGGCCGCGCATCCATGGATCCCCTGCCAGTTGCGGCGACTGGAAAAACGATTGGCGGCAGAACGTCCGACACTGGGCGTCTGCTTCGGCGCGCAGATGATCGCTGCGGCCATGGGGGGCCGGGTTTATGCCGGACCATGCAAGGAAGTGGGTTTTCATCCGGTGGACCTGCACCCGGCGGGCCTGACATCGCCGCTGTGCCATGTCGCGAATGTCCCTGTCCTGCACTGGCATGGCGACACATTCGACCTGCCCGACAACGTCGAGCTTCTGGCCTCGACCCCGGCCTATGCCCACCAGGCATTCCGGCGGGGCCGCAATATTCTGGCGCTGCAATTCCATGCCGAAATGGGCCTCGACCCCCGTTTCGATACGTGGGTCGACACATCGCCGGAAACGTTGACCGAAGCTGGTTTGACCGCTGCACAGTTGCGGGACGACCACGACCGCCTTGGTCCGGCCGCCGTGGCGGCCGGACAGCGCATGATCGCGGACTGGCTGTCCGGTCTCAGCCTCTAGGGTTCATCTCTCAGGCAACAGGTGCCTGCGCCCATACAATGCGGTTCAAACCGAACTGCGCGCGGCTATGGTCAATGAACAGACGTTCGTCGGCAATGGCGTCGATGGCCACAGAATCCTGCGACAGGATGGCCGTGGCGGCATCAACGCTGTCGAAATAGGATTCCGTCAGTCCGTCCATCGGCTCGAACGACAGACCAAGACGAGCCGCCAGAGCCGCGGTGGCAGCGGTATCGACATGGTTCTGGCGATAGCGCACGCCTTCGACGCCCTCTCCCAGATCCGCATGGCGGTCAAACCAGTGATGCATGAACTCCGCATGCGACAATGCCGGCACACGGCGCAGCGGCATGACGTTGTATACCGGACCATCACCGCGCGTGATGGCGATTTCCTGGCCGACAAAAACCGCCCAGCCCTTGGTGTCGAAGAGCGTGCCAAGCTGGGTGGCGACACTGGCGACCGCTTCGACCATCGCGGTCAGATCCCCCCTGTCGGACGAGGAGAGTTGATAGACGACATCAAAGGCGCGCGGGCTTTTCGCCATCACCTGCAAATGTGGCAAGTGGGAGATATCCTCGTCGACATGCGCCGACAGAATCTGGCGCACAGCGGGCGGCAGCGTGGCGGCGGCCCCCTCGACAAGGCGCTGCGCTGCGGCCAGCAGCTTGGCCTTTTCAGCCGCCGATGCTGCAAACATGTATAGTCCGGCCTTCGCCAGTCCGGTCCTTTTGGTCATGAAATCCTCCCTGTTCAGTTCTTGGGTACCTGAAGTGTGGCGAAATCGCCCAGCGGCATCATCGACCAGGTACGTTCACGAAAATACCAGCGGCCATCGCGTTTCACGCAGACATCATCATATTGCCCCTTGGTATGGAGCGTCCTGCCATCGGGAGCGACGAAAAATTCCGTGCTGTAACAGCGCACCCGCGCGATATCGCCGTTGATCTTGATGCTGCCCGGCACCGTCATTTGTGCAAGAGCGTTCGGATGCGCGGCTGGACCATGATAAAGATCCATCATTTTAAGCCATTCCGCGACGATCACATCCTTGCCGACGAATTGCGCCCATTCGGCCATGGACGGCAGCATCCAGCGACATTCATCCGAATCCAGCCAGACTGAAGCCCAAAGCACGCCATCGCGGCGTGTCACTGCATCGGAATAGGTATCGAGCAGTTCCCGGATCGCGATGCGGTCTTCAAGTGGCCCTTCGAAATTCATGCATCCTCCCAAGCGGCTTTTGTCTGGTCTTGCGCCAGTTCGTCGAAGTCGCAATCATTGCACAATCGTCCAGAACAAGCCAGTAGCCCAACTGAAACAAATGGCACAAAATACTGCTCCCTGCGGGGCCATCACATGGAATGTCTTTGGTTTTTTCCGGAAAAATGATTAATCGCTGACCATGACGAAGACACATCAGGACAGCTTGCACGAACAGCGTCGCCGCGCCGTAGCCGAGGCGACGACTCGGCTTATCGCGCAAAAGGGCCTGGACCGCGTCAGCGTGCGCGACATCGCGGTCGAGGCCGGATACAGTACCCATGTCGTCTCGCATTATTTCGAGAACAAGAAGGAACTGTTACTGTTCACACTGCGCGAAGTCTCGCAGCGTTCGGTCGACCGGCTGAAAATGGCGATTGAAGATGGCGAGGATGTCGCGCGCTGCCTTGAAACCTTCCTTCCGCTCGACTCCGCCCGGATCATCGATGCGCGCCTTTGGCTCACCTTCTGGACCGCCGCGCTCCATGATCCCGACATCGCGGCCGAACAACTGCGTTTCGGCAGCAAATATCGCGACCTCATGCTCGGCCTGCTGCGGCTGCGCGACATGTTTCCGCATGGCACGCCAGCGGACGCGCAGGATGTCATCGCCCAACGCCTGCAAATGGCGATATCGGGTATCGCCGTGCACGGCGTTCTCGGCGTCTGGGACGAGAACCAGCAGCGCCGCATGCTCGCGGCTGAACTGGGGCAGATCGTTCCGGCCGACAGCACCGCCCATACCGACAGCGCCACTGACACAGTTCAAAGCCCCGCCGCACTCGCCGAGGAAAATGCCCGGCTGCGACGCCTCTTGGTCAATACGCTTCTGGATACAGTGCCAGGGCGCAGGGACGACTGAACAGGCCCGCGCCCGCGCCCCGATGTTTTTCCTCAGTAACCGACCATCTTGGTGAAGCCACCGTCGACCACAACATTCGCGCCATTCACCCAGGATGCGCGCGGGCTGGCAAGAAAGGCGACGACATCGGCCACTTCCTCGTCGGTGCCCATGCGTTGAAGCGGATGCTGCGTGCGGTCGCGTTCATATTCGCGCGGATAGTTGGCCTCGACGGTATCCCACACGCCGCCCGGAAACTGGATCGGCCCCGGCGAGACGCAGTTCGCACGGATATTCTTCGCGCCCCAGCGTTGCGCCAGTTGCGCGGTCATATTGATCGTCGCCGCTTTCATCGCGCCATAGCTTGGAGAAATCGGCATGTCGTGATGCTCGATCGCGGTGATGGTGGCGATCTGCACGATCGCGCCGCCGCCCGCGCGTTCGAACCACGGCAGCACGGCATCGTTCATCGCCACGCAGCTCATCAGGTCGACGTCGAAATTGTTGAGCCACGCCTGACGCCCCCATTCGAGTTGGCCCGAGGCGGTGGCATTGTTGATGACGATGTCGATGCCGCCCAGCCACTGGCCAGCCTCGTCCACCCATTTTGCCACGGCATCATAGTCGAACGCATCGACCGACCAGCCGCGAATATCGCCAAGATGCGACAGTTCACCCACCGTCGCGTCAATCGCGTCCTGCCCGCGGGCAAAGAAGGCGACGCGCGCGCCTTCCTCCAGAAGACGCTTGGCGCAGGTGCGGCCAATGCCCTTGCTGCCGCCCGAAATGATGGCGCGTTTGCCCTTCAGCTTCAGGTCCATCCCGATCCTCCCCGATGATCTTGGCTGCTCTTTTCAGCGATACTGCAGCACGGTACGGACTGCGGCCTCGATCCGGCGCGCGTTCGGCATATATTCGTCTTCAAGCGAGGGCGCGAACGGCACTGGCGTATGCGGTGCCGTCACTTGTTCGATCGGCGCTTTCAGGAACTTGAAGCCCTTGCGCGCCACCATGGCGGCAATATCCGCCGCCATCGAACAGCGCGGCGGGCTTTCATCGATCACGACAAGACGGCCCGTGCGTTCGACGCTTTCAAGGATGCTGTCCTCATCGAGCGGCGAGGTCGAGCGCGGATCGATGACCTCGATATCGATGCCTTCCTTCGCCAGTGCATTGGCGACAGCCAGCGCGCGTGGCACCATCGCCGAGAACGCGACAATCGTCAGGTCTTCGCCTTCACGCACGATATCGGCCTCGCCGAAGGGCACGCGATAGGCTTCGTCCGGCACGTCGCCTTCCATGTCGTAGAGCGTTTTGTGCTCAAGGTAGATCACGGGATCGTCGTCGCGGATCGCTTCGATCAGCATGCCCTTGGCGTCATAGGGGTTCGACGGCATCACCACCTTCAGCCCCGGAAACATGGTGAACAGCGGGTGGAGCGTCGCGCTGTGTTGTGCACCACCACGCAGGCCGGCACCGATCGGGGCGCGAATGACCATCGGCGTGCGCGCCTTGCCGCCGAACATGTAGCGGAATTTCGCTGCCTGGTTGAAGATCTGGTCCATGCAGACGCCGACGAAATCGACGAACATCAGCTCGGCCACCGGACGCAGGCCCGTGATAGCGCTACCCGAAGCCGCACCGATGATCGCGCTTTCACTGATCGGTGTGTCGATGACGCGGTCAGGTCCGAATTCCTGATACAGGCCTGCGGTAAGGCCGAAAATGCCGCCAACCCCGCCCGGCCCGTTCGAGCCGCCGTGGCCGCCGGCAATGTCTTCGCCGATCAGATAGACATTGGGATCGCGGCGCATTTCCTGACGAAGCGCCTCGTTGATCGCCTGGCGATAGGATTTCCTCGGCATGTCTTCGTCCTCAATAACGGATGTAAACGTCTTTTTCGAGCGCGCTGATGTCGGGAAGCGGCGCCGTCTGCGCTTCTTCCGCTGCGTCATGCACCTCGGCATAAATTTCGTCGCGCACGGCATCGAGGGTGGCGTCATCGAGCAACCCGGCCGCTGTCACCTTCTCGCGGAACCGTGCGATAGGATCGCGCGCACGCGCCGCAGCCAGTTCCTCGGCCGAACGATAAACCTGCGGATCGCCGATATAATGGCCAAGATAGCGCGGGATCATGAATTCAAGCGCCGTTGGCCCTTCGCCATTGCGCGCCCGTTCCAGCGCCCTGCCCATCGCTTCGCGCACGGCAAAGAAATCGACGCCGTCCACCTGCTCGGCGGGCATGCCGAAGGCTGCGGCGCGCGCTGCGATCGATTCCGCACCCATGGCGTAGCTGATCGCCGTATGTTCGCCATAACCGTTGTTTTCAAAAGCGAAGATCGCAGGCACCTTCAACACGACCGCCATATTCAGCGCCTCGAACGTCGTGCCCTGGTTGGAAGCTCCATCGCCAGCAAAGGCAACAGCGACCTTTCCGGTCTTCTTGATCTTTTGCGTCAGGGCCGCGCCCACCGTGATGGGCGGGGAACCGCCTACGATCGCGTTTGCGCCCAGCATGCCCTTGTCAAAGTCGGCGATATGCATGGAGCCGCCCTTGCCACCGCAAATGCCACCAGCCTTGCCGAAAATTTCCAGCATCATGCCCTTGATGTCGCAGCCCTTGGCAAGACAGTGGCCGTGGCCGCGATGGGTGGAAGCGATGTAATCGTCGTCGGCCAGATCGTGACAGACGCCCGAAGCCACCGCCTCTGCACCAAGATAGACATGGCCGAAACCGGGGATTTTTCCGGCGGCAAAATCCTTTTCCACCCGCTCGTCAAAAGCACGGATGGCCGTCATCCGGCGGAAGGCGGCGATCAGTTCGTCACGGCTCATCTGCATGGCCCAGACACCGGGGGCATCAGTGGTCGTTCCAGTCATCTGTAACAATCCTTCAGAGTGCGGCAGCCAGGAGCGCGTTGACCTCGGCCGACTTTTCGACATGCGGCATGTGACCGCCTTCGGCCACGACGTGCAGTTCGAAGCCCGCAGGCAGTTGTGCCGGATCGGGCTGGCCGACGATACGATCATTGCTGCTGGCAATGATACGCACCTTGAGACCAGCGGCATCGGCCATCAGTCTCGCAAAATCAGTGCCATCCACCATACGGTCGCGTAGAAGCGCCCAGGCTTCATCCACGCCATCCATGCGCTTGATCTTGATCATGTCGTCGATCATGTCGCGGGTAATCCGTGCGGGATCGCTGACCAGCATTTCCAGCCACGGCTTCAAATCACGCGCGCGGCGGGCCTCAACGACACCATCGAGAAATTCGCGCGACAGGCTGGTGCCCGGAAGCCCGGCAGGCGCAACAAGCGTGACGGACGCCGCGCGGGCGGGGGCATCGGCGGCAAGCCGCAGGGCAACGGCTGCGCCATAGCTGTGGCCGACAAGATGCACCGACGTCACGCCCAGCACATCAAGCGCGGCGGCGACACTGGCTGCCATCGTCTCCAGCGCACCATCGCCAACCGCCTTCACCGAACCGCCGTGTCCGGGCAGGTCGATGGCAATGACCGGCTGCTCTGGCCCGAAAGCATCAAGGTTGAACAGCCAATTGCCCTGATCGGCGGCGAAACCGTGGATGAACAGCACCGGCGTGCCATTCTGTCCTCCGGCACGGCCAATGCGAAGGCTTTGCCCGTCCGCATCGATCATCTCGCTCGCAAGACCGCTGCCCGCGCCGTCGCCCTCGCCTTCCGGCACGAAGCGCGCCTGATAGTCGGCCACAAAGGCATCGATGTCGGCATCCGTTGCACCGGCGTCGGCCACAACACCGATCAGCGCACCGACGGGCAGCTTGTCACCCGGCTGCGCGACGATGCGGCGCAAAATCCCGCCATCGGGGACAAGTGCGACATTGGTGATTTTCGACGTTTCGATATCAACCAGATCCTCGCCCTCGACGACGGCATCGCCTTCTTTCTTGTGCCAGTCGACAATCGTGCCTTCCTGCATCGCCAGCCCCCATTTGGGCATCGGTATCGGCTTGATTTCGGCCATGCGTACAGATCCTCCCCCGCGTCGGCGCCTGATGGACAATCCGACATAATAACGATTGTTACTAGATTTCATGACAGATGTTTTGTCAAGTAACAATCCTGCCCCCGCAGTTGCACGAACAACAGGTTCAAGGCATGATTTGACCTTCAACAAAAGAAAAAAATGCTGCGCGTCATCATATCCGGGGAGTTCGAACCGATGAGCACCGAAAGCAACGCCACAGCCGCGCCGATTCCGCCCGCCAATGACCGGAATGTGCGGCGCATTCATCCCGTGCGAACGATCAGCGTTGCCGATATCATCGCCAGCCTTGGCGATGGCCTGCGTGATTTCCAGCGCGCGCCGCTCCATGGCCTGTTTTTCGGCCTCGTCTATGCCGGTTTCGGCTGGCTGCTGCTCTACATGATGATCGGCCTTGATTTCGGTTCCTATGTTTACCCGCTGATGGCCGGCTTTGCCCTGGTCGCCCCTTTTGCCGCCGCCGGCCTGTATGAAATCTCGCGCCGCCTCGAACAGGGCGAGGCGCTGTCGTGGAGCGCCATCTTTGGCTGCATTTTCGGGCGAGGCGGCAGCGCCGTCGGCATGATGGCGGTTGTCACGACCTTTTCCTACATCATCTGGCTCGACATTGCGGCGGCGCTTTATGTCGTGTTTTTCGGCATGAATCCGGTCAAGATCGAAGGCTTGCTCGATGCGATCCTGACCACGCCGCAAGGCGCGCTGTTCTTCGTCCTCGGCAATGGCATCGGCGCGGTGCTGGCCATGTTTGTCTTTTCTATCATGGTCGTGTCGCTGCCCATGGTCTTCGACCGCGAGGTCGATTTCGTCACCGCCATGATCACGTCCGTCCAGTCGGTGCTCGCCAATCCAAAACCCATGCTGGTGTGGTGCGCGATCATCGGTGTGATGCTCGGCTTGTCTCTGGCGTCGGTTTTCCTCGGTCTGCTCGTCACCCTGCCCATTCTTGGACACACGACCTGGCATCTGTACCGGCGCACCGTCGCACCGGAACAACAGGCATGAACACAAGAACCATCAAGCGGACCGCGCCCCGCTCATATTGACCTATCGCAATGTCGACAGGCCCGAGCGGAGGCAGTATGCATCATGTCCTGCCATTTCTTTCATGACACTGAGATGGCGGAACTGTTTCGTTTACCGGCGTCGGATCATGACTGACGCCTTATCTGCGATTGGAGAGTTCAATGTCGAATACGCCGCACACGCTGGGTGAAGAATTTCCTGATCAGATGGATCAGATCCACGCCCTGAAAGTGTCGGATGCCCGGTTCGCCAAACTGCTGTTGGACTATGATGCCGTCAACGATGAAATTCACCGCATCGAAACCCATATCGCACCCGCTTCACAAGAACATGAAACGGCCCTGCGCCGGCAGCGTCTTTCGCTGAAAGACCAGATTTCGCTGGCCTTGGCCGAAAAGGTCTGATCCGGCTCATCCCCCTCGCAACGTCCCTGACGACAGGCGAGGGGGAATGACAGCCGTATAGCTGGCTCGCTACAGAGCTGCGGGCAGCGCAATACAGCCTTCCATCGCGATTAATCCGGGTTTTCTGGCCCGACAGCAGACCGCAGCGCGCCACATCTGGACAGCATGCGTTCAGCAGTTCATTCTCCCCACGCACAGCATTGCCGAGTCATGCGTCCCGGCATGCCAAAAGCGTAAAATTCCACATGCAAATGATGGGGAGGAAATAGACATGGCACGCATCCGCTTGCTCGACACGCACGAGATGGAACCCGATATCCGCGAGATGTGCGCTGCGATCGAAGCCCAGACGGGGGATTCGACGGCCATGCGCATCGTCGCCCACCGTCCGGACATCTTGCGCGGCTTTGCCAAATTCTACTGGCAGCTTCAGACCGAAGGCCTGCTCAGCCGCAAGCTGATCGAACTTGTGCGGCTCGGCATTGCGCAGGTCAATGAATGCAAAAACTGCCTCGCCGGGCGCTATCAGGATTCATTCGACGAAGGGCTGACCGAAGAACTGATCGCAGCCCTGCCCATGGCTGAAACATCGCCTCTGTTCACGGAGCGCGAAAAGGCGGCCATCAGCTATGGCCAGAAAATGGCGTCCGATCATTTCTCGGTTGGCGATGAGGATTTCATCCGTCTGCACCGTTACTTCACCGAAGAGGAACTGGTCGAGTTGTGCATGGATGTTGCGCAGTTTATCGGCATTGGCCGCATGTTTGCCGTGCTGGACGCGCGCAATACCGCCTGCACCATTCCCTCTGCCCGCGCCAGCGGCGCCACCGATGAAGGTAGCAGGGCGCGGGCGCACTGATCGCAACCGAACGAATGCAAAAGCGCCCGCAAGAACCTTGCGGGCGCTTTTTTCATTTCCGTCGAGCCAGGCGCCGCTGAATGCGGACGCCTGGCTCGAATGTCCTACCAGTTATATTTGAACGTCAGACCATATTCGCGTGGCGGCCCGTAATTCACGAGGCCAAACACCCCCGGCGCATCGTAAACGCTGGCAATATAGCGGTTGTCGAACAGGTTTCGTCCCCACAGGCCAATCGTCCAGCGTTCGCTGTCTGGTGACCATTCAAGGTTGGCATTGACATAATGCATCGGCTGCACGGTCGCGCGCGGCGTATTGAGCAGCGAATAATTATATTTCTTGCCGGTGTAGGTATAGACGGCACTGGCTGTCATCTGGCCGGCGCCAAGCGCGAATTCATAGGTCGCACCGGCCGTGCCGGCCCATTTGGGTGCGTTCTGCAAGCTGAAGCCCGCGAGATTGCGCACCACCCTATTGCCGTTCGTGTCAATATCGGCGTAGTCGAACGTCTTGTAGGTGGCATCGAGATAGGTCACCGCGCCATTCAGTTTCATGCCATCGATAACAACGACCTCGGCATCCATCTCGACCCCCTTGATCTCGGCTTTCGCCGCATTGAGGATCGTGTTGCCGTTGACCAGCACCCCTTGCTCATTCGGTGCAAAGTAGATTTGCGCCAGCTGCATGTCTTTGTAGCTGGTGTAAAATGCCGACAGGTTGGTGCGCAAACGATTGTCGAACCAATCGGCTTTCAAGCCAAGTTCAAAGGTATCGACCGTTTCGGGATTGAACGGCCCGATGTCCTGCGGCAGCGTGATACGGCCCACGAAGCCGCCCGATTTGAAGCCGCGGGCGTAATAGCCATAGAGCAGCAGATCGTCATTTGCCTGATAATCAAGACCGACCTTCCAGCCCACCTTGTCCCAAGACTTCTTGCCGCTGACGTTGAAACCGCCCAGCGGCGTGTCGCCCTGATAGATGGCAGGACCAGAAAAGTTCAGGAAATCAAATACGCCGTCGACCATATCGGTCTTTTCATGCGTATAGCGCAGGCCGGCCTGCAGGCGCAGTTTGTCGGTCAGGTCGATATAGGTATGTGCGAACAGCGATCCCGACCAGTTGTCCTGATTTTGCGTCGAATATTGCCGGAAACCGGGTGCGGCAAATTCGATGACATAGTTCTGGTAATGGTTGTAGTGCGTCTTCATGTAGGAGCCGCCAACCAGCAGGTTGACGCCGTCGGTCAGATCGACCGACGTGCGCAGTTCCTGGCTGAACTGCCAGCCTTCGGTGCGACGGCGATTGCCGTGATAGAAAATCGCCGAGCCATCCTGATCGGTGGCTTCATGCAGCACGAAATGGCGATAGCCCGTAATGGCGGTCACATCGCCAACGGCCGTATTCGACCAGTCCATCGTCAGGGTCAGGCGATAATTGTCCATGTCGGAGCGATCCGGTTCGCCCGAATTGCCCGAATAATATTTCTTGGGCGCACGACAGCGCTGGCCCGCCGGCAGGCAGGGCGACGCATACATCGGCAAGGCCGCGCCAGCGAGCGGACCTTGTGGAATATACAGCGCCTCACCCGGCACTGCGCCATTCACCACCATCGGCGCGCCGTTTCTGGTGCGGGTATATTCGCCGATCAGCGTCGCCGTAAAATCTTCCCCAGGCGTATATTTGAGATAGCCACGCAGCGATGTGACATCGCGGGATCCCATGTCAGTGCCATCGACGATATTGGTGTGCCAGCCGTCGCGGCTATGGTGCATGATGGCCAGCTTGCCCGCCAGCTTGTCCTCGATCAGCGGAAAGTCCAGAGCCGCCTTGACATCCAGACGGTTCCAGTTGCCGACCGTCACTTCAGCCTTGCCGCCGAATTCTCCGGTCGGCTGGCGCGTGACCACGTTGACCACGCCGCCCGTCGTGTTCGCGCCAAACAGCGTGCCCTGCGGTCCGCGCAGGATTTCGATGCGGTCGACATCGAACAGGTCCAGAAGCGCGCCATAGCTGAAATATTGCGGGATGCCGTCGACGACGATCGACACAGTGTTGCCGGCATAGGGATCGGGATCGATGACACCGATGCCACGGATCGAGAAGACGGCGGTGTTCGGCGTGTTCGAGAAGCTGCCGATCTGGATCGATGGCACAGACCCTTGCAGCCCCTGCAACGATACAGCCTGCAGGCGTTCCACCGTCTCACCCGTGACAGCCGAAACGGCAATCGGCACGGTTTGTAGGTTTTCGGCACGTTTTTGCGCGGTCACGATGATTTCTTCGAGCCCGCCGCTGCTGCTTTCAACAGCCGCCGCAGATACTGCTCCCTCTTGTGCTGCGGCGCTTGTCGCCACCAGCGCCAGTGCAGTGCCGCCGCTCGTCAGGGCTAGCCGCCAAAGCGCACGTCCGGTATGTTTCGATTGTTTCATAATAACGTCCTCCCCAGATTATCGGTTGATGCTCACCACGCGCTTTCGGGCGGAATCGCCCGGACCGGGTCTTTTCCGTCCCAACCGACAGCCGCCCGCTTGATGAAATCAAAAAGTTTGTCGAACTTCGGATCGAGATGGATCAACTCGACAATGGGGGAATCCCCCGGCATCTCGACATAAGTCGCCTGGGCCCCGCCCGGCAGCTCCGCTTCGTGCACAACGACGCCACCGATGCCCTCCAGCATCGCCTTCGCCGATGCCATGTCGGGAATGGCGACACCCACATGATGCACGCCTTCACGACCGGCCTGCCGCCATTCGCGGTAGGTCGATGGTGCATCGTTATGCTGCACGATCAGTTCTATCTGCATGTCGCCCCAGTAGCCGAGCGCCGCACTTTGATCGACATCGGTCGGCACCCCACGATAGCGCGCGCCGACGAGCGGGATATGGTCGAGCATGTAAAATGGCCCCACCCCCATCGTCTTTGTCCAGAAATCGAGCGCAGCCTCGAAATCCTCCGGCACGAAGGCGATCTGCATGATCGGCCCCAGCGCGCGCGAAATGTTCGGCGGCAAGTCTGTCTGCACCATGTTCTTCTCCCCCTGCTGCCTAGTACAGCGTTTCCAGCCCCCGCTGCCTAGTGCAGCGTTTCCAGCATCGACGGTGCGTAGCTTCTGAGCGCCGAGAAGCGTCCGTCACGCACGATGCTCACCCAGTCGGGATTGGCGATCAGCGCCCGTCCAACCGCGACCAGATCGAAATCGCCGCGGTCAAACATGTCGATCAGCCGGTCGATGCTTGCTGGTTCCGCGGTTTCGCCAAACAGTGTCGCGAACAGCTCCTGGTTGAGACTGACCGAGCCGACCGTCATCGACGGCTTGCCCGATAGCTTGCGCGTCCAGCCCGCCAGATTCATGTCCGACCCGAATTCGGTTTCCCAGAAACGGCGCTGCGAACAGTCGAAAATATCGACGCCCGCATCGACGAAAGGCTGAAGCAACGCCTCCAGTTCCTGAGGCGTTTCAACCAGTTGCGCGCTGTAATCATGCGCCTTCCACTGCGATAGCCGCATCATGATCGGAAAATCGGGACTGGTGCGCCGCCGGATTTCGGCCACCACCTCGGCACCGAACTGCGACCGCGCCGCAATGCTGCCGCCATAGCGGTCGCCGCGCAGATTGGTCTTGTCCCACAGGAACTGGTCGATGATGTAACCATGCGCGCCGTGCAGCGCGATGCCGTCGAAGCCAAGCTGCCATGCCGAATGGGCGCTGGTCGCATAGGCGTCGATAACCGAATCGATGTCGGCCTGTGTCATATCGCGCGCAAGTTTTGTCAGCGGACGGCCAATGCCGCCAACCATGCCCGACGGTCCGACCTGGGCGGGATCGAGGGCGCCATCGTCGGCATAAAGCCCTTCGATCTGCGGGCGCACCTGAAGCCCGACATGCCACAACTGCGGCATGATCTTGCCGCCCGCCGCATGCACTTCGTCCACAACCTTCTTCCAGCCGGCCAG
This sequence comes from uncultured Sphingomonadaceae bacterium, assembly GCA_964635065.1. GTDB lineage: Bacteria > Pseudomonadota > Alphaproteobacteria > Sphingomonadales > Sphingomonadaceae > CAZWMK01. The sequence continues at coordinate 3,142 of CAZWMK010000036.1, read as the reverse complement.
CGCATCCTCGCCGTAAAAGCGCGGCGCATTGTCCTCGTTCGCCGCGCCCGGATGCGGAATCCACGCACCTTCCGTGATCAGCAGACCAACATCATTTTCCGCACGCCTGCGATAATAGGCGGCGACATCGTCGCCCGGCACGCCGCCGGGCGAAAAGCAGCGCGTCATTGGCGGCATGACAATGCGGTTTCTGAGCGACAGGCTTCCGATCCGGCATGGTTCGAACAGTGGTGCCGCTGCAGCAGCGATGGCCTGGTCGGTCACCGTCATGCGACCCATCCCGCACCATGCGGCCCGCTGGCATGGATGATCGACCGGCAGCGCGTGAACAGCCACTGCCCATTCACCCGGCGGAAGGCGTCATCATATTCGACAAACAGCCAATGCGGTTCGCCGCCAGTTTCGGTGCGGAAGGTGGACGGAATGATCGCACGCCAGTGCGCGGTCGCCTCGTCGCCGTTCACGTCGATGATATCGTTCAGCGCCGTGTGCACCGAAAAGCTGACAGCTTTCGGCATCTCCTCGAAAAAGGCACGCATCGCCGCCTTGCCGACATAGCACCCATAGCCCTCGCCTGCGTCCCACACACCGTCTTCGGTGAACAGCGCGACGAGGCCGTCGGCATCATAACCATTGTCGCACAGGCGGCAGTAAAGATGCTTCAGCCGACGGATCGCCTCGCGGTCCTCGATCAGCGCAACGCGGCGGGCCAGATCATCGCTCATGCACGCTCCCGCGGCTTGAAGGTGATATGCAGTTCCTTCAGCGCACGCAGCATCATGTGCGGGTGGTGCTGGTAATCGTTCAGATTGTCGTCGAGCTGGATATCGTCGAGCCGGTCGAGCACGGCCTTGAAGCCCCAATAGAGTTCGCGCCGGGCCAAGGGCGCACCCAGGCAGTGGTGCACGCCCGCGCCAAAGGCGACATGCGCGCCGGGTGTTGGCCGCTGGACATCCAGCTTCGACGGGCAGCCGAATTGCTGCGGATCACGGTTGGCCGCGCCATAGCACACGCCCAAAAGTGCGCCTTTCGGGATCGGCACGCCCCGGATCTCGGTATCGCAACCGGCGATGCGGTGCAGGATCTGCACCGGGGATTCCAGCCGCAGCACTTCTTCAAGGAAGGGCCTCAGATAGCGGTCGGGATCGCTACGCAACAGCGCCGCCTGATCGGGGTTTTGTGCGAGCAGCATGATGCCCGCCGACAGGGCGTTCGTCGTCGTCTCGCTGCCGCCTACGAAGGTATCGGCCATGATGTGCGCGAACAGTTCATTATCGGTCAGACACTGGCCATTGCTCATCGGCGTGTTGACGAGGTCGCTCAATAGCGTGTCATTGGGCTGGGCGCGCAGATTGTCGAAGATGCGCTTGAAGAAATGCTGCGATTCAATCTCGGCTTCGACCGATGCCAGTTCGTCTTCCTCAGTCTGGAGCAGGCCGAGCCGCTTGATCCAGGCCTCGGTCCATTTCTTGATCTGCGGCAGATCGGCAGGGTCTGCGCCCATTTGAACGCCGATCACCGTCAGTGGCAGCGGCACGGCATATTGACTGACGAACTCGCAGCGACCGTCGTTCACAAAGCTGTCAACAAGGCGATAGGCTTCCTCTTCGACAACCGGATCAAGCTCCTTGATCCGGCTGGCGCGAAAGGCCTGTTCGAAAATACTCCGCGTTTCCTTGTGACGCGGATCGTCCTGCTGTGACAGCGACGGGCCGGGCAACCAGCCTCGCTCGCGGTATATCTGGCGCATCCGTTCGGCGCGATCGGCATGGACACCGGTGCGGACATGCTCGACGATGCCGCTGCTGATGAAAATCTGGGGCGACATCAGCACATGACGCACATCGTCATAATGGCTGACGACGTAAAAGCCCGTCACAGGATCGCGGTAAACCGGCCCTTGTTCCAGCAGATAGTCATAGAAGGGAAACGGACATTCAACCGTTGCCGGATCGGCAAAGGTTTTGCCTCCACCCTGCGTGGTCTCTTCGGTATTCAACTGACACCTCCCCAAATGCAGCGCTTTGCGCTTCATTGCCTGATCTGCCGGCGGGCTTCGGATCCGGATGTCACCGGCCTTGCCATTTGTTTTGCCTGAACAGTATCAGAATTATGATTCTGATCATTGATTCAGATACGACTTCTGTCAAGCTGCGGCTGCTGGCGCACAAGCCGGCCGTTGCTAGGAGGTGGACGCATGAGACGCCGTCATGGTGCGCCGCCATTGTGCCAGCATGTCCGGAACATAGATGGATTGATCACGTCATATGCCGACAACCACCATCAAGAGCGTGATCGAATGGGCCAATCGTTCGCAATGGCTGATAGAACCGCAGCAGGAACGCAGCAAGAAATCGCTCGTCAAGGTCATCGACGCCGCCGTTACCCTGTTTTGCGAAAAAGGCTATGATGCAACGTCGATTGCCGAAATCTCGCGCATTGCCAAGGTGTCGGTCGGCGCCATCTACACCCGCTTTAGCGACAAACGGGCGATCCTGCAGACAGTGATCGGCTCTTATTATCGCACCCGCAAGATACAGTATGACGCGATCATCGATAAGGTCGATGCACGGTCCCTGACAGCGCGGGAGTCATTGCAGGTTTATCTCGATGTCATGTTCAGCGGTTTCGATTCCGATCATGCCCTGATCAGTTTTGTCGAACGCCAAAGGCTTGACGATCCGATGATCGCCGAGGAAGCAGAGAGGCTCCTGAGGCATGTCGAGGAAGGTTTTGAAAAACTCCTCATGCCACACGCCCAATCCCTGAGCATAGAAAACATAAAACACACAGCATGCAGCCTCAACTGCATAGTATACAATACACTTGCGCTTCAGAGCTTGCACTACCCTCGCAACAGCGCACAATCATATCAAGACTATATTTCACCAATACAAAAAGAACTTTACAATATTTCCCATATGTATCTCGGCATTCCCCCTGCTTGAGGCAGTGAGGTGGCGCCGACTTCTTGGACAGTTTGGCGGCTAAGTTAAGCTAATCACGGCTGTCGTTCATGCCGCCTGCTTGATCAGATCGCCCGCCCCGTCGATAGGCCTCGACCGGGGTTCGCCCGGCGAGGCCCGCGTGCGGACGCTGGGTGTTGTAATAGGTGATCCACCGGCCCCGGCCATCCATGCTG
>CAZWMK010000035.1:2613-19337 GCA_964635065.1 uncultured Sphingomonadaceae bacterium | reverse complement strand
CAAGGAACTGGTTGCCAAGGCCTTCGCCCTTCGATGCGCCGCGCACGAGGCCCGCAATGTCGACGAAAGCGAGCTGCGTTTCGATGATCTTGGCCGAACCGCCAATGCGGGCGATTTCATAAAGACGCGGATCGGGTACGGCGACCTGACCGACGTTCGGTTCGATGGTGCAGAAGGGGTAGTTGGCCGCCTGCGCCGCCGCCGTTTCCGTGAGCGCGTTGAACAATGTCGACTTGCCGACGTTCGGGAGGCCGACGATACCGCATTTGAAGCCCATGACCGGTTCCTATTGCTGTGGCGGCAGCGTGCGCCGCGCGACTTCATTCATGAAACGGACGTCGTCACCGTCGACAAGCCAGGTGGCTTCATCGGCAACCACGCCCAGAAGATCAGGCAGCCATCCGTCCATCTCTGCCTTGGAAAAATTGCCGAGCACATAAGGCGTCACCCGATCCTTGTGGCCGGGATGGCCGATGCCCATCCGCACGCGCCGGAAATCGGGGCCGATATGGGCGATCATGGATCGGATGCCATTGTGCCCTGCCGCGCCGCCGCCGCATTTGACCTTGGCCCGGCCGGGCGCGAGATCGAGTTCATCGTAAAAGACGATGACATCGGCTGGCACCAGTTTGAAGAAATCCATGGCGGCGCGCACCGCGCGACCGGATTCGTTCATGAAGGTCTGCGGCTTCAGCAAAAGCACCTTCGCATCACCGATGCGGCCTTCGGCCATCAGACCCTGAAAGCGGGCTTTCCATGGGCCAAAGCGCCAGCGATCGGCAAGGGCGTCAGCCGCCATGAAGCCGATGTTGTGCCGGTGGAGCGCATATTGCGTCCCCGGATTGCCAAGGCCGACAAGGAGCTTCATCGCTTGAAAAACAAGAAGCTGGCGCACCCGTCAGGGCACGCCAGCTTCCGATTTTGCCAAAATCAGCCTTCGGCCGAGATGCGCAGGAAGTCGACGTGGAGCGGACGGTCGGTGACCGGGTGGAACTGCACGTCCTTGGGCTGCACGCGATGCGTTGCGCCATCAACGACCAGTTCAACCGTCATGGTGAGGAAACGGCCGGTGTTGAGAAGTTTCACAACCACCTTTTCTTCGAGGTGGACGCCCACCGGTTCCTTCTTGTCGCCATAGATTACGGCCGGAACGCGGCCAGCGCGACGCAGTGCGCGGGAGGCTCCCTTGCCAGCCCCACTGCGTGCTTCAGCGACGATATTCACCGTCTCGCTCATGTGTCATGCTCCAATCAAAGAGTTCATATGGCCGCGACCGCCTCCAGGGATGACCAGACACGTCCAAGCCGCGGCCTATAGGGTGGTTGCCGGCAAAAGGCAAGGCGCCGCCCGGCTATTGCAGACGGGTGCTTGGAACGCCTTTTTGCGCAAGGAAATGCTGGACGCTGGCCGGGCCGCCCAGATGGCCAGCTCCGACGGCAACGAAGATCACCCCCGGTGTCGCAAGGCGGGTGGAGATCCAATCGGCCCAGCGCGCGTTTCGGGCGTCGATCAGGCGATGGGCAAGATCAGGATCATAGGCCATTTCGCTGACCAGAGTGGCGGCCAGGCTTTCGATATCGCCCGCCCGCCAGGAAGCGAGCATCTCCACAAGCGGCGTTACGCCTTTGTCGAGACCGTCCAGCGTCGAGGCCAGCATGGCATCCTGCCGGGCGGGGGCGATGTCGTTGAAGATGGACAGCTGTTCCTCGATGCTTTCCAGCCCGGCGACCGGAATTGCGCGTGTGCGCGCAAGACGCAGAAGATGACGTTCGATGCCCCGGTCGCTGTCGAGGCCTGCTTTTTCAAGAGAGATGGATTGCAGAATGATCGCTGCGGACCAGCTTTTGAAACGGTCGAAGCTGTCCGGCGACAGGCCGAGGCGGGCCATGTGCCGTTCAAGCACAGGCCGCGCCGGACCGGGCAGGCGCGCGGCCAGCGGCGGCAGATCGTGCGCTGTGCCAAGCCGGAACATGGTGGCCGCCATGGCCATGGGATCATCGGGCAGAACGGCTTCGATCACGATCTGGTCGGCGCTGTCGAGCGCTGCCGCGACCCGGCCATGCTGCCAGTCGATGCCTTCGGGGAGCATGTGGACGGTGCCGAACAGATAGATGGTCGTGTCCTCGTCCGCCACGCGCCAGAGCGCCGGTGTTGCCGCGCCGGCGAGGCTGGACAGGCGGGCGCTGTCGGTTTCGTTCGCCCGCGCCATGGTCGCGGGTAACCCGCACAGCAGCAGGCAGAGGAAAGCGAACAGGCGGCATGTTTTCATGCCGTCTGTTCTAGCGTGATCCTGTGCGAACTGTCAGCCGCTTTATCCCGCGTCCATGTTGCCGTTCAGGCCATAGCGTTCGCCATAGCGGGCGGCGATGCGTTCCACTGGCATGACGATGAAAACATCGGTGGTATTGAACTGGCGATCGACGAAGGCACCGTCGCCGACCATCGCGCCGACGCGCAGATAGCCTTTGATCAGGGGCGGCAGTGCACGCGCAGCAGCGCGGGCGTCAATCGCGGCGATCGGCAACCGGTCCATCGCGACATGATGCGCGGGCAGCGTGCGTGCGCGCAGTTCGGGCGGCGCGAGATGATTGTGATAAAGCCACGCCAGTTCGGCGGCATGGACATGCGGATCGGCGCCCTGGAAAGAGGCGCAGCCGAACATGTGGCCAATGGCATGGCGCTGGAGATAGGTGGCGATGCCGCGCCACAGCAGGCTGATCGTCTGATTGTTGCGATGTGCCGGAGCAACGCAGCTGCGGCCAAGCTCCAGTAGCTGGCGATCGGGCGCGGCGTTTCTGATCAGCGGGCCAAGATCATATTCACCCGCCGAGTAGAAACCGCGATGGGCCAGCGCCACGTCCTGCCGCAGCAGGCGATAGGTGCCAACCACCTGAGGCGTGGCGGGGGCACTGTGATCGATGACGAGCAGGTGGTCGCAGATCGTGTCATAATCATCGATATCGCGGCGCATGGCCTGCATCGCCGGGGAGGCAACAGCCCCCATTTCGTCGTAGAAAATGCCGTAGCGCAGGGCTTGGGCTGCGGCGATCTCCTCGTCCGAGGCGGCGAGGCGGATATCAAGGGTACCCGTGCGGTGCAGGGCGGGGGCGCGTTCGAGGGTACGCAACGCAACGGATGTCGAGACGGTCATGTGCAGCATGGTTGGTCATTTCCCGATGCCAGTTCTGCCTTGCAACGCAGCATAAGGGGCAATTGTGACAGTCGAGCGTCAACTGCGCGCGACGGAGCCGATCGATTGATCGATCAGGCCGCGTTTCAGCATGAAGGCATAAAGCACGACACCGGGCAGGGCGAGCAGGGTGGTCAGAAGATAGAAATCGACATAGCCAACCGTCTCGATGATCGCGCCTGCCGTGGTGCCGGTCAGGAATCGCCCGATAACGCTGGCTGCCGCCGACAGCAGTGCGAACTGTGTGGCCGTGAACGCAAGATTGCACAAGGCCGACAGATAAGCGACGACGACGACGCCACCGATGCCGCTCGCGAAATTCTCGAAGCCGATGGTGAAGGCAAGCAGCGGCACGGAATGGCCATAAGCCGCCAAGGCGGCAAAGCTGAGGTTGGATACCGCCATCAGGATCAGGCTGATCATCACCGAGCGCTTCATCCCCAACCGGGTGAACAGCGCGCCGCCGACGAAAATCCCGACGAGAAGGGTGAAAAATCCGACCCCGACATCGGCCTGCGCGATTTCCGGCTTGGTGAAATCGAGTTCGACGAGGAGATCCCGGATCATGAGGTTCGCCATGGTGTCGCCAATCTTGTGCACCAGAACGAAGGCAAGCACGAGCAGGGCCCCCGAACGGCGGAAGAAATCGGCAAGCGGCGACAGAAAGGCGTCGACAAGCTCGCCAAGGCCGCGCTTGTGCGCCGGTTCCCGATGACGCACGGGTTCGCCCATGAACAGGCCGGTCAACACCGCAGTCAGTGCAAGCGGCGCACAGGCAAGATAACCAGCCTGCCAGCCCGCGCGGTCGGCAACGACAAGCGCAATGCCGGCGGCGGTTGCGGCACCAATGCGCCAGCCATATTGCGACATGCCCGAACCGACGCCAAGCTGACGTGGTTCCAGCAGTTCGATGCGATAGGCGTCGATCACGATATCGAGCGTCGCGCCACAAAATCCAAGGAACACGGCGGCTGCGGCGACTGCTGCAAGATCATGGGCGGGATCGGTCAGCCCAAGGACGATGACAGCTACCGCCACCATGGCGGACGCAAGGAACAACCAGCTTCGGCGCTGACCGAAAAGTGGCGTCAGAAGCGGCAGGTGCAGGCGGTCGACCAGCGGCGCCCAAAGCCATTTGAAACTATAGACCAGAAGGGCCAATGCGAAGGCGCTGATGCTTTTCTTGTCGATGGCAGCATCGGCCAGCCGGTTGGTAAGGGTGGCGGCGAGCAGCGCAAAGGGAAAGCCGGAGGCGATGCCGAGGAAAAAGGCGGCCAGCGGCGCGGGTTCGACATAGGGACGCACCCCGGCGGGCAGTAACTGGCGCCAGTCACGGGCCGGGGCGGATCGGTTGCTGTCAGTCATCGTGCTGCCATGCTTAGTCGCTCGCCGGCGGCCTGGGAATGGAAAAACCGATGACCGTCATGTGTCTAGCGCGTCTCGGAGAGACCGGTGTGTGTGGTCTTGTCTGTGGATTCGCCGTGCGAGACGACGACGGCGGCGGCGAGGTCGCCCGTGACGTTCAGCATGGTGCGGCACATGTCGAGGAAGCGGTCGACGCCAAGGATCAGGCCGATGCCTTCGGGCGGTATGCCGAACATGCCAAGAATGAGGGCGACAACCGGCAACGATCCGGCCGGAACGCCCGCTGTGCCGATTCCGCCCAGAATGCAGATCAGCATGATGATGGCCTGCTGCGGCAGGCTGAGATCGACCCCGAAGAACTGGGCGAGGAAAAGCACGGTCACCCCCTCGAACAGGGCCGTGCCATTCTGGTTGGCGGTGGCGCCGATCGTCAGCACGAAGCGTGCGACGCGGCGCGGCAGGTGCAGTTTCTCTTCGGCCACCTTGAGCGCGGTCGGCAGCGTTGCGTTCGAGGAGGCGGTGGCAAAGGCCATGACGATCGCTTCGCGGCTGGCGCTGAAGAAATGCAGCGGCGCCATGCCGCCCATGAAGCGCACGGCCAGCGAATAGACGACCACCATGTGCAGCCCCAGCGCCAGCACGACAACGGCGACATAGGCACCGAGCCGCGCCAGAAGATCCCAGCCGAACAGGGCGGCAAGGTTGAACATGAAACAGGCAACGGCCAGCGGCGCCATCCGGATGACGAGGTTGATCAGTGTCATCGCGATGTCGAAAATGCCTTCGGCCAGATGCTTCACCTTGTGGCTGGCCTCAGTGTTGGCGATGACGATGCCAAGGCCGAACATCATGGCAAAGAACATGACGGCAAGAATGTCATTGTCGGCGGCGGCGCGGACGACATTGGCGGGTACGATGTTGAGAAGCGCCTCAAGGCCGCTGGGGGCTTCGCGTGAGGTTGCGATGATCGCGCGCGCGCCATCTCCGGCATCGGCCAGCAGCTGCTGCGCGAGAACCGGATCGACGCCATCGCCCGGACGCAGCAGGTTGACCAGAAAAAGGCCGATGAGCACCGCCACCGAAGAAATGCCGACGGTGTATAGCAGGGTTTTCCAGCCGATGCGGCCCAGCGCCCGTGCATCGCCCATGTCGGCAATGCCGACGACCAGCGCCGAAAACAGCAACGGCAGCACCAGCATGAACAGCAGGCGCAGAAAAATCTGGCCGATGGGACCCGTGACATAGCCTGTCAGCCACAGCACCCAGTCCGCTCCGGACTGGCCACTGAGATGCACGGCAAGGCCGGCGCCAAGGCCGATAAGGAAACCGGCCAGCATTTTCACGTGCAACGGCATCCGCCGCTCTGTCTGACGTGCCATGGCTTGTTTCCCCCGCGTCCTTTGGTGTCCCCGCGCCTTTTGTCAGATGCGGATGATGCCGTTCCAATGTGGCCGTTCCAATGTGGCCGTTCCAATGTGGCCGATCCGATGGGCGGGGTCAAAAGGCCGCACCGGCCTGTCAGTTGACTGGCGCTTGCCGCCGGTAGCTCAGCGCTTCGGCAATGTGGATGCGGCCAACGCTGTCGGCACCGGCCAGATCGGCGAGGGTGCGAGCGACGCGCAAAACGCGATGATAGCCGCGCGCCGACAGCCGCATCGCCTCGGCCGCCTGCGTCAACAGCTTGCGTCCGGCATCATCGGGGGCGGCGACCTGTTCCAGAAGGCGGCCATCGGCCTCGGCATTGCTGCGGACGTCATGGCCTTCATAGCGCGCTGTCTGGCGGGCGCGGGCGGCAGCGACGCGTGCGGCAACATCGGCGCTTGATTCGGCAGGGGGCGGCAGGCTGAGATCAGCGGCGGACACGGGCTGGACCTCGACATGAAGGTCAATGCGATCAAGCAGCGGACCTGAGACGCGTGCCTGATAATCGGCGGCGCATTTCGGCGCGCGGGCGCAGGCAAGGCTTGCGTCGCCCAGATGACCGCAGCGGCAGGGATTCATCGCGGCAATCAGCTGCACCCGCGCGGGATAGCTGACATGCAATGCGGCGCGCGCCACGCTGATCGTGCCGGTTTCCAGCGGCTGGCGCAGGGAATCGAGCACCGCGCGCTGGAACTCCGGCAGTTCGTCGAGAAACAGCACGCCAAGATGGGCAAGGCTGACTTCGCCGGGGCGCGCCTTGGCGCCACCGCCGACGAGCGCGGGCATCGAGGCGCTGTGATGCGGTGCGCGGAACGGACGGCTGCGGATCAGCTGTCCATCCTCCAGCTGACCGGCGACGCTGGCAACCATCGATACTTCCAGCGCCTCGCGCGGGGTGAGATCGGGCAATATGCCGGGCAGTGCGGCCGCCAGCAGCGACTTGCCCGCGCCGGGTGGGCCGACAAACAAGAGGTTATGGCCACCGGCTGCGGCGATTTCGAGCGCGCGCTTGGCGGTTTCCTGCCCCTTGATTTCACCCAGATCAGGACCGTTGCGCGGCGTTGCCGTCTCGTTGCGCGTCGGTGCTGCAAGGATCTGCGTGCCTTTGAGATGATTGAGAAGGGCAAGCAGATCCGGGGCGGCAAGCACTTCGATTCGTCCGGCCCACGCTGCCTCACCGCCTTGCGCAGCCGGGCAGATCAGGCCGAGATCATTGGACGAGGCATGAAGCGCCGCCAGCAGCACACCGGGGACGGGGGACAGGCGGCCATCAAGGCCAAGTTCGCCGACGGCCAGATACTGGCTCAGACTTTCGGCATCAACGACGCCCATCGCTGCGAGCAGGCCAAGCGCAATGGGGAGATCATAATGCGACCCTTCCTTCGGCAGATCGGCCGGAGACAGGTTCACCGTGATGCGCTGGAATGGCAACGCGAGGCCGATGGCGGACAGTGTCGCGCGCACGCGTTCCTTGCTTTCGTTGACCGCCTTGTCGGGCAGGCCGACAACGGTAAAGGCGCTGGCGCCTTTCGCGATCTGAACCTGCACATCGACTGTGCGGGCTTCCAGCCCCAGAAACGCAACCGTGCTGATCCGCGCGACCATAACTGCTCCCCCTCTTGCCCGTTAGAGCAAAGAAGGGGGCGGTCAGGCAAGCAGCGGTCTGAAAAGACTAGAAATAATATTGCAGCTTGAGTTGCACGAAACTGTCGTCGCGGATGAAACGCAGCTGATCGTCCACGCCTTTGGTGAACAGCCGGGCATCAAGCGAGACCCGCATGGCCTGGCCCATCCGACGCGAGGCTTCGATATTGAAGGCGGTGCCGTCGCCGTTCATGTCGATGACGGCTGCTGCCAGCAATTCCGTTGTGGCCGTATCGTTGCCAGACCAGCGCACGCCGATCATGAGATCGTCCTCGAACGGCGTGGGGCCGCGTCCGCGTCCGTCGTTCCAGAGATATTCGGCAAGCAGGCCGAGGTCGCCGCCGCCCGCGCCAATGCCGCCGATCGTATATTCAAAACCGGTGGCGAGCGCGCCGTAATTGTCGCCCGCCGTCCATCGTTTCATGCCCTCGAACTTGAGCGCGAGACTGCCCATGGACCATTGGGCGTCGATCCCGGCCTGGTCGATCAGGGCGTAATAAGGCGCAAGCACCGGCTGGCCGGTGGCGGTCAGTGTCGGCATCAGTTGCGGATCGCGGTCGGTGCCCGAGAAATAGGACAGGCCGACATCCAGCCCTTGCCGGTTGATCTGCCAGCGCGCTGCCCAGTCGACATGGTCCTTGCCCTTGGACGATTCATAGCGCGCCTGTTTGCGGTCGACGCGCAGCGGCAGGTTCGGACGGTCCTCGGCGCCGGGAAAACGGCGTTCGCGGAACACCGGCATGACATAGGCCGAAAAGGTGCCCAGCCCGGTGTTGAGAGCCGCCGACACAAGCGGCTGGCCGAGGAAATCCTCGCGGTCGATGTCTTCGAGGCTGTCGACCTGGTTGACGATGTTCACGACATGCGCGGCTTCGGTGACGCCCCAGAACAGCCGGTCGACGCCCGCCACCAGATTGAGCTTGCCGAACTGGCCCACCCATTTGGCTTCACGCACATCGGCATGGGTGCGATGGTTGTCGATGGTATCGATGCGGGCAAAGCCTGTGAAGCGCAGGCTGTGCTGCCCGTCATCACTGTCGACGCGCAGCGTCGGTTCGATGGCGGCGGACAGGGCCGCATCCTTGCCGATCCCGTCATCGGATGAACTGGTGAAAACCCGTCCCTCGATTTCCGCGAAGCCGGACAGCATGCGCGCCTGTGCGGCTTTGCCGACCGCGACCGGCGGGGCGGCGGGCGGCATGGCGCTGTCGGGCGACATGTCGGACGCGACTGGCGTATCGGCGGGCGACATGTCTGCCGGCGACATGTCTGCGGCGGGCACATCGGCCGGGGTCAGGTCTGCGGGGGGCTCTATCGCAGCTGCCATGGCCGTCAGGCTTTGGGCTGCGAGAATCAGGGCGGTTGCGGTTTTCAACATGATGCTTGCGATCCCAGTTGGTTCAGCCCGGCGTCATCCAAGCGTTCTATGATAAACGCATATGGTTGAGAGGTTCTTACCCATTGCTTAAAGGCATAGCCCTGTGAGTTCCAGCGTGTCAGATACAGCCTCCTTGCGCCTTGTGCGCAAGCGGTCTCCGTTGCGGCGGGGCAGCGAGATGGTGCTGGGCGTGTTGCTGCTGATTCTGGCGCCGATCATCGGCGGGCCGATCATCCCCGGACCCTGGGGATTCATCGGCACGGCCATGGGGCTGGCGCTGGTGTTGCGCAACAGCCAGCGGGCGCGGCGCGGCTATGTCCGGGCCAAGCGCCGCTGGCCGCGTATCGGGCGTTGGCTCGATGTCGGGCTGAAGCGCCGCAAGCTGGAATGGCCGCGGAACTGAAACCGGCTTTGCACTTGGCGATCCGGCGTTGACTTTCCGGCTGTGCGGGGCTATCCCGCCGCCTTCTCGCGCCGCTGGTGACAGCGGTTGCGTCGACCTGTTTTAATCCAAGGACCGCACGATGAAGCGCACCTATCAGCCCAGCCGTCTCGTTCGCAAGCGCCGCCACGGTTTCCGTTCGCGCATGGCAACCCCCGGCGGTCGCAAGGTTCTGGCTGCCCGCCGCGCGCGTGGCCGCAAGAAGCTGTCGGCCTAAGAAGCGATGGCCTTCGTGCCGGTCGGTCGCATGACCGCGCGGCGCGATTTTCTCGCCGCGAACAAGGGAGGCCGGGCGCCAACGCCCGGCTTTGTCCTTTTGGTATATCCGCGCGGTGATTCGGATCCGGTGGCCCGCGTTGGTTTCACTGTGACGAAAAAAATCGGCAATGCGGTTGTCCGCAACCGCCTCAAACGCCGTTTGCGCGCGTTGGTGCGCGAAGTCCTGCCCACGCACGGGGTGTCCGGTGCCGATCATGTGCTGATTGGCCGCAATGACGGATTGACGCGCGATTATGCTGCGCTCCGTCAGGATCTGGAGCGCGCGATCCGTCGCGCGACCAAGTCGGCATGATCGTCCGGGGCTTGATCTTGCTTGTCCGCCTCTGGCAGGTGACATTTTCGGCGGTGATGCCCCCGACATGCCGTTTTTCGCCATCCTGTTCCGCCTATGCCATAGAAGCGCTGTCGCGCCATGGGGTTCTGCGGGGCGGCTGGCTGTCCATCCGGCGCATCGCGCGCTGTCATCCCTTTGGCGGTTCGGGATATGATCCCGTGCCGCCGCGTTGAACTGAAGGTCGCAAGGTCGTGAACGACAACAAGAACATGCTACTGGCTGTCGTGCTGTCGATGCTGGTGCTGCTGGGCTGGTCCTTCGTGGCCGAACATTTCTTCCCGACGCCCGAGGAAAAACCGGCGGCGGCCGCTCCATCCGTGGCGGCAGGTGGCAATCTGCCCGGTCCCGCGCTTGGCGGTCCGGTCGGTGCGTTGCGGCCACGGACTGCGGTGCTGGCGGAAACGCCGCGCCTCAGGATCGAAACGCCCGCCCTTGTGGGTTCGGTCAACCTCAAAGGGGCGCGCCTCGACGATCTGACGCTGATCCGCCACCGCGAAACGGTGAAGAAGGATTCGGCCAAGATCCGCCTCTTTTCACCTTCGGGCGCCAATGCGGCCTATTTCGCCCAGTTCGGCTGGACGGGCAGCGGTGCGGCTGTCGTGCCTGGCCCGGATACGGTGTGGCAGGCGAGCGGCCCGGTTCTTGCGCCCGGAAAGCCGGTCACGCTGAGCTGGAACAACACGCAGGGGCAGCGGTTTGAAATCGCGCTTGCGGTTGATGAAAATTACATGTTCACCGCAACGCAACGCGTGGTGAACGGTGGCGGGCAGGCGCTGGTTCTGCGACCCTATGCCGTGCTGGCGCGCGATGGTCATTCGAAAGATCCCGACAGCTGGACCGCCCATGTCGGCGCCACCGGCGTGTTCGACGACCGCCTGACCGATGTCGACTATGAGGAAGTCGATGAAGCGCCCGATAACCGGCTGACCTTCAATTCGACAGGAGGCTGGACCGGTTTTGCCGATACCTACTGGCTCGCTGCGCTGATTCCGGCGCAGGATGTGAAGGTCGATGCCGCCATGCGCCGGACGGGCAGCAGCCGCTATCAGATCGATCTTGCCGCCGAAGCGCAGATCGTGGCGCCTGCCGCCATGGCCGCCAATACGGTGCGTCTGTTCGCAGGTGCCAAGGAAGTGCAGGTGCTCGACGGCTACAAAAGCCGGTTCGACATTCCGCAGTTCGACAAGGCAATCGACTGGGGCTGGTTCTATTTCCTGACCAAGCCGATCTTCTATCTGCTCGACTGGCTGTTCCGCCTGCTCGGCAACTTCGGCGTGGCGATCATCGGCCTGACGATCATCGTCCGCCTGATCATGTTTCCGGTGGCGAACAAGCAGTTTTCTTCGATGGCACGCATGCGCGTCGTGCAGCCGCGCATGAAGGAGTTGCAGGAACGCTACAAGGACGATCGCGTGCGTCTGCAACAGGAAATGATGGCGCTTTACAGCAAGGAAAAGATCAATCCGCTGGCGGGCTGCCTGCCGATCCTGTTGCAGATTCCGGTATTCTATGCGCTCTACAAGGTGCTGCTGTTGACCATCGAAATGCGTCATCAGCCGTTCGTCCTGTGGATCAAGGACCTGTCGGCACCCGATCCGCTGACGCCGGTGAACCTGTTCGGGCTTTTGCCGTTCACGCCACCGCCGATGATCGGTCTTGGCGTGCTGGCGATCCTGCTTGGCATCACCATGTGGTTGCAGCAAAAGCTCAATCCGCAGCCGATGGATGAAGTGCAGCAGAAGGTGTTCGCGCTGATGCCGTGGGTCTTCATGTTTATCATGGCACCCTTTGCCGCCGGGCTTCAGCTTTACTGGGTGACCAACAACATCATCTCGATCATCCAGCAGGGCTATTTCCTGAAGCGTCACCCGATGCCCGCCGAGGCGGCGAAAGCGAAATGAACCCTGAATTCGATCCCGATCTGATCGAGGCAGCCCGCAAGCGTTTTGCCGGACCGGTCAATTTCCGCCTGTCGGCGCCGCAGCTGAAGTTCCTGCCCGACGATACGTCGCTGCCTGAAGTGGCGTTTGCCGGACGTTCCAACGTCGGCAAGTCGTCGCTGCTGAATGCGCTGACGGGCAGAAATGCCCTTGCGCGCACGTCGAATACGCCGGGCCGCACGCAGGAACTGAATGTGTTCGAAGTCGGCGATCCCGGCCTGTTCCGGCTGATCGACATGCCCGGTTACGGCTTTGCCGAAGCGCCGAAGGATGTGGTGCGCAAGTGGAAGGGCGTGGTATTCGACTATCTGCGCGGACGCCCGAACCTGAAGCGCGTGCTTCTCCTCATCGACAGCCGTCACGGCCTGAAGCCGGTGGATGACGAGATCATGTCGCTGATGGATGCCGCTGCCGTCAGCTATCAGATCGTGCTGACCAAGGCAGACAAGCCGAAGCCGACCGAGGTTGAAGCCGTGGCGAAGACAGTGCTGGAAAAGGCGCGCAAGCATCCGGCGGCCTATCCCGAACTGCTTGTCACCAGCTCGGAAAAAGGCTTTGGTATCCCCGAACTGCGTGCGGCGGTGTTGTCGTCGGTCTCGTGACAGAGGACCAAGCAGATGCTGAAACTGGTGATTGCCAACAAGGCCTACAGCAGCTGGTCGCTGAGGGGCTGGCTTGCTGTCAAACAGGCGGGTCTGCCTTTTGAGGAAGTGCTGATCCCGATGGACAGCGCAGCCTTTGCCGCAGCAAAGTCCAACCCCGTGCTGATGCCATCGGGCAAGGTGCCGGCGCTTCATGATGGCGATATCGCGGTCTGGGAATCGCTGGCGATTATCGATTTTCTGGCCGACCGCGTCGGACGCGACCGCTACTGGCCATCGGGCGAGGCAGCACGGGCCTTTGCCCGTTCGATTGCATCGGAAATGCACGCAGGCTTCATGCCGCTGCGCCGCGAATGTCCGATGAACCTTCTCGCCCGCACCGAGCGTCATATCCTGTCGGCGGACGCGCTGGCCGATGTTCGCCGTATCGAGACGCTGTGGGCACGGGCGCGGCGGGACTTCGGGCAGGACGGCGATTATCTGTTCGGCGCATTTGGCGCCGCCGACATCATGTTTTCAGCCGTCGCCACGCGGTTCGACAGCTATGGCGTGACACTTGGCGGTACGGCGGGCGACTATTGCGCGGCGCTTCTCGCTCACCCGTGGATACAGGACTGGTATGCCGCCGCCCGTGCGGAGAGCGAAAGCTGGCGTCTGCCACGCATCGACGATGTGATGGCGCACTGACCAGCCCCGGCGGCGGTTTCAGCGATCACCGAAAATAAGCGTCAGTGCGTCTGGCGCATCCCATTCCCGCGGTCCGGCATAGCGCCAGACTTCGCGGCCTTTTGCATCGTAAAGCACGGTTAACGGCAACCCTGGCGTTTTATAGGCCATTGGCAATTCGCCTGCGGTATCAAGCAGCTTGTCGAGTGCGCTGATGCCAGCCGTTTCATAAAAGCGGTCAATGGGTGTCCAGCCTTGCAAGTCCTGGCTGACCGCCAGCACGCGCACCCTGTCGCCGTGCGCTGCTGCCAGACGGTCGAGCGACGGCATTTCAGCCTTGCACGGACCACACCATGTCGCCCAGAGATTGACCAGCGTTAGCCGGCCCTTGGGGTCGGCCGCCAGCGTGAAGGTGCGGCCATCGGGCCGGCTGATCGCAATGGCCGGGGGCAGGGTGCCGGCATGGCTTGAATCGGGTGGCATCACGCCTTCCGCCGGCGTTTTTGCCGCACCGCCCGGCGTTTCGGGTGCGACTGCGCCTTGCGGCTTGGGCTGGTTTTGCGTATCGCCTTGCTGCGGCTCGCCGCAGGCTGAAACCCCCAGAAGAAGCAGTCCGATGAGTGATCGCAGCGTTCCAGATAGCACAGCAAACTCCAACAGTATGTGGGGTGGCCGGTTCGCCGAAGGTCCGTCGGCCGTGATGCGTGAAATTAACGCGTCGATCGGGTTTGACAAACGTTTGTGGCAGCAGGACCTGCGCGGCTCTTTGGCGCATGCCGCGATGTTGAAGGCGCAGGCCATCATCGATGCCGGCGATGCCGATCGCATCATCGAAGGCCTGCATGCCGTGACAGCCGAATATGAAGCGGGCGGCCTTGTCGAAAACCCGGCGCTTGAAGATATTCACATGCATGTCGAAGCGCGGCTGGCCGAACTGATCGGCCCGGCGGCGGGGCGGTTGCACACGGCGCGTTCGCGCAATGATCAGGTGGCGACCGATTTCAAACTCTGGGTGCGCGATTCGATGGATGCCATCGATGCGGGCCTGAAGGCATTCCAGCTGGCGCTGCTGAACCGGGCCGAGGAGCATGCCGACACCATCCTGCCGGGCTTTACCCATTTGCAGGTGGCGCAGCCGGTTACGCTGGGCCATCATCTCATGGCCTATTTCGAAATGGTGGCGCGCGACCGTTCGCGCTTTGCCGATGCGCGCGCGCGGATGAACGAGTCGCCGCTGGGTTCGGCCGCACTGGCCGGCACCAGCTTTCCGATCGACCGGCAGGCGACGGCGCAGGCACTTGGCTTTGACCGGCCGACCGCCAATTCGCTTGATGCCGTATCCGACCGCGACTTTGCGCTTGATTATCTGTCGGCGGCGTCGATCACTGGCTTGCACCTGTCGCGGCTGGCGGAGGAATTCATTATCTGGGCCAGCCAGCCCTATGGTTTTGTGTCCTTGCCGGACGCTTTTTCGACCGGTTCGTCGATCATGCCGCAAAAGCGCAATCCGGATGCCGCCGAACTGGTGCGCGGTCATTCTGGGCGCCTGCTTGGTGCCTTCCATGCGCTGGCCGTGACGATGAAGGGCCTGCCGCTGGCCTATTCCAAGGACATGCAGGACGACAAGGAGCCGGTGTTCCAGGCGCATGACACGCTGGCGCTGTGCATCGCGGCGATGACGGGCATGATCGACACGCTCACTTTCCGCACAGACCGGATGCGGGCGGCGGCTGCCGGTGGTTATTCGACGGCAACCGATCTGGCCGACTGGCTGGTACGGGTCGCCGCTGTGCCGTTCCGCGAGGCGCATCACATCACGGGCCGTGCGGTGAAGGCCGCCGAGACCGCAGGCGTCGACCTTGCCGATCTTTCGCTTGAGACCCTGCAGGCGATTGACGCGCGGATCGACGCCAGCGTCTTTGACGTGCTGAGCGTCGAAGCCTCGGTCGCCAGCCGAACCAGCTTTGGCGGCACGGCGCCTTCGCAGGTGCGCGTTCGCATTGCGGATGCACGCGCGCGGCTGGGCATCGCCTGATGCGGCTGCGCTGCCTTGTGCCGCTCGGCCTTGTGCTGTCCTTGGCGGCCTGTGGCGCCAAGGGCAATCTGGCCCGCGCGGATGGCAAGGTGCCGCCCGTTCCGGTTGGCCACAGCACGCCGCTATCGACAACAGAAATGCTGAAAACCACCCCGCAGTCCGCGCCCGAACGCGTGGACGATCCGGTCAAGCGTTCGCGCGCCCGGGCGGAAGACCCCTTTGACCTGCCGCCGGGGAACTGATGGATCATTTCAACCTGAAGAACGGCGTCCTCCATGCCGAGGATGTCAGCCTTGAAGCGCTGGCCGATCAGGTCGGCACGCCCTTTTACTGCTATGCATCAGCGACAATCGAGCGCCATTTCACCGTGTTTCGCGATGCACTGTCCGCGCTCGATAATCCGCTTATCGCCTATGCCGTGAAGGCCAACCCGAACCTGTCGGTGATTGCGACATTGGCGCGGCTTGGTGCTGGCGCCGATGTCGTTTCGATTGGCGAGATGAAGCGTGCGCTGGCTGCCGGCGTTCCTGCCGAACGCATCGTTTTTTCCGGTGTCGGCAAGACACGGGACGAGATGGCGGCGGCGATTGCCGCAGGCATCTACCAGTTCAACCTGGAATCCGAACCTGAAGCCGAAGACCTGTCGGAAGTGGCGTCGGCTATGGCGCGGACGGTGGCCGTCGTGTGGCGCGTCAACCCCGATGTCGATGCCGGAACACATGCCAAGATTTCGACCGGCAAGGCCGAAAACAAGTTCGGTATCCCGATCGACAATGCGCGTGCGGCCTTTGATCGCGCGGCGGCGCTGCCGGGGCTGAACCCGGTTGGCGTCGCGGTCCATATTGGCAGCCAGCTGACAGCGCTTGGCCCGTTGGAGCGCGCGTTTGAACGTGTCGGCACCCTGATTGCCGAGTTGCGCGCTGCCGGCCACAGCATTGAACGCGCCGATCTGGGCGGAGGGCTGGGCGTGCCTTATTCGCCACATCACCCGGCACCGCCACTGCCTGCCGATTATGGCGCGATGGTTGCCCGTGTGACCAGGGATTGGGGCGTGCGCCTGATCTTTGAACCGGGCCGCCTGATTGTCGGCAATGCAGGCGTTCTTGTGTCGCGCGTCATCCGCAACAAGCAGGGCGCACAGACCTGCTTCGTCATCGTCGATGCGGCCATGAACGATCTGTTGCGACCGAGCCTTTACGATGCCTACCACGGCATTGCCGCCGTGCGACCGCGCGCGGGGCAGATGGTGGCGACCGTGGTTGGTCCGGTGTGCGAAACTGGCGATACCTTTGCCGAAGGGCGCGAGATTTCGCCGGTCGAGCCGGGTGATCTCGTCGTCTTCCAGACGGCAGGGGCTTATGGCGCGACAATGGCATCAAGCTACAATACGCGGCTCCTTGTCCCTGAAGTGCTGGTGTCGGGCGACC
>CAZWMK010000035.1:0-2603 GCA_964635065.1 uncultured Sphingomonadaceae bacterium | reverse complement strand
GGTGCCGATCAGGGCCTGCGCCAGGCGGCTGGCCGGGTTCTGGCCGAAGCTGTCAGCGCGCGGCTGACCCAACCGCCCTTTGACAACAGCGCGATGGACGGCTACGCCCTTGGCCGCGTGGGCAGCGCGGGCGACCGCTTTGCCGTGGTGCGTCCGCGACCAAGCTATGAGTCGGTGCTGGCGACCGAACCGCGCGCGCCCTGGCTCGTTGACTGATTTCTCCAAGCGCACAGGAGCGCTCATGACCGCACGGTACAAACCCGTTCGCAAGGCCGTCTTTCCGGTTGGCGGCCTTGGCACCCGCTTTCTGCCTGCGACCAAGGCAGTACCCAAGGAAATGCTGCCCGTCGTCGATCGACCGCTGGTGCAATATGCCGTGGACGAAGCGCGCGCCGCCGGGATCGAGCAGATCATCTTTGTCACCGCGCACGGAAAAAAGGCGATCGAGGATCATTTCGACGTCGCCAGCGAACTGGAAGCACTGCTGCGCAGCCGCAACAAGCAGGCGGAACTGGACGTGCTTCTGGCGACGCGGCTGGCGCCGGGCAATATCGTCTTCACGCGCCAGCAGGAGCCATTGGGGCTGGGGCATGCCGTCTGGTGTGCGCGCCATTTCATTGGCGACGAACCCTTTGCCGTGCTCCTGCCCGACGATTTCGTGCATGGCCCCAGCTGTCTGGCCGAAATGGTCGCGGCCTATCACGAAACCGGGGGAAACCTGATCGCGGTTCAGGAAGTCGCGCCCGAACATGCCCATCGCTATGGCATCGTCACCCCCGGTGCGCAGACGGACAAACTGACCGAGGTGCGCGGTCTGGTCGAAAAGCCCGCCCCCGGCACGGCGCCGTCAAATCTTGCTGTCATTGGTCGCTACATCCTGCAACCCGATGTCATGGGCCTGCTGGCGCGGCAGACGCGCGGGGCAGGGGACGAAATCCAGCTGACGGACGCTATGGCGCAACTGATCGGTCAGCAACCCTTCCATGGCGTGACCTTCAGCGGCACACGCTATGATTGCGGTGACAAGGCCGGCCACGTGGCGGCCACCATTGCGGTCGCATTGTCGCGTCCCGATATCGGTCCTGCCGTCAGGGCTTTCATCGACGCGCTATGAACCGGAGACAGCGATGACAGAACGCAAGGCGCACGGTCGCAGCCAGGCTGAACATCAGGCGCCTTCGATTTGGAAATTTCTCGCTGAAGGGCGTGCGCTGGTTGAATATGCACTGTGGCTTGGCCATGGCCTGTCGCGCCGGAAACTGTCGAAAGGCGACGGTCATGGGGTCGTGGTTTATCCCGGCTTCATGGCCGGGGATGCGCTGACCAGTCCTTTGCGTCAAGCGCTGCGCAAACTGGGCTATAATGTCAGCGGATGGGAGCAGGGGATCAATATCGGCCTGCGGCGCGGCCTCATGCAGGCGATGCGGCAACATCTCGTCAAGCGCGCGGCGGTGACCGGCGGCCCTGTCAGCCTGATCGGCTGGAGCCTTGGCGGGCTTTACGCACGCGAACTGGCGAAGCGCGATCCGCATCTGGTGCGGCAGGTCATCACACTCGGCTCGCCAGTAAACGGCGATCTGCGCGCCAATCATGCGTGGCGCCTTTATGAGCGGGTCAACGGACACAGCATCGACCAGCTGCCGATCGAGACGAAGCTGGAGGACTTGCCGCCGGTGCCCTGCCTGTCGATCTATTCGGAAACCGATGGCATTGTGGCGCCGTGCAGTTCCCAGGCTGCGAATTGTGTCAGCGCAAAAGTAAAGGGCAGCCACATGGGGCTGCCCTGGAATGATCAGGTGTTGACGCTGATCGCTGAACGATTGGCTAAAATCAGTTCAGAACAACAGCCTGCATCGCGCTGAGGCGGGCGACCAGCTTTTCTGCAACGGCACGTTCGGCGTCGCTCTTGGCCAGCTTCACGTCTTCGCGTGCGTTGGCAAGGTCGGTCGCCAGCTTGGCGGGGTCGATATCGCTGACCGGGATGGCGCCCTCGGCCAGAATTGTCAGACCCTTGTCGTTGACCTCGGCAAAGCCGCCGTCGATGAAAATGCGTTCCGGCGCAGCCGATGCGTTGTCCGCATAGACTGCAATCGCGCCGGGGCGGATCGTCGACATGAAGGGAGCGTGGCCCTGAAGCACACCGAAGTCGCCGTCAGTGCCGGGGACCACCACCATGTGGACGTCGCCTGAGCGCAGAAGGCGCTCAGGCGAGACGAGTTCGAAGCGCAGTGCCATGATCAGGCCGCTTCCGCTGCCATCTTCTGGGCCTTTTCAACCGCTTCCTCGATGGTGCCGACCATGTAGAAGGCCGCTTCGGGGAGGTGGTCATATTCGCCGGCGACAATCGCCTTGAAGCCCTTGATGGTATCCGCGAGCTGAACGAACTTGCCCGGGAAGCCGGTGAAGATTTCAGCAACGTGGAACGGCTGGCTGAGGAAGCGCTGGATCTTGCGGGCGCGGGCGACCGTCAGCTTATCTTCTTCCGACAGTTCGTCCATGCCGAGAATGGCGATGATGTCCTGCAGCGACTTGTACTTCTGCAGCACTTCCTGAACCGAACGCGCGACCGCATAATGCTCTTCGCCGACCGTGCGCGGTTCAAG
>CAZWMK010000034.1:0-19928 GCA_964635065.1 uncultured Sphingomonadaceae bacterium | reverse complement strand
AGTTGCACAATAAAGGACTGGTCATCCTTTACCCGGTGGAAACGCCGCAGGAAGAGGAAATGGCCATCCCGGACTTCACCGGCAAAACGGTTCACGAATGCTTCAGTTCGGCTGCGGAAAGCGGTTTGAATATCCGGATCAGCGGCGATTGTCTCGGCGAAGCGGTCAGTCAGGATCCAGCCCCGACCTATGGACGCGGCGCGGCCGCCACACCGGCCGCTCAGCCGACTCCGGGAACCACGGAAAGCAGCGTGGCCGGCGCCGGCAGCGCTGCGGATCCGGCCGGCGGCACGCCGGCAACAGAACCGGCAACAGAACCGGCAATCACCCATCTCAAACGCGGCAGCGTGATTACGGTTGTCTTTGCCGCGATCGAAGAAGAAGTTGCCCAATCGGGTGAAACAGAATAAAATAGACTTTTAAAGATTAACCGACTGTGAGGATATGGAGTCATGAAATTAAAGGATTTACTGGACGGAATCGAAATACTGGATCAAAACTGCGATCTGTCGGTCGATATCGACGCTATCGCCTATGATTCGCGTAAAGTCCGCCAGGGTTCCTTGTTTGTTTGTATCGAAGGTTATGTTACCGATGGTCATCGCTATGCGCTTCAAGCCCAGAATCAGTCTGTATCGGCGATCTTGCTGCAAAAGCCGGTTGACGGCCTCACGGTTCCCTGGGTTCGCGTTGCCGATACCAGACGCGCTCTGGCTTATGTTTCCGACCGGTTTTTCAATCATCCTTCCGGCCGGCTGGAGCTGATCGGATTAACGGGAACCAAGGGCAAGACGACGGCCACTTATATGACACGGGCCATTTTGGCCGCGGACGGCCGGAAAGTCGGCCTGATCGGCACGAATCAGAACATGATCGGGGAGCGCGTGCTGCCGACGGAGCGGACAACGCCCGAATCGTACGAATTGCAGAAGCTCTTCCGCCGCATGGCGGACAAGGGCGACATTTACCTCGACCGCTATGAGGGCTGGTACTCTGTCCGCGATGAAGCCTATTATGATGAAAAGGAACTGGTTGCGGGGCCGGACGGCTGCAAGCTGTCGCCGCAGGGCACTCCGGTCGAATGGACGGTCGAGGAAAGCTATTTTTTCCGGCTTTCCGCCTATCAGGACCGGCTGCTGGCCTTTTATGACGCCAATCCCGATTTCATCCAGCCGGCGAGCCGCCGCAATGAGATGATCAATTTCGTCAAAGGCGGCCTGTCGGATCTGTCGATTTCGCGCACAAGTTTCGACTGGGGCGTGCCTGTGCCCGACGCGCCCGGCCATGTCATGTATGTCTGGGTTGATGCGCTGACCAACTATCTGACCGGCGCAGGCTTCCCCGGCGCCGACTATACAGCGCGCTGGCCCGCCGATGTCCACGTCATTGGCAAGGATGTCGTGCGCTTTCACGCCATCTACTGGCCCGCTTTCCTGATGTCGGCTGATGTCGCCTTGCCAGGCTGCGTTTTCGGTCACGGCTTCGTCCTGAACAAGGGCGAGAAAATGTCGAAATCACTGGGCAATGTCGTCGAACCGCTGGCGTTGGCCGAACTTTATGGCGTTGATCAGCTGCGCTACTTCCTGTTGCGTGAAGTCCCCTTCGGTCAGGATGGCAGTTACAGTCATGATGCGATCGTCGCGCGCATCAACGGCGATCTGGCGAACGACCTTGGCAATCTGGCGCAGCGCTCGCTGTCGATGATCGCCAAGAATCTGGATGGTATCCTGCCTGCGCCCGGCCCCCGCACGGCGGAGGACGAGGCCTTTTATGCCCGTCTCGATGCGCTTCCCGGCGAAGTCGATGCCGCCATGCAGCATTTCGCGCTGCATCAGGCGCTTGAACAGGTTTTTCGCGTGGTCAGCGAAGCCAATGGCTACATCGCGGCCCAGGCGCCGTGGACGGTACGGAAAACCGATCCGGAGCGTGCCGCGACGATTCTCTACAATGTCGCGGAGGCTGTGCGCCGTTTCGCTATCCTGATACAGCCCGCCATGCCCGTATCGGGTGGTAAATTGCTTGATCTTCTGGCGGTTCCTGCCGATTGCCGCGATTTCGCCGCGCTCAGTCATCCATTGAAGCCCGGCCTGCAACTACCTGCTCCAGAAGGTGTTTTTCCGCGCTGGGTAGAGGCAGACGCCGTCTGATGTTCATCGACAGTCATTGCCACCTGAACTATCCCGGATTGATCGAGGATCAAGCAGGCGTCATCGCGCGTGCGCGCGACGCCGGGGTGTCGGGGATGCTTGGCATCTCGACACGCCTTGATGAATGGGATGCAGTGATCCGTCTGGCAGACAGTGCCCCGGATATATGGGCCACGGTTGGCATTCATCCGCACGAAGCCGACCAGCATGCCGATCTCGACACAGCGCGCCTGATCGATGCCGCACATCATCCGCGCGTTGTCGGCATCGGTGAAACCGGGCTGGATTATTATTATGACAAAAGCGACCGTGCGCAGCAGCAGGCCAGTTTTCAAAGTCACATTCGTGCAGCGCAGGAAACCGGTCTGCCGATTGTCGTCCACACCCGTGATGCAGAAGCAGACACCATTGCCATATTGCGCGAAGCCATGGGGAAGGGGCCGCTGACCGGCGTCATTCATTGCTTTACGGCAAGTGATTGGCTGGCAGATCAAGCACTTGACATGGGTTTTTATATTTCCCTGTCGGGCATCGTCACCTTCAAGAATGCTCAGGCCCTGCAAGCAACGGCCGCACGTCTGCCGGCAGACCGTCTGCTGATCGAAACTGACGCACCGTTTCTGGCCCCCGTGCCAGTGCGGGGCAAGACCTGCGAACCTGCCTATGTTGCACATAGTGCGGCATTTTTGGCGCGCCTGCGGGGCGTTACGGTTGAAGAACTGGCGAAAACAACAACGCACAACTTCCTGACCCTGTTCAACAAGGCGCGCTTGCCGTGAGACTGACGGTGCTCGGTTCGGGCACGTCAAGCGGCGTCCCGCGCATCGGTGGCGACTGGGGTGTCTGTGATCCGGTTGAGCCGAAAAATCGCCGACGGCGTGTTTCCGTTCTCGTTGAACAGGGCGCACATGCGCTGCTGATCGATACCAGCCCGGATATGCGTGAACAGTTGCTGGATGCCGGTGTCGGCCATCTCGATGCCGTGTTCTATACCCACGACCATGCCGATCATGCACATGGCATCGATGATCTTCGACCACTGTGCCATGCCATGGGCCGTAAGATCGACTGCTATGCCACCAGCGCGACATGGGATGTTCTAGGAAGTCGTTTTTCCTATATATTTGAAGGGGCTGGCGACTATCCGGCAATTGCCGAAAAGAATATCCTGCCGGAACAGCTGATGATCGGTTCAATGCGTGTCACGCCATTCCGGCAGCGGCATGGTCCGATTGACTCTGTCGGCTATCGTATAGACTGCGGCGGCAAGTCGCTTGCATATTCCACGGATATCAATGGAATTCCGCCCGAATCCGAACGCCATCTGAAAGGTCTCGATCTTTGGGTGGTCGATGCGTTGCGTCGTAATCCGCACCCGACGCATGCGCACCTGGCACTGACGCTTGAGTGGATCGCGCGCTATCAGCCACGGCTTGCAGTGCTAACCCATATGGACAACAGCATGGATTATCGCACGCTTTGCAACGAACTGCCGCAGGGGGTGATACCCGGCCATGATGGCCTCATCATCGATCTGGCATAAACATATTTAACATAATATATATTATCGGACTTTTTCATGGCTGACCTTACCCCCCTTGCTGACGTGATGCGTCGCCTGCGTGATCCGAACGGCGGCTGCCCTTGGGATATCGAGCAGACATTTGCGACGATAGCGCCCTATACCATCGAAGAAGCCTATGAAGTTGCCGATGCCATTGCCCAGGGCGACATGGGTGAATTGTGCGAGGAGCTTGGCGATCTGCTGTTGCAGGTCGTCTATCATGCGCAGATGGCCCGCGAGGCTGGTCACTTCACACTGGACGATGTGATTTCCGGTATCACGGATAAAATGATCCGTCGGCATCCTCATGTTTTTGGCGATGCCGTGATTGCCGATGCAGCTGAACAGACGCGCGCATGGGATGCTCTGAAAGCGCGCGAAAAACAGCGCGACAGTGCGCTCTCCGGCGTCGCCCGCGCACTGCCTGCGGCAAAGCGCGCACAGAAAATCCAGTCCCGCGCTGCGCGTGTCGGCTTCGACTGGCCGGATGCCGAAGGCCCGCGTGCCAAGATCATGGAGGAACTGGACGAGGTCAGCGCGGCGAACAGCCATGATGCGCACGTCGATGAAGTCGGCGACCTGTTGTTTGCCGTCATCAACTATGCCCGCCACCTCGGTGTCGATGCCGAAGAAGCCTTGCGTGGCGCAACCGACAAGTTTGAAACCCGCTTTCGCAGCATGGAAACGGCGTCGGGACCCGACTTCGCGGCGCTCAGCCTTGAAGAAAAAGAACGCCTTTGGGTCGCCGCGAAAGCTGCAACCCAGCGTTGATGCGCAGTAGTTGACGTATTAACAAGGCCTGAGAGGGCCAGCGCCCCCACTTACAAGGCGTCGAAACGTGCCTTCATGACGTCATCCAGACGCACCTTCATCTGCGTCAGGCCATCCTCGGAAACGGTCCGGTCCACCACCTCGCCATGCTTGTGGAGCCAGGCCATGCGCGCACCGTCGGCAGGACCGAAGGTGAAGCTGTGGATGCGGGCTGACGCTTGCAGACGCTTGACGATAGCCAGCTGAAGCGCGTCCACCCCCTCGCCTGTCACTGCGGACAGCAAGACCATGTCATCGCGCCGCGCAGCCTCGAGGCGCAGGGCAGCCTGCTGGTCGGGGTCGATCAGATCGACCTTGTTCAGCGCTTCGATGATCGGCGTGCCCTTGCCGTCTTCGGCATCGCGATTATCGATCATGCCGAGATCGCGCAGCACGCCCTCGACGTCAGCCGCCTGCGCTTCGCTGTCAGGATGGGCAATATCGCGGACATGGACAATGATATCCGCTTCCAGAACCTCTTCGAGCGTGGCGCGGAAAGCGGCAATGAGCTGGGTTGGCAACGCCGAGATGAAACCGACGGTGTCTGACAGGATGACCTTGTCGATACCCGGCAGTTCAATGGCCCGCATTGTCGGATCTAGCGTTGCGAACAGCAAATCCTTCGCCATGACATCAGCGCCTGTCAGGCGGTTGAACAGGGTCGACTTTCCGGCATTGGTATAACCGACCAGGGCCACAATCGGATAAGGCGCCTTCTTGCGCTGACGCCGGTGCAGCGCGCGTGTACGCCGCACATCTTCCAGTTCGCGCTCCAGCTTGGCGATGCGTTCGCGGATCAGGCGACGATCGGCCTCGATCTGCGTTTCGCCGGGACCGCCAAGAAAGCCGAAACCGCCGCGCTGGCGTTCAAGGTGCGTCCAGGAACGCACAAGACGGCTTGCCTGGTAATTGAGATGCGCCAGTTCGACCTGAAGCACGCCTTCCTTGGTCTGCGCGCGCTCACCGAAGATTTCAAGGATGAGGCCGGTGCGATCGATGACCTTGGCTTTGAGGTCTTTTTCAAGATTGCGCTGCTGAATAGGCGAAACCGCGCCATCAATGACAACGAGCTCGGCCTCATGGGTTTCTACCAGCGCGGCCAGCCGTTCGATCTGACCGCTGCCAAACAGATGGCTGGCCCTCGGCGCTCTGATCCGCACGATTTCACGTGCACGCACATCAAGCGCGATGGCCTGGGAAAGGTTGACGGCTTCTTCCAGGCGCGCTTCAGGATCGCGTCCGGCATTCCCGCCCGACGCCTGTCCGAAGGCGGGATGGACAACGATCGCGCGCGCACCATGCACGGTTCCGCTGCCATCGTCATCCTGACCGAAGGTTGGCTTGCCCCCTCGCCGCCTTTGCCGGGCGTCGAGGGGATCATGTGAAGATTCTGCCACGCTCAATCGACGTCATTGTCCTTTTCGGAATCGAACATCTGAATAGGGCCGGCGGGCATGACCGTCGAAATCGCGTGCTTGTACACAAGCTGCGAATGACCATCACGACGCAAAAGCACCGAAAAATTATCGAACCAGGTGATGACACCCTGAAGTTTCACACCATTCACGAGAAACATTGTGACAGGTGTCTTGCTCTTGCGGATGGTATTGAGGAAAACGTCCTGCAAGTTATTGGTTTTATCTGCCATGCTAGGCCTCATTATTGGCAAACTACAATGGTTTGCGCCTGCGCCGTTCAGCGGCGTCTGTCATTATGGACAGGCACAAATACGTCCCCTGACTCCTCACTTAACCGACGGTCGCTCCGGGGACAACTGAAATCGCGTTCCGGTTTCAGTTCCGCCCTTCCTCTGTTCCCTCGCCCACCTCGTCATCTCCTTCACGACCGGTTTCGGTCAGACCGAGGGACTTGAGCTTGCGGTGAAGGGCCGAGCGTTCCATGCCAATGAATGCGGCCGTACGCGAGATATTGCCCGAAAATCTGCGAATCTGCACTCTGAGATATTCGCGCTCAAAGGATTCACGGGCTTCGCGCAACGGCGCCCCCATGATGGAACGGGCGGCCTGATCGGGAAACAGCTTGGCCGGTTCCATAGTCACTTCGTCGGGCAACATGTCGAGGTCGATGCGCCCTGCCCGGTCGGCGGGGGCAAGGATCAGCGTGCGTTCCATCACATTGCGTAACTGGCGCACATTGCCCGGCCAATCATAAGTCTGAAGCGCGGCAAGCGCATCGTCACTCAAGACTGGCGTCGGCAAACGCCGGTCGGCTGCAAAGCGGGCGAGGAAATATTCGGCCAGTTCCAAAATGTCTTCCCGCCGTTCGGACAAAGCCGGCAAATGCACGGGCACGACATTCAGGCGGTAATAAAGGTCTTCCCGGAACCGTCCGGCTGCGATTTCGTCCCGCAGTTCGCGGGCGGTTGCACTGATGACGCGCACATCGACGCGCACATTGCGGCTGCCGCCGACACGCTGGAACACCTGTTCGGTCAGGACGCGCAGGATCTTGGCCTGCGTCGGCATGGGCATGTCGGCGATTTCGTCAAGGAAGAGCGTTCCGCCATGCGCCTGCTCGAACAGGCCGACGCGCAATGGTTTTCCCTCATCCTCACGTCCGAACAACTCTTCCTCGACACGGTCGGGATGCATGCGCGCGGCGGACACGACGACAAAAGGTGCATTGGCGCGCGATGACCATTGGTGCAGCAGGCGTGCGGCGATTTCCTTGCCTGCTCCCGCCGGGCCTGTAATGAACACCCGACTGCCGGTGAGTGCCACGCGTTTGATCGTCGCGCGCACGTTGTTGATGAGGGCGGAGGAGCCGGTCATCTCGCTGTCGAACCCCGCACGTTCGCGTAATTCCTCATTTTCGCGGCGCAGGCGTTCGGTTTCGGTCGCTCTCTGGACAGCCAGGATGAGCTGATCGGCCTGAAAGGGCTTTTCGATGAAATCATAGGCGCCGCGCTTGATCGCGGCGACAGCCGTTTCAATGTTGCCGTGCCCGGAAATGATGATGACCGGCAACGACGGGTCTTGTTGTTTGACCTGCTCCAGCAACTCGATTCCGTCGAGACGCGAACCTTGCAGCCAGATATCCAGCACCATCAATGCCGGGCGGCGGTCATGCAACGCGGCAAGCGCACTGTCGCTGTCTCTGGCGGTGCGGGTTTCATAGCCTTCGTCTTCCAGAACGCCCGCGATCAACTCGCGGATGTCGGCCTCGTCATCAACGATCAGGATATCGAGCGCCATGCAGACTCCTCATGCAAGTCCGGGGCGGCGGTCCGCCTCCGGCACAGGTTCATAATGGCCCTCATCCGGCGCGAGCCGCCGGGCAAGGGCCGCAAGGTCAAAGCGCATGGAAACCCGCGTGCCCTCGCCGTCGGGATTTCCGCCAAGTTCGAGAACGCCGTCATGTTCTTCGATGATCTTCTTGACGATGGCGAGGCCAAGCCCCGTGCCACGGGCGCGGGTTGTTACATAGGGTTCGGTGATGCGGTCGCGCAGGTCTGCAGGAATGCCGACGCCATTGTCGGTAATCGTGATGGACAGGCTGTCAATGTTGCCGTGGATGGCGACGGAAACATGCCCCTGCTCGATATCATCAACTCTTGCATCAATTGCTTCTGCGGCATTCTTGAGAAGATTGGTCAAGGCTTGGGCAATCTGGCGACGATCACATACGAACAGAGGCAGATCCTCTGCCAGGTTCAATTCGAAGCGGATCGCCGGATGGGCGACTTCCTGCATGAACAGTGCCTGGCGGGCAATATCGAGCACGGGTTCAGACCGGAACACCGGCTTGGGCATGCGGGCAAAGGAGGAAAATTCATCCACCATGCGCCGCAGATCGCCGACCTGACGAACAATGGTGCCGGTCAGGCTGGCAAAGGTTTCCGGATCCTGCACGATCTGCTTGCCATAACGACGTTGCAAACGCTCGGCCGACAGCTGGATGGGGGTCAGCGGATTCTTGATCTCGTGCGCGATGCGCCGGGCCACATCGGCCCATGCGGCACGACGCTGATCGGAAAGCTGCTGCGAAATGTCGTCGAAGGTCAGGACATACCCTCCCTCGCCGCCCGCTTCGGCTGCGGCCTGCACCATCAGCGTCTGCGTCTCGTTGCCACGCAGGATGCGCGCTTGGCCTTCGGCATGGCCCTTGGTGACGGCATTATCGAAAATCGGTGCGAATTCAGGGACGGCATCGCTCAGTTTCTGGCCGATCAACAGGCGTCCCTTGCTTTCCAGCAGCGCCTCGGCCGAACTGTTGCACAGGCGGATGGTGCCCTCGCGGTCAATCGACAAGACGCCCGCCGTAACCCCTGCCAGCACGGCTTCCGTAAAGCGACGGCGACGATCCAGCGCCGAGGTTTGCACCTCAAGCTGCTTTGCCATGCGGTTGAATGCGCGTGCCAGCGTGCCCAGTTCATCCGGACTGCCGCGGATCGGCACACGCGCACTCAGATCGCCACTGCCAACGCGCTCGGCAGCACGCGCCAGACGACCAATCGGTTTGACGAGACGGTTTGCCAGCCAGAGCGCAAAGACAACGGTCGCGGCGAGGATCAGCAGCGAAATCGCTGCCAGCATCAGGTTGAACCGCAGTTGCATCGTCTTCGATCGTTCGATCAGCGATTGATATTCCGACAGCGCCGTTTGTGTGCGCGCCACGGAATTCAAGACCTGCGGGTCGACCTTGCGGCTGACATAGATATAGCGTTCGAAGATCGGATCGATCCGGACGACCGCTTCCACCCGGTCCGAAGATGAAGCAATGACGCTGGCCTGTCCCCCCTGCGCCCGCGCAAGATCGGTCGGCAGAATCCGCTGCGCCAAGGGACGATTGTCCAGATTGACACTGGCATAGACAAGAAACTCGCCACCCATGGTGGAAAAAACGCCGGCTTCAGTCAGGTTTCTGGCAGCAACCTGAAAGTCAAGACCTTCACGAAAAGCACTGGAATCAATGCCATATTCATTCGCATATCCATTGACGTCATTG
The DNA here is from genome assembly GCA_964635065.1 of uncultured Sphingomonadaceae bacterium. Taxonomy (GTDB): domain Bacteria; phylum Pseudomonadota; class Alphaproteobacteria; order Sphingomonadales; family Sphingomonadaceae; genus CAZWMK01. Next base: position 10,439 of record CAZWMK010000034.1, on the reverse strand, counting down.
GCCATGGCTAAAATATCGGCAACGATCCGCTGCTTGTTCTCCTCGACATAGGCCTTGGCGACCTGATCGGCATTTTCCAGCACGGTGCGTGCGCGGTCGGAAAACCAGAATTGTACCCCGAACTGAAACAGGAGCGAGGCAAAGATCACAACCAGAAGGGTTGGCACGGCCGCCACGCTCGCAAACAGGGCGACCATCCGGACGTGCAGGCGGGCCCCCACCCGTCCTTGCCGCCGCGCACCAAGAAGAAAGGCGATCCGGCGGGCGATGAGGACGATCAGCGCCATCAGTGGCACAAGGCCGGACAGCAGCAGGATCGTGCGCAAGGTTGGCGTATAACCCTGGGTCGGCGCAACATTGCCGACAATGGCGGTGTAACTCGCCATGGCGGCGACAATCGCAAAAATGGCAAAACCGATTTCTAGCCGGGGATAATAGCCCACACGGGCAATAATGCGACTGACGCGGCGGCGCATGCGACGCCAGCGCGTTTCCTTCCGGGCAAGCAAAGCCGTTTCAGCCATGGCTTTCCCTAGCGCCTTTGTGGCGTCTTGGAAACAGCCTGTTGCCGATGGGCAACGCCATTTGTCGCAATCTTACAGGCTTTGCCGCAAGGTTGCCGCCTCGATCCTCAATTCGCTCAGCTTCTTGCGCAATGTGTTTCGGTTCATGCCGAGCATTTTTGCGGCCTTGAGCTGATTGCCCCCAGTCGCAGCCAGCGCCAGCGTCAAAAGCGGTCGTTCGACTTCGCGCAGCACACGCTCGTAAAGGCCATCGGGGGGCAACTGATCCTCGAAAGTTGCAAAATAACTGGACAGGTGACGCTCGACCGAGGCGGCCAGACCCTTGTCGCCGTTACGGTTTACCTGCACGGGCGGTTGGCCCTCGTGCAAGCCCATCTCAACGACACCCGCCGTCAGCACATCCTCGCGTGCGAGGGCGGCAAGGCGACGCATCAGATTTTCCAGTTCGCGCACATTGCCAGGCCAGGGATAGTTGCGCATCCATTCGATGGCGCTGGCATCAAGCGACTTGTGCGGCAGCCCCTCCTCCGCGGCACGATCGAGGAAATGGGTTGCAAGGTCGGCAATGTCGTCGACGCGCGCCCGCAGCGGCGGCAAGCGGACCGGAACGACGTTCAGGCGATAGAAGAGATCCTCGCGGAACTGTCCGGCATCGATCAGACGACGCAGGTCCTTGTGCGTGGCGGAAATGATGCGAACATCGGCGCGGATGGCACGTGTCCCGCCGACAGTGGTAAATTCGCCCGATTGCAGGACGCGCAACAGCCGGGTTTGCGCATCCATCGGCATGTCGCCGATTTCATCGAGGAACAGGGTGCCGCCCTGCGCCTGTTCGAAACGGCCCGTTGCGCGCTGTGCCGCGCCGGTGAAGGCGCCGCGTTCATGTCCGAACAATTCGGACTCGATCAGTTCGCGCGGAATAGCGGCCATGTTGAGCGGGACGAATGGGCCGGTGCGTCGCGGTCCAAGGTCGTGCAGTGCACGTGCCACCAGTTCCTTGCCCGTGCCGGATTCCCCAAGGATCATCACGGTCAAATCCGTCGGCACAACACGGGCAATGGTGCGATACACATCCTGCATCGCCTGCGACCGGCCGATCAACGGCAGTTCCTCGCGCGGGGCAAGCGCGGGTTGCAAACCGGTACGCCCCATGCGCACCTGTTCGAGCGCACTGGCAACAGCGCGTGTCAGTTCATTGATATCAAAAGGCTTTGGCAGATATTCAAAAGCGCCTTTTTCGGTTGCGCGCACTGCCGTCGCCAGCGTGTTTTGCGCACTCATCACGATGAAGGGCAATCCGGGACGCTTGGCGAAAATGGCCGGAATGGCATCAAGGCCATTGGCATCGGGCAGCATGACATCGGTGATGACGACATCGCCGATCCCGTCATTGATCATCCGCCACAGACCGGCGACACTGTCGGTCGTGCGGACATCATGGCCGGCGCGTACCAGCGCCTGCCGCACGACAGTGCGGATGGCCGCATCGTCGTCGACCACGATAATGACAGCATTCTCGCTCAATTTTTCCCCGCTACTGGCAAGAGGACTCGAAAAATGGTGCGCGGCGGATCCGGACGCCTTTCATATTCAACGATGCCGCCATGATCGCTGACCAGCTTGGCTACCAGCGCCAGCCCCAGCCCCAGCCCGCCTCGTGTCGGCTTCGATGTCACGAATGGATCGAACAGATAATTGACGATATCGGATGGCGCGCCCGGCCCTGTATCGATGACACAGATTTCAATCGGCACCGACACACGGCGGTTCGCGCCGCGCACGGCAATGCGCATGCCATGGCGATAGGCCGTCGTCAGCGTGATTTCGCCTCCGGTATCGCCGATGGCCTCAGAGGCATTTTTCACAAGGTTCAGGAAAATCTGCACCAAGGCATCACGATTGCCCGAGACCGCCGGAAGCGATGGGTCATAATGCTCGCGGATCCGGATGTTGCGGGCAAAGCCAGCCTCGGCAACTCGCCGGACATGGCCAAGGATGCTGTGAATATTCTCGGGCTTGCGTTCAAGCGGGCGCGTATCGGTAAAACCTTCCATTCGGTCGATCAATGCGCTGATACGATCGACTTCTGTACAGATGAGGTCGGTAAGTTCTGTCGTGTCGGAGCCGGCATCCAGCGACAGCAGCTGGGCCGCACCGCGAATGCCGGACAACGGATTCTTGATTTCATGCGCCAGCATTGCGGCCACGCCCTCGGCGGACCGTGCGGCGCCCTGATGGTCCAGTTGGCGGTTTGCGAGGGCAGCGGCTGTCCGGGCGCGAATGGTCAATGTCAGCCATCCTGGCCATTCGGCGAGCGGCGCAATGAACAGATCGGCCCGATATACACCGCCAGCGATCAGGCTGAGATCGACTTCATACGCGGAATAGTCGCCTGCAACCGTGCGCGCTTCGACCAGAAATGCCCTGAGGGGACTGTCAACCGGCAAGACAGCGTCCCAGCCACGCTCCGTCAGCGCTGTCCGCGACATGTTGAAGAAGACTTCGCCCGCGATGTTGATATTCGCCGGTTCGCCCGCCGGGTCGATCAGCAGCACCGGCATCGGGATGGCATTCAGAATGTCGCCGACGGTAGGAGCTTTTCCTGCCTCGGTCTTGCCCGTTTCAGACGTGCCCGTTTCAGCCTGTGTGCTGGCAGGGCGCCTCGTATGCGCCATTGTCAGGCCGCAGCGCGCGAGAGCCAGGGCTGATAAAAGTTCCGCAGCATCGCCTTGACCACAAGCGGGTCGCCTTCCTGATTGACGGCATTGCGGAAGTCTGCCGAACCATGCAAACCCTTGGTATACCAGCCAATATGCTTGCGCGACAGATTGACAGCCGTGTAGCTGTCGTAATGATCGAGCATCATGTCATAATGCTCTGAGATCAGGGCATATTGTTCATCAATCGTAGGGTCTGGCAAACGCTCGCCGGTCTCCAGCCAGTGCATGACCTGTCCCAGAAGCCAAGGCTTGCCATAGGCGCCGCGACCAATCATCACCGCATCTGCCCCCGACTGATCGAGGGCCTGTTCGACATCCTCAATGGAACAGATATCGCCATTGACGACAACGGGCAGTTTCACGGCATTCTTCACCGAACGCACAAAAGCCCAATCGGCATTGCCCTTGTACATCTGGCAGCGGGTACGGCCATGCACGGTAATCATCTGGACGCCAAGGTCTTCGGCAATGCGCGCCAGTTCGGGCGCATTCAGGCTGGCATGATCCCAGCCCATGCGCATTTTCAGTGTGACAGGCAGATTGACCGCCTTGACCGTGGCCGCGATCAGCCGGGCCGCCAGCGGCAGGTCGCGCATCAGCGACGAGCCGGCGTGGCCATTCACCACTTTCTTGACCGGACAGCCCATGTTGATGTCGATGATCGCCGCACCGCGATCGGCGTTCAGCTTGGCAGCTTCGGCCATGATCGCCGGTTCGCAGCCCGCAAGCTGCATTGACACCGGTTCTTCTTCGGGTGCCCAGGCGCATTTCTGGATCGACTGCCGCGTTTCGCGCACCATCGCCTGGCTGGCGATCATTTCCGTCACGGTCAGGCCAGCGCCATAACGCTTGACCAGTTTGCGAAACGGCAGGTCGCTAACCCCCGTCATCGGCGCAAGGATGACGGGAGTTTCGATGCGTACGGGACCAATCGCAATCGGTGCTAGACGGGGCATGTCACATATCTGCTTAAAAAACAGGCACAGCCTTAATCTCTTTCAGACTGTTCGGCAAGGGCAGAAGCCGCTAAGGGGCAAGCCCATGATACCGACGCCGGGCCTTGCCGTGTTGATCGTCGCTGCCGGCCGTGGCCTGCGCGCGGGGGGCGACGTTCCCAAAACTTATCGCCTGTTGAGGGGCATGCCGGTGTTGCGGCGCACTGTGAGGGCTTTTTTGCCCGTCGTTGCGCCAGACGCCATCCATGTGGTGATTCATGTCGATGACCGTGCACTTTATGAGGATGCGATCGCCGGTCTAGGCCTGCCCCCGCCCATAACAGGTGGGACGACACGGCAGGAATCGGTGCGCGCCGGGCTGGAAGCACTGGCCGCAAAGGGTGGATGTCGTCAGGTTCTGATCCATGATGCGGCGCGCTGCTTCATCAATCAGGCGACGCTTGCCCATGTCATCCAGGCGTTGAACGAGGCACCGGCCGTCGTTCCTGCCCTGGCTGTGGTCGACAGCCTGCGCCGGTCGTACAATGGCGTCATGTCGGATGTAGTCGACCGCGATGGCTTGTGGCGGGTTCAGACACCCCAGGGGTTTCATTTCGCACCGATCCTTGCCGCCCATCGCGCGGCTGCCCCCGGCGCTACCGACGATGCTGAAATCGCCCGGTCTGCGGGTGTGACCGTCGCACTGGTGCCGGGCAGCGAAGGCAATATCAAACTGACCACCAACGAGGATTTCATGCGCGCCGAATCCCTCCTCGCCGCTACCATGACGTCACGGACCGGAATGGGATTTGACGTTCATGCCTTCGAAGACGGCGATCATGTCTGGCTTTGCGGCCTGAAAATTCCGCACAACAGGCGGCTCAAGGGCCATTCTGACGCCGATGTCGCCCTGCATGCCTTGACCGATGCCATTTTGGGCGCGATCGCGGATGGCGATATCGGACAGCATTTCCCACCCTCTGATCCGGCATGGCGTGGTGCGGCGTCGGATCAGTTTCTGCGCCATGCCGCCGACCGTGTTGCGGCGCGCGGCGGCATTATCGATCATGTTGACCTGACCATCATCGCGGAAGCCCCGAAAATCGGCCCCCATCGGGATGCCATGCGCGCGCGGGTCGCTGCGATATTGAAACTGCATGTCGATCGGATCAGTATCAAGGCAACGACGACCGAGGGTCTTGGTTTTACAGGTCGGCGCGAAGGGATCGGTGCGCAGGCTGTGGCCACAGTGCGCCTGCCGAGTCCGGAGGAGTAAGAGTTTCATGCTGTTCACAGACGACATGCGTGCGCTGGCACAGCGCGTAATCGATGAAAACCGTGCGCGCAGCCGCAAGATCGCGCTTGCCGAATCCTGCACTGGCGGCCTTGTCGCCGGCCTTCTGACCGAAATTCCCGGCGCATCCGACGTATTCGAATGCGGCTATGTCACATATTCCAACGAAGCGAAAATGACGATGCTGGGTGTACACAGCGACGTCATTGAAACCTTTGGTGCCGTTTCAATCGCCACGGCCTGGGCAATGGCACAGGGTGCCCTGGCACACAGCAACGCCGATGTTGCCGTGGCCATCACCGGGGTCGCCGGACCCGGAGGCGGCAGCGACCGCAAGCCCGTCGGCACCGTGGTCTTTGCGCGTGCCGAAAAGGGCGAATCGCCCGATCATGTTGTCGCCGACAGGAAAAACTTTGACGATCTCGGGCGTACTGAAATCAGGATTCAGGCTGTGCGTTGCGCACTGGAACTGCTGCTGCCTGATAGCGAAGGCGTGGCATAAATCACTCCTGCGCGTTTTTCGAACGCGGCCACCATCCGCCTGAAGGCTTCGTGGAAGAAGGCGCCAGCCAGTTTTTCAAACACGCGATTGTGAAAAGCGAAATCGACCGTGAAATCAATTTCGCAGCCCTGTTCGACATCGCTGAAAAACCAGTCGTTTCGCAGATATTTCAGCGGGCCTGACACATAATCGATATGGATCTGACGGGGCCGGTCGAGCGTGACGCGCGTTGTGAAGCTTTCCCGCAAAGCCCGGAAGCCGACGATCATGTCGGCAGTCACAACATTCCCTTCCTGCGCGCGGACCCGCATGCCGGCCACCCATGGAAGAAACTGTGGATAGGCCCGGATATCGGCCACCAGGTCGAACATCTGTTCGGCCCGATACGGCAGGATTCGGCTTTCGCGGTGACTGGGCATGCGGAATCAGGCGCGCGTTGCCGCCAGCTTTTCGTCACGCGCTGCACGCAGTTTTGCGAAATCGTCGCCCGCATGGTAGCTCGATCGCGTCAGCGGCGTTGCCGATACCAGCAGGAAGCCCTTGGCCTTGGCCATGGTGCCATAGGCCTTGAAGGTATCCGGCGTGATGAACTCGACCACCTTGGCGTGCCGCGGCGTAGGCTGGAGATATTGGCCGATCGTCAGAAAATCGATGTCGGCTGAACGCATGTCGTCCATGACCTGGTGCAGTTCCAGTCGTTCCTCGCCAAGGCCCACCATGAGGCCCGACTTGGTGAAGATCGACGGATCAAGCGTCTTGACCGTCTCAAGCAGACGCAGCGAGTGATAATAGCGCGCGCCGGGCCGGATCGTAGGATAAAGCCGCGGAACAGTTTCGAGATTGTGATTATACACATCCGGGCGGGCATCGACGATGCGCCGCACGGCATCCATCGCCTTGTTACGAAAGTCCGGCGTCAGGATTTCAATGGTTGTTCCGGGCGCCCGTGCGCGCACCGCTTCGATGACCTTGACGAATTGCGACGATCCACCATCGGGGAGATCGTCGCGGTCGACCGAGGTGATGACGATATGTTCAAGCCCCAATGTCGCAGCTACTTCGGCGACATGCGACGGTTCCATCGGGTCGACTGCGCGCGGCATGCCTGTCTTGACGTTGCAAAAAGCGCAGGCCCGGGTGCAGGTGTCACCGAGAATCATGACGGTTGCATGTTTCTGCTGCCAGCATTCCCCGATGTTCGGGCACGCGGCTTCCTCGCACACAGTGTTGAGCTTGAGGTCGCGCATCAGTTTTCTCGTTTCCGAAAAGCCGACACTGGTGGGGGCCTTGACGCGCAGCCAGTCGGGCTTGCGGGTGCGGATCGCTGGGGTCTGGTCAGTCATGGGGTCTGAATATCCCGACTGGGATGGAATGGCAAAGCATGTTGTGTTCACCTGCCCGAACGGCTAGGCACGGCGCATGGCTGAAAACGATCCCCTGATTGCCGGTTATCGCCGGTTCCGCTCGGGCGCCTACAACGCACAGCGCGCCCGCTATGATGCCCTGCTTGAGGGGCAGTCCCCAAAGACCATGGTCATTGCCTGCTCTGACAGTCGAGTTGACCCGTCTCAGATCTTCGATGTCGGGCCGGGCGAGATTTTCGTCGTACGCAACGTTGCCAATCTTGTGCCTCCTTTCGAGACGGGCGGTGGCCGCCATGGCGTATCGGCAGCACTCGAGTTTGCCGTAACGCAGCTCGAGGTCGAGGAAATCCTTGTCATGGGTCATGGTCGCTGCGGCGGTGTGAAGGCTGCCCTCAATCGCACCTTCGATGGTGCGCCTGCCGGTGCCGGTGGTTTTATTGCCCACTGGATCGACCTGCTCGATGATGCCCGCGACCGCATTCTGGTGGCGCATGACGGGCGCACGGATCGCGCTGTCGAACGCGCGCTTGAACTGGAATCGGTCAAGGTCAGCCTTGCCAATCTCCGCACCTTTCCCTGCATTGCGGATCGTGAGGCTGCGGGCAGGATCAAGCTGCGCGGCGCCTATTTTGCGATCAGCGATGGCGTGCTGCATCTCCTCAACGAACAAGAAACGGCTTTCGAGCCAGTCAACTGACGTCATGCGGCCTGGCAGTCCGCTGTCAGGCCGCTGCCTCGTCAGGCCAACAGGGCCAGCGGTGCTTCGATCAATTCCTTGAAGCGCGTCATCAGCGCTGCACCGTCGGCCCCGTCGATGGCGCGATGGTCGAAACTGCCTGTCGCACTCATGATTGTTGCCACATCGAGCTTGCCGTCGATAACGGCAGGCCGCTGTTCGCCTGCGCCAATCGCCATGATCATCGCTTGCGGCGGGTTGATGACGGCATCGAACTGTTTGATGCCCAGCATACCCATGTTCGACAGCGATGCGGTGCCGCCCTGATATTCATGCGGCAACAATTTGCCCTCGCGCGCACGTGCTGCAAGCGCCGCCATGTCCTGTGCAATCACCGACACCGGCTTTTCATTCGCCGCCACGATGATTGGCGTGATCAGCCCGCCGGGAATGCTGACCGCAACCGAGATGTCGGCCCGGCTGTAATGGTGTAAAACGTCGCCCTGGAAACTGACGTTGCAGCTTGGCACGTCCATCAGCGCCTGGGCCAGCGCCTTGATCAGAAGATCGTTGACCGACAGTTTGACATTGCGCGCGGCAAGCGCAGCATTCAATTCAGTCCGCATGGACAGCAACCTGTCGAGCCGGATATCGACAGTGAGATAGATATGCGGAATTGTCTGCTTTGCCTCGGTCAGACGCCGGGCAATGGTCTTGCGCATACTGCTCAGCCGGGCCGTCTCGTAAGGCGTAGCGCCCGGCACCGGAGCGACGGACTGTGTGGCCTCAGCCGGCCGCGCGGTGTCAACCTGACGATAAGATACCAGATCAGCCTTGACCACGCGTCCTCCTGGGCCGCTTCCTTCCACCGCAGCAAGGTCGACCCCCTTGGCCTCGGCCAGTCGCCGCGCCAACGGGCTGGCCTTCACCCGCCCTGCCCTGCCATGCGTGCGCACGGCAGTTGCCGGGGGCGTAGGGCCAGGATCGGATGCGGGTACCGTCGCCACAGGAACAGGCACAGCCTTGGGGGCCGTTGGTGCTGCCGAGGACACAGATTCGCCTGCCATCTCGCCTTCCAGGCTCAGGCGCGCAATCACTGTACCAACCTGAACGCCATTGCTGCCGGATGGCACGATGATGTCGCTGACGACCCCTTCATCGACGGCTTCGAACTCCATCGCCGCCTTGTCGGTTTCGATCTCGGCAATCAGGTCGCCGGGTTGCACACGATCCCCAACCTTGACCAGCCATTTGGCAATGGCCCCTTCCGTCATGGTCGGCGACAAGGCGGGCATCTTGAGATCGATCGGCATTACACATCCTTCTACAGCGATGGCGCACGTCGGATGGCTTGGCTGCGGGCGTCAGTCAGCCTCAATCACGTTTCATGATGGCAATGACCGTACCAACCTTGATCAGCTTGAGGCCGGCGGGAACGAGAAGTTCGACAATGGTGCCTTCTTCCGGGGCTTCGAACTCCAGCGTCGTCTTGTCCGTTTCGACTTCGGCGATCACGTCGCCATGCTTGACCCTGTCGCCCGGCTTTACCAGCCACTTGGCGATCACGCCTTCTTCCATTTCAATGGCAAGAGGCGGAAGCTTCAGTTCAAAGGTCATGATCTAAAACCTCATGAATAAATTCGGTTTATAATGTTCAGGCGGCATAACAGACACGACGCACGGCGGCGATGACGTTTTCAGTTTTCACCAGTGCTGCCTTTTCAAGGTTTGCAGCATAAGGCAAGGGCACATCGGCACTGGTCACGCGCATGACGGGCGCATCAAGGTCGTCAAAGCCATCTTCCATGCATATTGCCATGATTTCACTGGCAATCGAACAGCATGGCCAACCTTCTTCAACCACAACCATGCGATTGGTGCGCGCCAGGCTTTCAAGGACAGTCGTCTTGTCGAGCGGACGCAATGTACGCAGGTCGATCACTTCGGCGTCAATGCCGCCTTGCGCAAGTTGGCGGGCCGCATCAAGCGCGATGCCAACGCCGATGGAATAGCTGACGATGGTCACATCGCGGCCCGGGCGCACGATATGCGCCTTTCCGATCGGAACAAGATGATCACCGGCATCAGGCACCTCGAAGCTTTGCCCATAGAGGAGTTCATTTTCGAGGAAGACAACCGGATCGGGGGAACGGATAGCGGATTTCAGCAGCCCTTTCGCATCGGCCGCGCTATAGGGCGCGATCACGATCAGCCCCGGCACACTGGCATACCATGGCGCATAATTCTGGCTGTGCTGTGCCGCCACACGGCTTGCCGCACCGTTCGGACCGCGGAACACGACAGGGCAGCGCATTTGTCCGCCCGACATGTAATTGGTCTTGGCCGCCGAATTGACGATATGATCGATCGCCTGCATGGCGAAGTTGAAAGTCATGAATTCGACAATCGGCTTCAGCCCGCCCA
>CAZWMK010000033.1:0-20811 GCA_964635065.1 uncultured Sphingomonadaceae bacterium | reverse complement strand
AGAGGATGCGTTCGACTTCGCCGCCGAAGTCGGCGTGTCCGGGCGTGTCGACGATATTGATGCGCGTGCCCTGCCATTCGATGCTGGTGCATTTGGCAAGAATGGTGATGCCGCGTTCTTTTTCGAGATCGTTCGAGTCCATCGCGCGTTCGGCAACGCGCTGATTGTCGCGGAATGTGCCCGACTGGCGGAACAACTGGTCAACAAGGGTGGTCTTGCCATGATCGACGTGCGCGATGATGGCGATATTGCGCAGGGCCATTGAGTTCCTGTCTGATAGCGGAAAATGTTGTCGCGCGCGGCTTAACAGAGTTGTTGCAACGCAACAAGGGCGCATCTCTTGCGAAAGGACGTGAGGCAGGGCAGAAGGCCGCCATGACACAGACATCCGCCGCCCCCACGCCCAAGCCCTGGATCGCTGCAATCGAGGCCTATGTGCCCGGTCGTTCGACCGTCGATGGCGCAAACCGCATCATCAAGCTGTCGTCGAACGAAAACCCGCTTGGCCCCAGCCCCAAAGCCGTGGAAGCCATGCAGGCGGTTGCAGGCAAGGCGCACCGCTATCCCGACGGTGCGAGCCACGCGTTGCGCGATGCCATCGCCGCACACCACGGGCTGGAGCCGGAACGCGTCATTTGCGGCACCGGATCGGATGAGATTCTGCAACTTCTGGCCCAGGCCTATGCCTCGGTCGGGGATGAAGTGCTGTATGTCCGTCACGGCTTCATGGTCTATCCCATTGCCGCCCAGCGCGCGGGCGCCACACCGGTCGCCGCCCCCGACACCGACTATACGGCGGATGTCGATGCGCTGCTGGCGGCGGTCACGCCGCGCACCCGGCTGGTTTACCTCGCCAATCCGAACAACCCGACCGGCACCATGATCCCGCGCGCCGAAGTCGAGCGCCTGCATGCCGGGCTGCCGTCCGACGTGCTGTTGGTGCTGGATGCTGCCTATGCCGAATTCAGCGACGATCCCGACTATGAAGACGGCATCGCCATGGCGCGCGTGCATGCCAATGTGATCACAACGCGCACCTTCTCGAAAATCTATGGACTGGCCGCCGAACGCATCGGCTGGGCCTATGGTCCGCAGGCGGTGATCGACACGCTGAACCGCATCCGCGCACCGTTCAACGTGACGATGGCGGGTGGCGCTGGCGCCATTGCGGCCCTGGCCGACACGGCGTGGACCGAAAAAGTGCGCGCACACAATCTCGAATGGCGGCGATGGCTGGAAAAAGAGATCGCCGCTCTTGGGAATGCAGGCCTGCGCGCCGTGCCGTCGGCGGCAAATTTCATCCTTGTCACCTTCCCCGAAAACGGACCGGTGACGGCAGAAAAAGCCTATGCAGCCCTGACCGCAGAAGGCATCCTCACGCGATGGCTGCCCAATCAGGGGCTGGCGAACGCCATCCGCATTTCGATCGGCACCGAGGAAGAAACGCGCGCGGCAGCGTCCTGCCTGCGTAATTTTGTCGAGCAGGCGGGCTGATGCTGCCGTTTTCGCGCATCACCATCATCGGCCTTGGCTTGATCGGTTCGTCCATCGCGCGCGCCGTGCGTCATCACATGCCGACAGTGCGCGTCACCGGCCATGATGCCGACCCGGCGGTGTGCGCCCGCGCCCGCGCCATTGATCTGTGCGACGATATTTGCGACCAATCCGCCACCGCGGTCATTGATGCGGAACTGGTCATCCTGTGCGTGCCGCCCGCGCGCATGGGCGAGGTCGCAGCGGCCATCGCAGCCGATCTGCCGGCGAACGCCATCCTGAGCGACGTCGGCTCGGTCAAGGCGCAGGTCATCGCCGATGTCACGCCGCATCTGCCGACCGGGGTCGCCTTTGTTCCAGCCCATCCGGTCGCAGGCACTGAAAACAGCGGCCCGGACTCCGGCTTTGCCACATTGTTCCACAATCGCTGGTGCATCCTGACGCCGCCCGACGGCTGTGATGCCAACGCCGTCACCCGTGTCAGCGACTTCTGGGCGCGTATCGGCGCCAATGTCGAAATGATGGAACCGCGCCATCATGACGTCGTCCTCGCCGTCACCAGCCATGTGCCGCACCTGATCGCCTATACCATTGTCGGCACGGCCAATGATCTTGAAGATGTGACGCAGTCCGAAGTCATCAAATATTCGGCGGGCGGCTTCCGCGACTTCACCCGCATTGCGGCCTCTGACCCGACGATGTGGCGCGACATCTTCCTCAATAACCGCGAAGCCGTGCTCGATGTGCTGCAACGCTTCACCGAAGATCTGACAGCGCTTCAGCGTGCGATCCGCTGGGGCGACGGCGATACGCTGCACGCCCTGTTCACGCGCACGCGTACCATCCGTCGCACCATCATCGACGCAGGACAGGACACGGAGGCTCCTGACTTCGGGCGGGACCACCCCTAGCGTTATCGAGCGCCTTCAGCGTCAGGGCCTTGGAACCATAGCCCGACAGGGCAAGCCGCACCGGCTTGCGCGTGCGGTGTTCGAGCGCAGGCGGCGCACCTGCAAAAAGGGCTGAAACCGTCTGCGGACAACTGGTTTCGAGAATGCCTGAAACGGCGATCCGGCCATCGGGCAGAGCAGCCAGCGTTGCGTTCAGCGTGGCGAACAGGAACGCCTTGTCGTCGGTCAGCGTCAGGCGACGGATTTCCAGCGTGCCACCCTGCCGCCAGCCTGATACCGAAGTGATCGGCGCATCGTCCGTGATCCCGAAATCCGCTTCGAATGAAACCAGTGCGCCCCTACCGCCGACACGTGCCTGCCCTGACATGCGCGCCTGCGCCTGATCGGGGCCTTTTGGCGATGCACCGACAGATTTCGCCTGACCCGGCGTTTCGCGGAAATGCAGTTCAAAATTCTCGGCATGCAATGTCTGTGGCACCAGAGGTAGCCAGACAAGGGCAGACTGGAACACGCCGGACAAACGGGCGATGCGGCCGTCTTCAATGTGCAGGCTGGCCTGTCCATGCCGCGCTTCGACATCCAGCCGGGCTCCGGCGATGGCCGGTGCGGTCAGTTGCAGGCGCGGGTTGTCGACATTGGCCACCGTCAGTTCATGCCGCCATGGCTGGCGATTCAACCGCACATTGTCGGCGGTCAGCGCCATGAAGCTGTCAGGCCGCTCACGGCGCAGCGCCACGGTCCCGGCATCGGCCTCCAGCCGATAGGGAAAGCCGGACAATGTCACCCCATGCTTATCGCCGAGAACTCTGGCGATATCGCCCGCGAACCGTTCGCTTTGCCCGGTCCAGAGCCAGCCATAACCGGAAAGCCCTGTCACCAACGGGATGAGAGCGGTCCAAAGCGGCAATTTCCGCTTCATGCCGCGGGGTCCTGATTGATGGCAGCATGCAGTCGGCGCTCGAATTCCTCGCGCGGAAGGCCGGGCGGGATCTCTTCCTGAATGGCCAGGGTAATGCGTCCGGGCTGCTTGACAAAACTTTTCGGCCATAGCCGTCCGGCATCGAGCGCGATGGGCGTCACCGGCAGCTTGAGCAGCTTGTAAATCCCGGCAATGCCGGGTTTCAGTGGCGGCTGCGTGCCATAGGGTGCGCGCGTGCCTTCGGGAAAGATGATGATCGGCCGGTTCGATTGCGTCGCGGCATCGGCGGCGCGCATCATGGTGCGCATTGCCTTGCCCGATGCTTCGCGTTCAACCGGGATCACGCCCTGCCGCCGTGCCACGAAACCCCACACTGGAATGCGCGTCAGCTCAGCCTTCAAAACGACAGCCGGACGTTCGAACAGCGCCAGCATGGCGATGGTTTCAAAAGCCGACTGATGTTTGACCGCCACAATGCCCTTGTGTTGTGGCAGCGCACCACGAAGAACGATCTCGATGCCCAGAATATGGCGAACGCACCACATGAAGTAACGCGCCCACAGCCGCGAGGCGCGCAGCATGAAGCGCTCGTTGCCCAATGTGGCGAGCGCCGCCCAACTCACCAGCGGCACCGAGCCGCCATAGAAGATCACGGCAAAGAGAATCGATCGGACGACAGCGTTCATAAACGTCCCAGCAAAATGGCGATGCGACGCGCGGCATATTTGCTCCATTCACGCGCGGCAAGAGCCGGACCAAAACCAACCGCCACGGGATCATCAACGATGACGACGCCGGGCGGCAGGCGTTCTGCAATTTCCAGCCGCGCCCGCCGGGCATGATAATTGGATGTCACGACACGGATAGAACTGTAGCGATGCCGTTTGACCCATGCCGCAACCTCGGCCCCATTCGAACGGGTATCGACCGCTTCGCGCCCCAGATCGACGCAGCAATCAAACAGAGCGCGCGGTTTTGCAACCTGCATGGCCAATTCATGTGGCCGCACGCTGGGATCGACACCAGACACCAAAAGCCGCTTTGCCGCTCCCGCCTCAAGAAGCGCCACCCCGCGCGCCAGCCGCCCCTGCCCACCCGTCAAGACGACAATGCCATCGGTCCGCACCGCCGGATCGCCGGGATCGGGCAAGGTGGCGATGAACCAGACAAAACCGAACACCCAGCACAGGGCAGCAAACGCTGGCAAACGGACAAGCGCGGCAATCACGGCATTTCTGCCAGCGTTCGCATCACCGTCACCCTTGCCGTCAGCATGGCAATAAGCGCCGCGCCGAACGGCAGAAGGAGAAGTGCCAACCAGCCCATGGGCGTCAGCAGCCAGAGGAACCGCCCCGCGTCATTCTGCGAAAGTCCGGTCCCGGCCATGCCGACCATAAGGAGCGCCAGAAGGGCAAGCACGATGCCGATGGCGCCGCCCAGAAGCGCGGACATGGCATAGCGTTGCTGGAAAATGGCGGCGAGCGTGCGGTCCTCGGCCCCCAGAAGGTGCAATAGCGCAATCGTCGGGCCATGCGCCGACAAGCCGCTGCGCGTCGCAAGCGCCACCACCGCAATCATCGCCAAAAGCGCAAGCATGATCATCCCTGCGGCAACCGCCTGGAGCGTCTGCACCAGGGCAGCCAGAGGCCCAAGCCAACTCGCATGGCCATCCACACGGGCGGAGGGCGCAACCGCGCCGATGCGTTTTTGCAACGCATCGACATCTATTGGCGCACTGGGGGCAATCATGGCATCGATCATGGCCGGCATCGGCAGGTCGGCGGTCATCACGGCGTCGCCAAGCCAGGGCGTCAGCATGGCGCGCAGCTCGCGCTCGGCGACAAGACGGGTCGATTCGATGGCCGGATCGGTGCGCAGGATCGCCAGCACCGCCTTGCTTTGCGCCGCCCGCGCCACAGGATCACCTTCGACGATCTGAACGGTGATCTTCCGGTCAAGATCGCGCGAGAGACCATGCGTCAGCTGGCCAAGCGCCAAGGCACAGGCGAGAGCGATGGCGGTCAGAAAAACCATCACCGCAATCACACCCGACAGCAGACCGCCCGCCCCCTGCCCCTTTGGCAGGAAATGCTGGCGACGCGACAGTGACCAGCCGCCCGCAATCATGGCATGACTCGCCCGGACGGCCGATAAGGGCGCTGTTGAGGGTGGCGCTGCAACGACGCGGAATCAACCAGCATGCCGCGATCCAGCCGCATGATCGATGCGCCGGGAACACGGGCGATCAGGTGCATGTCATGAGTTGCGACCACAATCGTCGTGCCTAGACGGTTGAGTTCATGGAACAGGTGCAGCAGGCGTTCGGCCATTTCGGGATCGACATTGCCCGTCGGTTCATCAGCCAGCAGCAGATCGGGCTTGCCGATCACGGCCCGTGCAATCGCCAGGCGCTGTTGTTCGCCGCCCGACAAGGTCGCCGGACGGGCGTGCATGCGATCGGCAAGCCCGACCCATGCCAGCATTTCCGTGACATGCGCGGCGACGGATTCTTCATCGGCACCGGCAATCCGCATTGGCAGAGCGACATTGTCAAAGGCGCTGAGATGCGCGGCCAGCCGGAAATCCTGAAAGACGACGCCGATTCGCCGCCTCAGGGCGGGCAATTCCGTGCGCCGCAGCGAAACAATGTCTTCGCCGAAAAGCGAAATACGGCCACGGCTTGGACGCTGTGCCAGATAGAGCAATTGCAGCAAGGAAGTCTTGCCCGCCCCCGACGAGCCTACAAGGAAATGGAAGCTACCGCGCGTCAGGGAAAAACTGATGTCGCACAGCACTTCGGCGCCAGTGCCGTAGCGCAAACCTACATTTTCGAAGCTGACGACATTGTTCACGGCACCGATACAACCTCCGGCGCCATCTCTGGCACGCCCGGCGTCAGGCGTCCAGAACATGCGTTTAAGCTGTGACAAAGCGTCTGTTTTTTCCTGACGCGCGTGACTATGCTCATTCTGGTTGTAAAAGGGGGGCTCGGCGGCCGACATGATCATTTCCTGCCCGCAGTGCCACACGCGCTACCTTGTCGCCGATGATGTCATCACGCCTTCGGGACGTCCAGTGCGCTGCGCAGCCTGCAAGCACAGCTGGCACCAGTATCAGGTTTCGGACACGGCGCGGGTATCGGCGCCCGCATCGACACCGGTCATGAACGCGACGTCGGCACCACAGCATGAATCTACCGTCAGTCCGCCAGATTCCCAACCGTTTCCGTCGCCCGCCATGCCATCTGGCGGGCACAGACAGACAACACGCCGAACGAACCGGCGAAATCCGGCACGCATCTATACCGCCGCAGCCTTCACCGCTGCGGCCCTGCTGATCCTGTTCAACATCCTGACCTGGAAGGAGCGACTGGTTCCGGCCCTGTTCGGGACAGACAGCAGCCTGTTTGCTGCCGAAGTCGGCGCTCCGCCAAGCCCGCTCACAATTTCGGTTGCCGAACTGCCCCATGCGCGGCTTCTGTCCAATGGCGACATTGTCCAGCCCCTTGCCGTCAGGGTCGTCAATCCGACGCGCGCGCCACAGCCTTTGCCCAAGGTACGCGCCACCATGCTGGACGCCGACAATGATCCGGTCTTTTCCTGGACCTTTGGCGCCAAGGAAACCAGCCTCCCCCCCGGCAAATCCACGATCATGGAAACGCGCGCCGTAAACTTCCCGACCGAACCGCGCCCGGTCGGCCTGCAACTGCAATTCGCCCCGGACGCGCGCCCCTGACAGGCACGAAAGGGCCTGATCCACATCAAGGCCGGCAGGGTGCACCCATGCCATGGCAAACGAACAACAACCATTGACGGGTGACGGCATGAACTTTGAGACTGGTGCGCGGGCGCAGGCCTATCTTGAACGCCTGAAAGACTTCATGGCTGCGCATGTCCAGCCCGCCGATACACGTTATCATCAGGAATTGTCCGCCGCCCCTTCGCGCTGGACCGTGCTGCCTGTCGTCGAAGAACTGAAAGAAAAAGCGCGCGCCGCCGGATTGTGGAACCTGTTCATGCCGCCGCTGCACGCACCGCCCGTCTCGCCATTCACCTTTGACGGACCGGGCCTCAGCAACCTCGAGTTCGCGCCGCTGGCAGAGGAAATGGGCCGCCTGCCCTGGTCGACCGAAGTCTTCAACTGCGCCGCCCCCGATACGGGCAACATGGAAGTGCTGCTGCGTTATGGCAGTGCCGCCCAGCAGAGCGAATGGCTTGTGCCACTGATGGAAGGCCGCATCCGTTCGGCCTTCCTGATGACGGAACCGGGCGTCGCCTCGTCGGATGCCACCAACATCGAAACCCGCATTCGCCGCGATGGCGATCACTATGTCGTCACCGGACGCAAGTGGTATTCCAGCGGTGTCGGCGATCCCCGCTGCAAGATCGCCATCGTCATGGGCAAAACCGACCCCGACGCACCCCGCCACCTGCAGCAATCGCAGATCCTCGTGCCGCTTGATGCACCGGGCGTACGGGTGGAACGGATGCTCAGCGTTTTTGGTTATGACGAAGCACCGCACGGGCATGGCGAAGTCATACTGGACGATGTCCGCGTGCCGGCCACCAACATGATTCTGGGCGAAGGCCGGGGCTTTGATATTGCTCAGGGCCGTCTGGGACCGGGCCGCATTCATCATTGCATGCGCACGCTGGGCGCCGCCGAAGTCGCGCTGGAAAAGATGACGCGCCGCCTGTTGACGCGCATGGCCTTTGGCAAGCGGATCGCCGATCAGTCCGTCTGGGAGCAAAGGGTGGCGGAAGCCCGCACCAATATCGAAATGGCGCGGCTTTTGTGCCTCAAGGCCGCCGATATGATGGATCGCGTCGGTAACAAGGCCGCACGGATGGAAATCGCGATGATCAAGACCATAGCACCGCGAATCGCGCTTCAGATCATCGACGATGCGATCCAGGCCTATGGTGCGGCAGGCGTCGGACCCGATGCGGGGCTGGCGCATCTTTATGCCAGCATCCGCACGCTCAGACTGGCTGATGGTCCCGACGAAATCCACAAACGCAGCATTGCGCGCATGGAATTTGCCCGCCATGCCGAAGGCGCGGTTAAAGCCGCAGTCGAAGCAGAGATGGCCTTGCAGGTGCCCGGTCCGCGCTGAGCAGGGCTTTGCTTTATGGCGTCAGGTGATTAGGCCTGATGGCTGGCACCATTTTTTCGACGACGAGGTTTGACCATGCACCTTGCCATCCTGACTGGCGGCGGCGACGTGCCCGGCCTGAACGCCTGCATCCGTTCGGTTGCCCTGAATGCCGATGATCGCGGCTGGAAAGTGACCGGTTTTCGCCGGGGCTGGCAGGGCGTGCTGGAAACCGATCCCAACGATCCCGCCAGCATTGCACGCAACACGATCCATCTCGACCGCGAGCGGGTGCGCGGCATCGACCGGGTCGGCGGCACCATGTTGCACAGTTCGCGCATGGACCCGCGCACCCGTCCCGAAGGCGATCGTACAGCCCATGTGCTGCACGTGCTGGAGCGTCTGGGCATCGACGTCGTCCTCACCCTGGGCGGCGACGGCACCTTGCGCTTTTCCGCGCATCTCGACCGGCTGGGTGTGCCTGTGATCTCGATACCGAAGACCATGGACAATGATGTCTGCGGCACCGATTACTGTATCGGTTTTTCAACGGCGGTGTCGCGCTCGGTCGATGCGATCAATGCCCTGCGCACCACGATCGAAAGCCACGAACGCATCGGCGTCATCCAGCTTTTCGGGCGGCACAGCGGCGAAACCGCACTTCTGGCCGGTTTTCTCGCGCAAGTCGATCGCACGGTCATTGCCGAAGTCCCTGCCGATCTTGACGTACTGCTGCCGCTTCTCGTCGAGGACAAACGCAGCAACCCGGCGGGCTATGCCGTTGTCGTGATCTCTGAAGGCGCGCATTTGAAGGGCATGACCGTGCGCGACGACCTGTCGAAATCGGGGATCGAACGCACCGAAGTCGGCGTGGGCCATCACCTTGCCGCCGCGATCCAGGCGCGCACAGGTGAAGGCACGGTCTTGCAGGAACTGGCCTATCTCATGCGCGCAGGCGCCCCGGATGCGCTGGACCGCATGGTCGGCTTCGCCTTCGGAGCGCAGGCCGTGCAGTTGATCGAGGCGGGCACGACCGGGCGCATGGTCGCACTGATCGACGGCAATTACAGTCATGTGCCGGCAAGCACGGCTGAATGCGACAGCCGCCGGATCAACGTCGACGAGATGTACGACCGGGCGACCTATCGCGCGCGGCTGAAGCGCGTGCAGGGGATGCCCATGTTCCTCTACTGATCCGCCACCCGCACGATCAATGGCGCAACCCGTGACCGGGCATCAGGCAGGCACCTGCGTCCATTGGCACACCGGTGCTTTTCCGGCAGCCGTCCGGCAGAACAGCAGCCGTCCGCTCTGACTGTCGATCATGTAGACATGGCTTTCGCCGCCCACCGTCGTCGCATCAAGGGCATATTGCCGTGAACCGCTCATCTGCGCCTCGGCGCGGTTGCCGGATTGCCCGGCGACAAGGAGCGCTGCCGCTGCCAGCGTCACGATGCCAAGGCCGCCATATATCAGTTTCATGCTTGTCTCCGTCATGATGAACAGGCCACAAGGTTTCACAGATTCATGGCGGCGGCGAGTATTTCCTGTCGCGCGCAACTGGGAGAACGCCATGCGAGGGTGCCTATGGGCCATATTGGCCCTGATGATCGGCGCAGCACCTGTCCATGCCGCCGAGCGCCGCTTCATGGTGACGGATTTCGAGCGCATCGACATCGGCGGACCGCATGTCATCACGGTCGTCACCGGGCGACCGCAAGGGGTCAAGGCAATCGGCGACAGCGCCGCGCTTGATCGGCTGAAAGTCACGGTTCACAGCCGCCGACTGCGGATCGCCATGGACAAGGGCAATGGCTGGGACTGGAGCAAGGCCACGCCGCTCAGGATCGAGATTTCCGCCCATCGGCTGTCCGGGATAACTCTATCCGGCTCGGCCATGCTGGATGTCGACCAACTAGGTGGTGACGTGGTCGACCTGCATGTCGCAGGATCAGCGCATCTGGCAGCACGGCAAATCAAAGCGCGGACGCTGGACCTCAGCCTGTCTGGTCGCGGCAGCATGACGCTGAACGGGCACTGCGACACCGCGCGCATCACCCTCAATGGTGCAGGCAGCATCGATGCAGGCGCCTTGACCTGCAAGGATGTAACCAGCCGGTTATACGGCAGCGGGCAGCTGGAAATCCGGGCAGAGCAAAAGGCCACGCTTGCCGCCAGCGGTGCTGGGGACATCCACATATTGGGCGGGGCGGATTGCAAGGTCACGCAGTCGGGCGCCGGTCTGATCCGCTGCGGCACGGGGGACTGAACCTGCGCGTGCGGCCCGTTACGGGCGCAGGATCAGGGATTGCGCCGCATGGCGGAACGTCGCGGTAGCCGCCACCATATCATAACGCGGCAACAGCGCTTCCGCGCGCCGCGCCAGCGCAAACGGCAGTTGCCGCAACACCGCAGCCACAGCCTCGACACGCCGGAATTGCGCCAGACCGTTTGAACGCGCCAGCAAGGCCAGCATACCGTCGATGACGCCAAGCAGACGCAGTATGTCGCTCTCGGCCCCCCCGAAATCGGCGGGAACAAGCGACAGCATGTCTTCGGCGACGAGCGCGGTGCGGCCAATGAAGCGATCAAGGCCATCGTGCAGACGCTGCATCGGCGCATCGCCCATGGGCGCCCGGATCAGGCTGTCGCTGGTCGCTGCGCGCACATGATCGGGCACACCCGGCCACGCCCCGTCCAGCCAGTGCCGCAGCCGCGCTATGAAACGCTGGAAGGGAATGCCCTTCACGAAGAAATCATCGACGCCCGCAGCAATGCCGGCCTGCAAAAGCGCCATATTGTCGTCCGCCGACATCAGCACGACAGGAAAACGCTTGAGTTCACGTCCCTTCAGACGTTCCACGAGATCAAGGCCGGACATGCCGGGCATGTTGAGGTCGGTAATCAGCAGCGCGGGCGGCTGGCTGACGATGGCATCAAAGGCCGCCTCGCCATTCTCGAACAACAGGGGCTGCGCGCCGGCCGCCGTGATGGCGCGGGCATAAAGTCGCGCCACCAGCCGTTCGTCATCGACCAGCATGACGTCGGACATCAGACGATCCCGGTAACGCTGGCCAGACCCAGAAACAGGAAAAAGCCCATGACATCTGTCGTCATCGTGACAAAGATCGAGGAGGCAACCGCAGGATCGATATCGTAGCGATCAAGCGCCACAGGCACCAGAACGCCCGCAAGCCCGGCGACAAGGATATTGCCGATCATCGCTGCCGCCAACACCGCGCCCAGTGCGGGATTGGCGAAATAGATCGCAGCGGCAAGGCCCGCAATCATGGCAATGGCCGCGCCATTGATCAGCGCGACGTTGATTTCCCTGTAGATCGTCCGGCGCGTGTTTGATTCAGTCAGCTGATTGGTGGCCAGCGCGCGCACGGCCACCGCCATGGTCTGCGTTCCAGCATTGCCGCCAAGGCTGGCCACCAGCGGCATCAGGATGGCAAGCGCCACCATCTGCTCGATCGTAGCGGCGAACACACCGATCACGGTCGACCCCAGAATCGCTGTGCCAAGGTTGATCACCAGCCAGCGCAGGCGCGCACGCACGGTATCGGCCACGGGTTCGTTGATGTCGCCCTCGCCCGCGCCCGACAGTTTCAGAATATCCTCGCCGGCTTCTTCCTGAATGATGTGCACCACGTCGTCGACGGTGATGACGCCGACCAGCCGCCCCGCCGGTTCGATGACGGCGGCGGAAATCAGTGCGTATTTCTGGAACAGAAGCGCCACTTCTTCCTGGTCCATATCGACGGGGATGAGCGTCTGCTCGCGCTGCATGACATCCGAGACGGCGATGTCGCGCGGCGCCCGCAACACCCATGACAGACGCATGGTGCCAATCGGCCTGTGCCCCGGATCGACAACGAAGATTTCCCAGAAATCGGTCG
Source organism: uncultured Sphingomonadaceae bacterium (assembly GCA_964635065.1). Classification (GTDB taxonomy): domain Bacteria; phylum Pseudomonadota; class Alphaproteobacteria; order Sphingomonadales; family Sphingomonadaceae; genus CAZWMK01. Next base: position 8,490 of record CAZWMK010000033.1, on the reverse strand, counting down.
CCAGATCATCACTGGATGCGCGCAGGAAATCGATCACCTGCCCGACCGTCCAATGTTCGGGTACCGCGATCAGCTCGCGCTGCATCAGGCGTCCGGCGGATTCCTCCGGAAAACTGAGCGCTTCCTCGATGGCGGCGCGATCGTCGGCGGGCAGCGAACGCAGGACCGCGCGCTGGTCGTCGCGGTCGAGATCCTCGATGATGGCAACCGCATCGTCGGTGTCGAGCTGGACGACGACATCGGCCACCTGCGTCGGCGTCAGCACGTCCATCAGGGTCTCGCGGACCCAGTCGTTCATTTCGGCCAGCACATCGGCGTCAAGACGGTCGCCGAGGGCCTGCGCGAGGGGGTGCCGGTGCGCGCTGTCGACCAGTTCGACAAGATCGGCAATATCGGCGGGGTGCAACGCCACCGTCATCGTCCGCACGCGCTCGCTGTCGCCGGCGTCGAGCGCGGAGAGCACCTCGTCGACAAATTCTGGCTTCAGGCGATTGTCCTCCATCGCCTCGGTGGGGACATCGTCTTCAACTGGCGCGGAAGGCTGTTCGATCATGCGCGTTTATAGGCCCGTTTCATGAATAATGTGCAGGGATAATTACCCCAGATGATCGCGCGACCGCAGGCTGGCAAGCGCCAGCAGACTGACCAGACCCGCCGCCGTCAGATAGGCGCCGACCAGTGACAGACCGCCCTGCCCTGCCAGCGTCTGCGCAGCAAAGGGCGTCACCGCACCGCCCAGGATGCCTCCCGCGTTGAATGCCATCGATGCACCGGTATAGCGCACGCGCGCCGGGAACAGGCTGGGCAGCCAGGCGCCCAGAGGACCATAGACCAGCCCCATGAGGACCAGCGCAAAGGACAGGAACAGCCCGGTCGTCAGCAGCCCGCCATCCATCATCGGCCCCAGCAGGGCGCCCGCCGGGATGGTCAGAAGGCAACCGGCCATCAGCACGCGCCGCGGGTTGCTGTGATCCGCCCAATAACCCGACCAGATGATGCCAAGCGCCATGAACAGGATCGCCACCAGCTGGACGATAAGATAATCCTCACGCGCATAGCCTTGGGTTGTTGTGCCATAACCCAGCGCAAAGGCGGTCGTCAGATAGAAAATGGCAAAACAGGCAACGACGGCAAAGGTGCCGGCAAGGGTTTCGCGCGGATAATCGCGGAACAATTCGGCCAGCGGCACGGTGGGCGGCGGCCCCTTGGCGCGCTCGGCGGCAAAGGCCGGCGTTTCAGTGATCTTGAGGCGCACCCAAAGACCAAGACCAACCAGAATGGCGCTGGCGAGAAACGGCAGACGCCAGCCCCAGCTTTGGAACTCTTCGGGCGTCAGCAGCAGGCCAAGCAGCAGGAACAGGCCATTGGCGGCAATGAAACCGACAGGCGCCCCCAGTTGCGGGAACATGCCAAAGCGGGCGCGCCAGCCTGGTGGCGCATTTTCCACCGCCAGCAAAGCCGCCCCGCCCCATTCGCCGCCAAGACCAAAGCCCTGACCGAAGCGCAGGATGCACAGCATCAGCGGCGCCCACCAGCCGATCATCTGATAGGTCGGCAGAAACGCGATCAGGAGTGTCGACAGCCCCATGATGAGAAGCGAGGCAACCAGCGTCGATTTGCGGCCGATGCGGTCGCCGTAATGGCCGAACACGACCGAACCAAGCGGACGGGCGATAAAGGCGATACTGAAGCTGGCATAGGCTGCCAGCAACTGCGCCGATGGCGAGGATGACGGAAAGAAAAGCGGTCCGAAGACCAGGGAAGCCGCCGTCGCATAGATATAGAAGTCGTAAAATTCGACCGCCGTGCCAACAAGGCTGGCGGTCAGCACCCGCCGTGACGATGGCCCGCCGTCCGCGACAGCCTGTTCTGCCGTTGCCATGTCCTGTCGTCCCCTTTTGTCTGCCCCCTTGCGGCATTGGCGCATGGCGCGCACAAGTCAAGATGCAGTTGCCTTACTTACTGGCACGACTAAGAGGTTGACGCGGGCCACGCCGCCATGCCCTAAAACTGCACATTGTTTTTCGAAAGCCGTACAAACCAGATGCCATACCGATCCGGACCTGTCCTGACCCTGCTGCTTTTAGGGACGTCCGCCTGCATGGCGCCTGATCTTGGTCCGCGTCCGATGACCACCGATGCGGCTATGATCGATAGCCGCGAGAGCCTTGCGGCGCCCTCTGGCCAGTGGCCCAGCGCAGAATGGTGGCAGCGTTATAACGACCCGCAACTTGACGCCCTGATCACCGAAGCCGAGCAGCGCGCGCCGACGCTGGCGCTGGCCACAGCCCGTGTCCGTTCGGCCGAGGCGATGGCGATGGCCGCAGGCGCGGCACTCTGGCCGACCCTCAGCGCACAGGGCCGGGTCCTGACCGAAAAACAAAGCTACAATCTTGGCATTCCAGCACAATTCGTGCCGCAAGGCTGGCACGGCACGGGCCGGGCAACCGTCGAACTTGGCTTTGATCCCGACCTGTGGGGGCGCAACCGCGCCCTTCTCGCGGCGGCGACTTCGGATGCCGATGCCGCACGGCTGGAAGCGGATCAGGCGCGGCTGATGCTGGCGACCGAAATTGCTGCCGCCTATACCGCGCTATCGGGACTTTATCTGGAACGCGATGTCGCGGCGCGCGCCATTGATGTCCGCGCGGATACGCTGAAACTGGCCACCGAACGGGCCGACATCGGGCTCGACAATCGCGGCCCGCAGCAGTTGGCGGCATCGCGACTGGCGGTTGCGCGCGCCGACCTTGCTGCCGTCGGTGAAGCCATCGGGCTGACCCGCAACAGGATTGCCGCCCTTGTCGGTGCCGGGCCGGATCGCGGCCTTGCCATCACGCGTCCGTCTCTTGCCGCGCGCGCGCCCTTCGGCCTGCCGGCCAATGCCGGCCTTGATCTCATCGGACGGCGGCCTGACATCATGGCTGCCCGCCTGAGAACGGAATCAGCCGCGCGCCGTATCAAGGCGGCCCGTGCTGCCTATTACCCCAATATCAACATCAGTGGCCTGATCGGGGTGCAGTCCGTCGGTCTTGACCTCCTCACCAGGGAGGGGTCGCTGTTCGGCGCCGCCGGGCCTGCGATCAGTCTGCCGCTCTTTGCCGGGCGACGTCTGTCAGCCAACTATCGCGGCGCACGCGCGGGATATGACGCCGCCGTCGCCGATTATGACGCCGTTCTTGTCGACGCTATCCGGACTGTGGCCGATGCCGTCACCTCGCTGCGCGCCTATGAGAGCATCGAGCGCGAGACTGCCGCCGCCCTGACCGCCGCCGAAGCCGCGCACCAGATCGCCCGCAAGCGTTACGAGGGGGGCCTGTCGAGTTATCTCGACGCGCTGAACGCCGAAGACACACTGCTTGAACGCCGCCGCGCCGATGCCCGTGTCCGGGCGCGTACGCATCAACTTGACATCGCATTGGTCCGCGCCCTGGGCGGCGGCTTTGCGCCCCGGAATGTGACCAGCAAGGAACCCCGCCCGTGACGGACGCCGCCACCCCCGATATCGACGCCAATGCCATGCGCAACGAACGCCGCATGCGCCAGCTCAGGCTGCTGGGCATTGTCGTGGCGGTTCTCGGCCTGTTGTGGCTGCTGTGGTATCTCCTGATCGGCACCAATTATGTTTCGACCGACAATGCCTATGTCGGCGGCGATGTCGCGCTGGTCACACCACTTGTCACCAGTTCGGTCGGTGCGGTCGAGGTGCAGGAAACCCAATATGTCAAACGCGGCGACGTACTGGTGCGTCTGACCCATGATGACATCAGCCTCGCGCTCGCCAGTGCACAGGCCAACTACGATCGCGTTGTCCGCACTTATCGCAGCATGGCAGCCAATACCGAAGCCAGCCGCGCCGCCCTGGCCGCGCGCGAGGCCGATATTGCCAGCGCCGAAGCCGATCTGGCCGCCGCCGTGGCGGCACAGGCCAAAGCTGCCGTCGATTTCAAGCGCCGCAAGGCACTGTCCGCCAGCGGCGCCGTCTCTGGTGACGAACTGACCAGCGCCACCAATGCGCTTGCCGCCGCAGACGCCGGACTGGCGCAGGCCAAGGCCCGCGTGACGCAAGCGCGTGCCGCCCGCCAGACCGCTGACGAAGAATTGAAGGCCGCGCTGGCCGTCACCGGAAACAGCACGGTGGCCGATCACCCCGATGTCGTGGCCGCGCGCAACCGTCTGGAAAGCGCGAAGCTCGACCTTGAACGCACGATCATCCGCGCCAAGATCGACGGCGTCGTCACGCGCAAGCAGGTGCAGGTCGGTCAGCGGGTAGCGGCAGGCACCGTTCTCATGACGATCGTTCCGGTCGATGCGCTTTATGTCGATGCCAATTTCAAGGAAAACCAGCTTGAAAAGGTCCGCATCGGCCAACCCGTGACGCTGACCTCGATGCTGTATGGCAGCAGCGTCACCTATCATGGCAAGGTGGCGGGCCTGTCGGGCGGCACGGGTGCGGCCTTTGCCCTCATCCCGGCGCAAAATGCCACCGGCAACTGGATCAAGATCACCCAGCGCGTGCCCGTCCGCATCACACTCGACCCCGCTGAACTCAAGGCGAATCCGCTCCGCATCGGCCTGTCGATGGAAGCCGAGATCGACGTCAGCGGGGACTGAGGCATGAGCCAGCCCATTCCGGCGGCAGAACCTGCGCCCCTGTCCGGTCTCAAGCTGGCCCTGGCAGCCATCGCCATTTCGCTTGGTTTCTTCCTCGTCGTCCTCGACATCACCATTGCCAATGTCGCCGTGCCGCATATCGCGGGCGCGCTGGGCGCCTCGCCGACGCAGGGCACATGGATCATCACATCCTATGCGGTCGCCGAAGCGATCTGCGTGCCGCTGACCGGCTGGCTGGCCAAGCGTTTCGGTTCATTGCGCACCTTCACCTTCGGGCTTGGCGGGTTCGTCATTTCATCGGCCTTGTGCGGCATGGCGCCGACACTTGGCGCGCTCATCCTGTTCCGGGTGCTTCAGGGCATTTGCGGTGCGCCACTGCTCCCGCTTGCGCAGGTTTTGCTGCTGCGGATCTTTCCCAAGAACAAGGCGGGGCTGGCGATGTCGATTTCGGCGATGACCGCGATCATGGCGCCGCTGACCGGGCCGATCCTGGGCGGTTACATCACCGACAATCTGTCGTGGCGCTGGGTTTTCTATCTCAACATCCCGATTGCCGCCATCTGCATGGTGATGGCGAACCGCCTGCTGGCCCCCTTCGAGACGCCGCGCGTTTTCCAGCGCATCGACAAGGTCGGCCTTGCGCTCCTTGCCGTCTGGGTCGGTGCACTGCAGCTGATGCTCGACATGGGACGCGAACATAGCTGGTTCGAATCCCCCCTGATCATCAGCTTTGCCATCATCGCCGCCGTCGGCTTTGCCGCTTTCCTGATCTGGGAACTGAACGACGACCAGCCGATCGTCGACCTCCACGTGCTGCGGCACCGTGGTTTCTGGAGCGGTACGCTGTGCATATCCGTCGGTTATGCCTCGGTGATGGCGACCATCGTCCTCATCCCGCTGTGGTCGCAGACGGTCATGGGCTATACTGCGACATGGGCGGGGATGATCCTCGCCCCTGTTGGCTTGCTGTCGATGCTGTTTGCGCCCATTGCCGGTCGCCTCGTCAACAAGGTCGATCCGCGTTACACGGTCTATTGGGGCCTGATGTGGCTGGCGGTTCTGACGCTGGCGCGGGCGCAGATCTATACCACCAACCTCTCGCCCTTCTGGATTGCCCTGCCCCAGTTGTTGCAGGGCCTGTCGACGGCCTTCTTCATGGTCGGACTGACAGTCGTGGCGCTTGGCTCGGTCAAACCGAACGAAGTCGCCTCCGCTGCCGGGCTGATGGCATTCACCCGCCTTTTGTCCAGCGCCGCGCTCGTTTCGCTGACGACAACGATGTGGGACAATGGCATGCCCGATGCGCGCACCGTCATGGCAGGCACCTTGCAAGGTGGCGAGGCACTGATGGGCCAGTTGGGTGCCGCCGGATTTTCGACGATGGAAGCGCGGATCGTGCTGGAACGCATCATTGATCAGCAAGGCAATACAGTGGCGCTCAACCATGTTTTCACCGTCGTCGGTCTTGCCTGCGTTCTGGCCGCGCAGTTGACCTGGCTGTTACCGAAACGCAAGAAACCGACCGAGTCACTGACAACCGCAGACGCGCATTAAGCGCGCGCAACCTTGGGAGGATCGGCATGACGCTGACCCATATATTGACGCCGCTCACCATTGGTGGCGTCACGCTGAAAAACCGCGTCGTCCGTTCCGCACATGGCACCAACATGGGCCGCGGGCGGATGAACGACGACCTCATTGCCTATCACGAAGCCCGCGCAAAGGGCGGCGTCGGGCTGACGATCATCGAAATCCTGTCCGTGCATCCCACCACGCCTGGCACACTCAACATCTTTCAAAGCGGCAATGCCGAAGGCTATGCCCGGCTGGTGGATGCTTGCCGCCCGCATGGCATGAAACTGTTCCAACAGCTTTGGCATGGGGGCGCCCATGCCATGCCGCTGGACGGCACGCCGCCCTGGGCGCCGTCCGACATCCCCAGCCCCTTGAACGGCGCAGTACCGCGCGTCATGACCAAGGCGATGATCGACGAGATCGTCGAAAGCTTTGCAAAAACCGCCCGTGCATGTGCCGACTGGGGGCTTGAAGGCGCAGAAGTCCATGCCGGTCACGGCTTTCTGCCCCAGCAGTTCCTGTCGGCCCATGCCAACCGGCGTGATGACGCCTATGGCGGTCCACTGGAAAACCGCATGCGCTTTCTTGAGGAAATCCTGCGCGCCATCCGGGCAGAGACACCGCAGGGCTTTGCGCTGGGCGTCCGGCTGTCCGTCGAAGGCATCGGCGGCGGCCTGACCGTGGAGGAGAACAGCGCTATCGCAGCCCATCTCGAACGCGAAGGGCTGATCGATTATCTCAACCTTTCGCTTGGCAGCATGCACAATCAGCAAAAGCTCATTGGCGGCATGCACGAACCGATGGGCTATGAACTGCCGACCAGTGTGCCAATCGCCCGCGCCGTCCGTGTGCCGCGCATGGTCATTGGCCGTTTCCGCACGCTCGAAGAGGCCGATGCCGTCATTCGCGCAGGCGACGCCGATCTGATCGGCATGACGCGTGCGCACATCGCCGACCCCGACCTCGTCGCCAAGACGGTAGCAGGTTATCCCGAACGCGTACGCCCCTGCATTGCCTGCAATCAGGGTTGCGTCGGAAATCTCGAGGGGCCGGCTATGCGTATGGCCTGCGTCGTCAACCCCGGCACGGGTGCGGAACTCAGCCTTGGCGACCAGCGCCTCAGTCCCGTCGAGACGCCGCGCACGATCCTTGTCATCGGCGGTGGTCCATCAGGGATGGAAGCCGCCCGCACCGCCGCCACGCGCGGCCACAAGGTGATCCTCGCCGAAGCCGGGCCACGTCTTGGCGGCACGCTCGCCCTCGCCGCCAGCGCTCCGACGCGCTATGGCCTCGGCGACATCACGACATGGCTGGAACAGGAAGTCTATCGCCTTGGCGTTGATGTCCGGCTGTCGACCTATCTCGATGCCGATGACGTGCGCATGCTCGCGCCCGATCATGTCATCCTCGCCACCGGCGCCAGCCCGCGGATGGATGGCATTCAGGTATCGAACCCCGGCGAGCCGATCGCGGGTTTTGATCAGCCCCATGTCCTGTCGTCGCATGATCTGTTCAGTCAGCCACAGCGCGATCCCGGCCGTCACGCCGTCGTCATCGACGATCTGGGCCATTACGAGGCGATTGCCGCTGCCGAACAGCTAATCCAGCGTGGCTGCGCCGTCACCTATGTGTCGCGTCACATCAGCTTCGCACCGCTGATGGAATCAACCTATCTCAACGCCCCGGCACTCGCCCGCCTGCAACGCGGTGCGTTCAGCCTGCACCTCAGGTCGCGCGCGCTCCGGATCGACAAGGATAGCGTTACCATCGCGCCGACCTTCGCCAGCTGCGATAATGCGGTTCTCACCGTCAGGGCCGATAGCGTCGTGTTCGTCTCGGCCAATCGTCCGAACCGCGATCTCGCCGACGCGCTGGACGCCAGCGGCCTTCCCGTCACGCTGGTAGGCGATGCTGCTGCGCCGGGCTTTCTGCAAGCCGCCATTCGCAGCGGCCACATGGCTGGCGCTGCTGCCTGACAAAAAAGGTCGCGCCCTGCCCATCGGCAAGGCGCGACCCCGAAAGTCCAAAACCGGTGTTTTACCAGGCGGTTTTTTCAGCCGGCACGGCGGGACCGGTCAGCCAGTCGCCAGTGATGCCGATGTTGACCTTGGTGCCTTTTTCCACCTCGGTGTTCACGTCGGGCGTCACGAACATGATGCGGTCCGGTGCCCAGACCGAGCCGATGATCTCCTCGACCTCGCCCAGTTCCAGACCAACCTTCTTCAGCATGTCGCGCGCCTGCGCCTTGGTGCGGCCGCGCAGTTCGGGAACATAGGCCTTCTTCGGATCGGCATGGATCGG
>CAZWMK010000032.1:0-21330 GCA_964635065.1 uncultured Sphingomonadaceae bacterium | reverse complement strand
GAATGATGTGCTCTACCGGCTGAGCTAAAGCGGCCCGGGCGCGCTCAATAACAGTGGTCGCAATGCAACACAAGCCGGTGATTGCACTTGTTTTGACAAAAAAGCACGGCACCGCTTGCTTTTCGGTGAGAAATAGGCGCATTTCTGGTTCATAAATAGATAACACAAGGGGCGTATGCGTCATTAAATGGCGTTAAATCAGGATCTTGATCCAGACGGTCGTGCTGTTGCCACGGCCATGGACGTGGCCGCCGAAGCGCGGTTTCACAGCTTGGCTTTCGCGCTCGATACGCCCGTTGTCATTGTGTGTGCCGCAAATATTGTCCGATATGCCAATGCTGCCGCGCGCCGGGTTTTCGAGGCTGCCGAGGATGTGCTGATCGGCCATCCCTTCTTTTTGCCTCTTCCGGCCCAGGCCAATGGCAGAGTTGCCTTCTCGCTGCCCTCCGGCAAGCGCATCGAAGGCGACATCACCATTGCCGCAACGGTTTGGAGCGGTCAGCTGGGCTGGATGGCGGTGCTGCACTGTCGGCCTGAGCTGCGCGCATCCGCAGCCCTTGATGCTGCCGTGCACGCCATCCGCAGCCGCTTTCTCACGCATGTCAGTCACGAACTGCGCACACCACTCAATTCGATCCTCGGCTTTGCCGAACTGATGCAAAGCGGTGTCTATGGGCCGCTTGGCCAGTGCCCGGATTCCGCAATGCGCTATCATGCTTATGCCGATGATATCCTTTCCAGCGGACGCCGATTGCTGGCACTGACCGATGACCTTCTTGAACTCGCCCGCTACGAGCAGGGCGAAATCGGCCTGCAGGAAAGCCATTTCGCGCTCGGAGCGATGGTTGATGAACTGGCGCAGTCGGCGCAGGCGCATGTGGCGGCGACTGGCGGCAGTGTCGAACTGTGTCTGCGGGATATCCCTGATGTCAGTCTGCGCGCCGACCGGCTCCGCTTGCGTCACGCGCTTGCGCACCTGATCGCCAATGCGATCACCCACGGGCGCTCCCGGGTTCAGCTCAGTGCTGAAATCAGCAGCGACGGGCAACTCGTCATGGCGATTTGTGATGATGGGTGTGGTTTTTCTGCCGATGCCCTGTTGTATGCGTTTACCCCTTTCCTGCCTGCCGCCAGCGATCCGGATCGCGCCGACCGGCGGGCCGGCGCGGGGCTGGGCCTGGCGCTCGCGCAGCATACGTTCAGCGCCCATGGCGGCAGTTTGCGCATTCTGAGCAAACCGGACGTCGGCGCGACCTTGCAGGCCAAGTTGCCAGCACGCCGGATCAGTGCCGACGGCGTGCACCAGAACTGAACCGCGACAATCCTTCATGCGCGTTAACCATCTTGCAACGACTCAAGAGGCATAAGTCGCTGTGAAGCGCTGATATGCGTCGGGGGATGATGCAATGATCGATATCGGTTCAGCAGATGAAATGCTGGAATTGACCGAGCCTTATTTCGATGCACCGCCGCTCATGGCGGCGATCGACGAACGGCGGATGCATGAACGGGCCTATGCCTATTGGGTTTCGCTGCTTGATGGCCGGACCTTTCCGAGCGTTGCCGATCTTGATCCGTCGACGCTGGATGATTTTGCGCCGCACAGCGTATTGCTGGATTTTACGCAGGACCACGAAACGCCGACCCTGCGCTATATCGGCAAGACATTGCGCGAGGAATGCGGCCTGCCGGTCGGCGAGCTTGATCTGAAATCCGTGCCGACGCGTTCGCTGATTTCGCGCCTGACCGATCACTTCTTTGAAATCATTGCTAACCGGGCACCGATTGGTTTTGAAGCGGAATTTGTCTCGCAGCGCGGTAACAATACCTTGTATCGCGGTATCTTGATGCCGCTATCGTCTGATGGTGCCGACATTGACTTCATCTATGGCGTGATCAACTGGAAAGAGCTGGCAGACACCGAGGTTGAGGCGCAGCTGGTGCTGGAAGCCGAGGCCATGGACGGCTGGCGTTTGCCACCCAGTGCGGATGCGGCGGACTCTTTGCCTGAGGATGCGGACCATGACTGGGCCGATGCGTTCGACCCGTTCGATGGCGATGCAGGTCTGCCCGACCGGCTGGCGCAGGCGCGTGCTGCCGCACAGCAGGTGCAGGCACAGGACCAGCGGTCGCGCGGGGCGCTCTATCGCGCGCTCGGCCAGGCCTATGATTTTTATCTTGCCAGCCGCGATGACCCGCAGGGCTACGCCATGCTGCTGGACGATGCAGGCATCCGGCCGCAGGCGCGGGCGCCGATGACGGCGGTTGCCAAGCTGGTGTTCGGCATCGATTACGACAAGGCGCGCCTGACGGAGTTTGCTGCGGCCCTCGCAGGGGCTGCGCGCGCAGACGTGGCGCTGGGTGGTTTTGCCACCTTCGTGGAACAGGTGCCCGGTGGTTTGAAGGCGATTGTCGCCGCTGAACGCGTTGCTCGCCGTGCCGAACGCGACAAGCCGCTGGCGCCCCGTAATGCCAGGATCAAAGAGGATATGCGCGCTGCGCCGGTGCTGGCGCACATCCGGGATCTCAAGGTCACGGATGATGCCGAATTCATCCTCCTCGTCGCCAGACGCGACGGTGATCAAGGCGTCGCTGTCATTGACGCGGTGCCGCATGCCGAGACGCTGATCGACGCCGCCCTGACCCGCTTGCGTCGGGCCTAGGGCGTCCCTGCGCTTGCCGCTTCGGCAAGACAGGCGCATAACCTGCCGGGACCACGCCATGTCAGCCGCATGGTGGCGTTGCAGTGGAGTCATGCGTTATGCCTCTCGTCGATCGCCCCGATCCGACCATTTTCTCCGACAGCCTGGCTGATGCCCTGGGTCGGCAGGGGTTGCCTGAGGAATGGCTGGGCCTCGATGCTGCCGACCGTGCACGGGTCCTCGCACAACTGACTGCTAGCGCCGCTGTTCATCGTCCCGGCACCGTCACCATCGATCATGACGTGCGAACGACGACAGACGGCGCGCGCCGCATGGCCTTTGTCATCATCAACGATGACATGCCGTTTCTGGTCGATTCAATTGCCAACACTTTTGTTGCGCATGGTCTCGACATTCATTGCCTGCTGCATCCTGTTATCGCGCATGGCGCACAGCGATTGTCGGTCATCTACCTTGAATGTGCACGAGCCGACGCGCGCAGGCGGGCTGCGCTGGTTGCGGAGCTGGGTGCCGTGCTGCGGGATGTCCGCGCCGCAGCCGATGACTGGCAGCCAATGCTGTCGGCGCTTGCCGCCACCCGTCAGGCGCTGGAGCATGCGCACCCGGACAGGCTGGCCGACGCCAGGGAGAGCAGCGCCTTTCTTGACTGGCTGGCTGATGATGCCTTCATTTTCCTGGGCGCCTGCTGGCATGCGGGCCAGTCCGGCGCATGGCAGACCGATGCCGAATCGGCTCTGGGCCTGATGCGTGGCCCGGACGCCGAGACCTTGCGCGACGATATGCGCCGGTTGCTGCCTGACCCTGACGTCATGGCGGCAGGCGCCATTCACATCGTCCGCGCCAATCGATGCGCGACCGTCCATCGGCGGGCGCTGTTCGACGTCATCAACTGCGTCGGTCGTGACGCGCAAGGCCGCATTTCCGGTGTCCAGCAATTCATCGGCCTGTTCAGCAGCCAGGCGCTGACGGCACCACTAACCGCAGTGCCGCTGCTGCGCGACAAGCTGGCAACCGTGCAGCAGATCCTGGGTTATCCCGCGCGCGGTCATCATAGCCGGGCGCTGGCCCATGTCCTTCAAAGCCTGCCGCGTGATGAACTGTTTCAGCGGCCAGCCGATGATTTGGCCACGCTGGCGCAAGGCCTGCTGTCGCTCGATGCGCGCCCCCGTCCACGGTTGTTCCTGCGTCGTGCGGTCAGCGCCAGGCAGACCTCGGCCCTGATCTTCCTGCCGCGTGATCGCTACGACAGCGGTGTGCGCCTTCGTGTCAGCGCCGTTTTGACCGATCATCTTGCCGCGCGGGTGTTGCTCAATGACGTCAGGCTGGACGATTCACCGCTGGCCCGGTTGTATTTTCTGCTGGAGACGGAGCGACAGGGCGATGAGGCTGCACTCAATCAGGCGCTCGACACGCTGGTGCGCGGTTGGGATGAGGCGGTCGAACTGGCCCTGGCCGCGCTTGTTCCCCGCACACGCGCCTTGCGGCTTGCCCTTTCCTGCGATCATGCTTTTTCCGCAGCCTATCGCGAGGCGTTTACACCGCAGGAGGCAGCCGAAGACCTGTTGCGTTTCGATGCGATCACCCAGCCATCGGGGCGAGCCATCCGGCTTTATCGCAAACCGGGCGATGCATCACAGCAGCTGCGCCTCAAAGTCTATCAACGCGATGCATTGCTGCCGCTGTCCGAAGCCGTTCCGATTCTTGAAGCCTTCGGCTTTCGCGTCATCAGCGAATATCCCCATGCCATCGGTCCGGCAGCGCAGGGCTGGATTCATGATTTTCTGCTCGATTGCGGGACGTGCGGTGCGATCCTGTCCGATCTCAACCTGACGTGGCTTGAAACGGAACTGGCGCAGGTGCTGACGGGCATGGCCGAAAGCGATGCCTTCAACGCGCTTGTGACCGGCGCGGGGCTGACCGTGCGCCAGACCGGCTGGCTGCGCGCCTTTTTCCGTTATCTGCGACAGATCGATCTGTCCTACAGTGTGCAGACCATCGTCGATGTCCTGCGGCGCAATGCGGCTGTCACGGTCGATCTTGTCCATTTGTTCACGGCCCGCCACGATCCGCAGCTGGCTGACCGCACGACGCAATACGCTGCGATTGCGGCTCGCCTTGATGCGGCGCTGGCTACGATCACCGCGATTGACGATGACCGCATCATCCGCCTGTTCCGTGCGCTGATCGAGGCAACGCTGCGTACCAACGCCTTTGTGCCGAACGGCCCCGAAGCACTGGCGCTGAAGTTCGACTGCGCGCGGATTCCCGGCATGCCGCAGCCGGTGCCGGCGTGCGAAATATGGGTGCACAGCGCGCGCGTCGAGGCGGTTCATCTGCGGGGCGGCCCGGTTGCGCGCGGCGGTTTGCGCTGGTCCGACCGCCGCGATGACTTCCGCACCGAAGTTCTGGGCCTGATGAAGGCGCAGATGGTGAAAAACGCCGTCATCGTCCCGACCGGCGCCAAGGGCGGCTTTTATGCCAAGGCACTGCCGAACCCGGCCGACCGGGCGGCTTGGCTGGCCGAAGGGCAGGCGGCTTACCGCATTTTCATCCGCGCGCTGCTGTCGCTGACCGACAATCGCGTCGATGGCCGGATCGTACCACCGCCCCATGTTGTTCGTCATGATGGCGACGATCCCTATCTTGTCGTCGCCGCCGACAAGGGCACCGCCAGCTTTTCCGATATCGCGAACGCGATCAGCATTGAACAGGGGTTCTGGCTTGGTGATGCCTTTGCAAGCGGCGGCAGCCATGGCTACGACCATAAGGCCATGGGCATTACTGCGCGCGGCGCCTGGATTTCTGTGACCGATCATTTCCATGCGCAGGCCATCGACATCGCCCGTGGTCCGGTGCGCGTGGCCGGCGTGGGCGACATGTCGGGCGATGTGTTCGGCAATGCCATGCTGCTGTCGCAGGCGATCCGCCTTGTTGCGGCATTCGATCACCGTCACATCTTCCTCGACCCTGCGCCTGATCCTGTGGCCGCATGGACCGAACGGCAGCGCCTGTTCCGTCTCAAGGGATCAAGCTGGGCCGATTATGATCCGGCGCTGATTTCGGCTGGTGGCGGCGTCTTTCCCCGCAGTCAGAAAAACATAGCGCTCAGCCCGGAAGTCCGTGCCCTTTTGGCCATTGACGCCGACAGCCTTTCCGCCGCCGATCTCATGGCCGCCATTTTACGCGCGCCGGTCGATCTTCTGTGGTTTGGCGGTATCGGCACTTATGTCAAAGCCGCCAGCGAAAGCCACGCCGATGTCGGTGATCGTGCGAACGACGCCATCCGCGTCGATGCTGAAACCCTGCGCGCCCGCGTGATCGGCGAAGGTGCCAATCTTGGGGTGACACAGGCGGGCCGCATCGCTTTTGCGCGCGCTGGCGGGCGGATCAATGCAGATTTCATCGACAATTCGGCCGGGGTCGATTGTTCCGACCACGAGGTGAACATCAAGATCGCGCTTGGCCGTCCGCTGGCCGATGGCCGGATGACGCCGGTCATGCGCGATCAGATGCTGAAAGCGATGACAGATGATGTCGCCCGCCTCGTGCTGTGTAACAACAGGCTGCAATCTCAGGCATTGTCGCTTGCCGAACACAGTGCCGCCCGCGACCTTGACCGGCATGAACGGTTGATCGCGCAGCTGGAAGCCGAGGGGCGCCTCAATCGCAAGACAGCGCTGCTGCCCGACAAGGCGGCACTGGCCGCACGGCGCGCCGCTGGCACAGGCCTGACGCGTCCCGAACTGGCGATGCTGATGGCCCATGCCAAGATCGCGCTCCGCCATGCGCTGACCGATCTGCCCTTGCTGGACGATCCCCTGCTGCGAAGCGATTTGCACGCAGCCTTCCCGCCGGCGCTGGCTTCGGCTTATCCCGATGCCCTTGATGATCATCCGCTCCGCCGTACGTTGACGGCGACACTGCTGGCCAACGAGATGGTGAACCGCTGCGGCCTCACCTTTGCCTTCGATCTGGCGTCTGCGCGCGATACCACGCTGGCGCATGTCGCCAGTTGCTATGTTGCCGCCCGGACGCTGCTCGACATGCCCGCGCTGTGGGATCATATCATGGCCGCCGACACGTCTCATGCCGTGTGCTGCACGATATTGGCGCAGGCCGCCGACGGGCTGAGGCTGCATATCGACGATTTCTTGCGTGTGACGACGCCCGATGTCCTGCCATCGACCATCGTGCCGGTCATTGCGCCGAGTGTGTCCGCCATTGCAGGCGATCTTGACCGCCTGCTGCTGCGCATACAGCGGCAGCGGCTGGACGACATGGCCGCCGACCTTGCCGCACAGGCCGTACCGACAGCGCTGGCTGCGCCCGTGCTACGCCTGTTCGCACTGGATGGCGTGATCGGTGTCGCCGCTCTGGCTGCGTACGCGGGGTATGATCCGGTGAATACGGCCGAGACTTATGCCCATGTCGGGCAGCGTCTTGGGCTGGACTGGCTGATGGCGGCGACGGCGCAGCTTGTGCCGGCCGATCTGTGGACACAACGCTTGCGGGACCGATTGTTGCGGGACGGCGAGGATTTGCGGCTTGATCTCATTGCGCGCGTCGCAGCCACCGCCAGCTTGCCGCTGCCGGTTTTGCAAGCATGGCTGGAAGAAACGGCGATCAAGCGTGAGCCCTATGCCCGGTTGCTTGTCGAGGCGCAAGGCGGCCCGGATGCACCGGACTTTGCCATGATGGCGCAACTGATGGCGACGTTACGTGACCTGCTGCCGCCCACGCGTCAGGGTGCGCTGTCGAACGGCTGGCGGAGCAGCGCACAACGCGATAAAGTGGAATCATGATGAAAAAAACAGTCCTGATGCTTGCCTTGATGCTGCTGGCCGCACCGGCGTCGGCAGACAAGCCCAAGCCCGCCGAAGGTCAGCGCATTCCGCTTGACTCGTGGCGTCCCGAAGTGTGTCCCGAGGCATCGAAGCCGGGCGAAGTGGTGGTCTGCGGTCGACCGCGCAGCGAGCCGCCACCGACCGTGCCAGCCGCGCCGCCCGAAGTCGGCGACCGCAAAACCGATGTGCAGGCCGAGCGCGAGGCGCTGGTCGAACATGGCCGCACGGGTCCCAGCAGCTGCTCTGCAATCGGTCCGGGTGGCGAAAGCGGCTGTCTTGTACAGCAGTGGCAGCGGGCGCGTAAAACCCGCGAAAAGGAAGAAGAAGTGCCTCGCTGACCGGCAGCATCTGCTTCCTGCATATAAACGGCCCCGGTTCCGATGAACCGGGGCCGTTTGCGTTCATACCCTGCCAGTGCCTTGTCGGCCGTTGCAAGGGATACGGGAAAAGCTGTCCCGCCCCTTGCAGGCTCTGGTTCAGAAATCGAAACCGACCGAGAGGCCGACGGAGGTTTCCGAAAGGCGCACATCGGCTTCGCCGCCGCCATAGGGCGCCGGAATCGAATTGACGCCGCGCACGGTATTGCGCGGGGCGTGCATGACATAGCCGGTGATTTCGGTGCGTGGGCTGAGGCGCAGGCTGGCGCCTGCCGTGTAATGCCCCTTGACGACGCCGGGTGCGAGAATGTTGAGGAAGGTTTCCGATGACGGTACCGGATTTTCCGAATGGCCATAGCCGGCCCTGACCGTCAGCGTGTCGTTCAGACGATATGCGGCACCAAATTTGAATACGTCGATATCGCGCCAGCCAAAGCCCGGACCATTGTCCGCGCCGAACGGATTGCCCTGGAACAGGGGCGATAGCGGCGTGCCGACCGACTTGATGCCGGAATATTCGATGCGCTTGTAATCAACGCCGAATGTCAGCCGGTCATGCGGCTTGAACGACAGGCCCACGCCCCATGAGGCGGGGACGTCAAAACCGCCGCGTTCGGCAAACAGCCCGGCATATTTGTCGAAGCGCTTGGCCCAGACCTTGGTCTGATAAAAAGCGCCCACCGTGACAGTGTCGCCCAGCGTTCCCAGATAGCCGATGCGTACGCCGGCGCCGGGCGCCCAGTCCGTGCCCTTGTTGGTCATGCGGCCGGGATCGGCGCTTGCCGCTGTAAACGGGTGGATGCCCTGCATTTCAAAGCTCTGGATCATCAGCAGCGGCGACAGCCCGAAGCTGTGACCGGGCGCCACTTCGGCGGCGATGGTCGGCGCGATAAACATCTGGCGCAGATTGACGCCGGCATTGCCGGTTGCGCCAAAGCGGGCGAAAGGATTGCGCTTGTATTGCGTGTTCATGCCGCCATTGCCGTTGATGGCAAGGCCGACCGAAATCGTGTCATTGAGCGGACGCACATAGGCGACTTCGGGCAGCAGGAACGGATTGGCGCCATTGCCGGAATAACGGCCATCAAGACCGGCGCCATTGCCGCTGATCGTGGCGCCGCGGCGCGGAATGAACAGTTCGACACCAGCATCGAGGCGATGGCCAAGCGCCGTCGCGGCCGCAGGGTTGGCTGCAATCGCCATTGCATCTTCGGGCATGGCGATGGCCACCCCGCCGGCGCCCTTTGATTTGGCACCCATGCCGTTCAGGAAATAACCGTCGGTTGCCAGCGCCGCCCCAGGCATCACGGCGACCAGTCCGGCCAGCACAAGGGAAAGGGCCGCAGGACTGCGTGCCGCGAAAAATGATGCTTTCATGTCGGAAGTCCCCCGGGCGAACGCAAGACGCGCGCTGTTACTGAATAAATACATGATGTGCGGCGCTTAGGCCGGGTTATGGCCTGCGACAAGCAAGGATTGATTGGGCAGGCGCTAGCAGAAATTGGTCTTGCGGATGCCGCTGCCCTCTGTGTGCGCCCGCGCGGCCGCTGTGTGAAAGCGCGATCAGACGGGCAGCACATTTCCCGGCAGGGTCAGAAGATAAGACCGCATCTGCCGTGCGGTTTCATCCGACAACGCCAGCAGGCTGCGGCGGCTGTCGTGCGGGTCGTCGCTGCGGACCAGCATGCCGGAATCGGTCATGTAACGGATCCAGCGTTTCGCCGTGGAATCGGGTACGTTGGTACTGGCGGCAAGGTTGGTAACGGTTTCATAACGGCCTTCGGCGCGGGCGACCATCAGCGTCAGCAAGATGTCCCACGCAGGGTCGGCAAAAAAGCTGCTGTCGAAATGGCTGACCCGCGCGCGCCGGGCGGCGATGGCGCCGCGCAACTGATCCAGCATGGCGCAGTCAAGACTGTCGTCCTTCGCCGTTGCCAGCCCGGCAGGTGCGACGTTTGCGGGCGCGGCTTCCGCATGATGCGCTTTCAGTGTTTCGGCAACCGCGCTGACGGACTGGCGGATGCGTTCCAGTTGCCGCGTCATGTCATCGCCTTGCATGCGGATGATCTGGGCCGCAATGCGGGTCAATGCCTGCTGACAGTCATCGCGGTTGACCGGCTTGGCCAGAAGGTCGCAGGCATTGTTGCGGATGCCGGCGATGGCGGCAGGCATGTCGGCCTTGCCCGACAGCAGGATTGAGGCAATGGTGCGCCCGGCGTCGCGGCGCTCCTTGATCTGCTGCAACAGCCACAGGCCGTCGTGACCGGGCATGACGAGATCAGTGATCACGACATTGATGTCGGGATCGTCATCAATGACGGCCAGCGCCTCAGGGGCGGTCGACGCAAGGGCGCATGGTAAGCCGAAGTTGCCGAAAAGCTCCGCCTGTTCGGCGAGGCAGAAGGGGTCGTCATCGACGACGAGCAGTTTCATGCTCTGTTCGGGTTGAAAGCTGAAGCGATGATCCGCGCGAAACGGTGTAACGGCAGACACGGGGGGCTTTCCTTGTATCACAGGAGGGAATGCCGGCATTCCCCTCTTTCAAATACGGATCGTGCATGATCTTCAGGAAAGTATAGCGACATCCTTTTCGGTGACGCGCTCAATCGCGCCATAAACGGCTCTGCCATGCTGCAACCGATGCCATTTTGACTGTATTCGATTGGTGAACCAGCCGCGGGAATGCTCTGCGGCTCAGTCGCTCAGTGGTTCAGTCTGTGGCGATCAGGGCGCGAATTTTTTGCATCAATTCGCCGGTCGGGGCCGGTTTAAGCAATATGCCGATCGGGGCGATCGGCAAGCTGGCGAGTTCATCGGGATCGCAGGTGGCGCCGCTCAGAATGACAAAGCGCAGCCGACGGGACGCGAGCGCCGGGTCCTGGGCGACGGCATGGATCAGATCAAAGCCGCTTTCGGCCCCAAGCCCCAGATCGACGAGCGCGCCGACCAGTCGCGCATCGGCACGCAAACGCGCGAGGGCTTCGCCGACGGAGGTGCTGGAGACGGCGGGGATGTCGTAGCAATCGAGCAAATCGATCATTTCTTCGGCCAGCGACGAATCGTCCTCGACGATCAGGACTGCCCGTGCGCCCTCTTCACAGCGGAGCGATGACGGGCTGGGGGCTGCGGTCGCCGGAGGCGGCGGCGCGGCGGATGCCGAGGTGGCACGGCCCGGTGCGAGATAGCTGTCGATCAGCGTGGTGAGCCGGGCATAATCGACCGGCTTTTGCAGGCAGTCGAGCGCGCCGAGCGCATCGCAGGCGGCGCGCATGTCCTGGTCGCCATAGGCGGTCAGGAAAATGAATCGCGGCGGCGCGGCAGTCATGGCGCGATCCTGCAAGGCTCTGAGCAGATCCAGCCCCGACATGCCCGGCAGACGGATGTCGCACAAAACAAGATCGGGACGGGATTCGGCGATTATCGCCAGCGCGGTTTCCGCATCGCCGGCAGTCGTCACGACATGGCCCTCATACGACAGCATGTCGGAAAGATCCTGCAGCAACTCTGCTTCGTCCTCGACGATCAGGATATTGGGGCTGTGCATCAATCGCTCTCTGTCATGCGCCGCCATGTGCCGCCGCAGATGCGGCAGGCGTCGTCAGCGGCAGTCGCAACGCGACGCAGCCGCCATCGGGGACGTCCACCACCTCGATGGTGCCGCCATGCAGGGTCATGAAGCGATGGGCCACATGCAGGCCAATACCACCACCCGCTGTTTTGGTCGAGTTGCTGCCACGATAGAAACGCTCGAAAATATGCGGGCGATCGGCAGGCGGGATGCCCGTGCCACAGTCGCGGACCGCAATGATGGCGTCATTGCCGTCGCGTT
Source organism: uncultured Sphingomonadaceae bacterium (assembly GCA_964635065.1). GTDB lineage: Bacteria > Pseudomonadota > Alphaproteobacteria > Sphingomonadales > Sphingomonadaceae > CAZWMK01. The sequence goes on along the minus strand of CAZWMK010000032.1, from coordinate 9,617 downwards.
CGGCGAGAATGGTGATCGGTTCCCCCGCTGGCGAATATTTGTCGGCATTGTCGACAAGAGCCGTAAGCGCCATGCGGATCATTTCCGTGTCGCCCAGTACGGGCAGGTGTGTATCGGTTTCGATCCTGAGGGCGCGCGGGGAGACCAGTTTCTGGAAGTCGCCGGCGCTGCCGTCGATCATCTCGCGCAGGTCGAGCGGCAGAAGCGTTGGCTGTTCCTGCCCTGCATCGAGTTCAAGCAGACGGACCGAGCGGGTCATGACATTGGTCATGCGCACAGTGGCCTTGCGGATCTTGTTGGCGCGGTCGGTGATATCGGCCGGGGTGAACTGGCCGGCACGCCGTTCCATGATCTGGGCGCTGCTGTCGATGATCGCCAGCGGCGTGCGGATTTCGTGCGACATCACTCGGACGAAACGGCGCTGGCCTTCGCTGGCTTCGCGCTCGAGCACAAGCGCTTCACGCACCTTGTTTTCCTGTTCGCGGCTTTTCAGCTCGGCGGCCGCGAGTTTGCGCCCCATGGCGGTAAGGTGGGTTCCGACATTTTCCAGTTCGTCGACGTTGGTCTCAGGCGGCGTCTGTTCGAAGGCGCCGGCGCCCATGCGATCCATCATGGCCGACAATCCTTCAAGCGGTTGCGCCACTTCGCGACTCATCGCCCGCGCGCGCACGAAAAGATAGCCGAAGAAGCCAAGGTAGAAGACGAGAAGGATGCCGACCATCACAAAGCCGATGAAAATCAGCTGTTCGCGCAGCGATGTGGCCGAGGCATAGATGGTGCTGGTCGGGGCCAGCAGGACCAGTCGCCAGCCCGGTCCGGGGATTTCGGCGAAGGCGGCGGTCATGTCCTTGTTCAGGTCGGCATGGGTGACGCCCTGTTTCCTGCGGAACAGCTCGGCCGCCAGCGCCTTGGTATCGGCGCGTTTGTGGATGTTGAAATTCTCCGGCTTGAACGTGTCGCCACCGATGGCCGTGGCATAGTCATGGTCTTTCAGTTCACGCAGGCCAAAGTCGCGTTCGCCCGCCTTGGGCAAGGCGATGATGGTGCCGTCGCGGCCGACCAGCACAGCATAGCCGTTCCATGGCAGGTCCATGTCGAGAACACGTTTCACAATGGAATCGATGGTGATGTCGATGCCTGGCACGGCTTCCAGCGTGCCGTTGACATAGGTTGGCGCGATGGCGGACACCATCCAGCCGCTGCCGGCCGGATCGATATAGGCATCGGTCCATACGACGCCGCGCGACGGATTGTGCTTGGCGTCGGCTTCATAATAGAAATTATAGGATGGAATATCCATTTTCACTGGATATTGCGAAATGACATCGAAATAAGGATATATCCTATTATAGCTGTCATTGGTGTTGACATAAAGCTGAGAGATCAAGGGGCTTGAATCCTTGATGCTTTTCATGACCGGATCAAGCTGTGCGAGGCGCCAGACCTTTTCTATTTCTTTCGGGCCGATTGGCTTTACGCCGCTATAGAAGGTTGCCGTCGTGCCATTGTCGCGGAATGTGTGGAAGGCGCCGGTATCGCTGAACCGGTAGCGCGCCTTTTCCGAAGCCGGCGGATCATAGGGCGTCACAAAGGCACGCGCGGTCTGGCTGTTGAACAGTGCTGTCAGCTGCTCGATGCCTTTCAGCGTCTGGCCGATTGTGGCGGCTTCGCGTGCGACGACATCGACGAGATAGTCTTGCGAAACAGATTCGATGGTGGCGATATTGCGTTCATAGGTCAGCCGACCGCTGGCCCAGTAGACGGCCAGAAAGCCTAATTCGATGCACAGCAGCGGCACCAGCGCCGAACGGAAATAAGAACGCCACAGCCATTTTTGCAGCGGAATGCGGGCGTCGCCTGTCTTGGTCCGAAAGAATTTCATGGCGTCTTTTTCTGTTGTCTCTGGTCAGGCGGTTTGCGGTCCTGCTTGTCAAGCAAGGGCAGGCGGATCGAGAAGTGGGCACCCTGATCGCTGCTGAGCACGGCGATGTCGCCACCATGCTCCTTGACGATCCCATAGCTGCGCGAGAGGCCAAGGCCCATGCCCGCGCCGGGTTCTTTCAGGGTGAAAAAGGGTTCGAAGATATGCCGCAAGGCTTCCGACGGGATGCCGGTGCCATTGTCGATGATGTCGATCATGGCATGTCGGCGCGCATCGTCGCGTCGCACGGCAATGCTGATCTGGCCGCGATGGTCAGCCGCGCAGGCAGCAATGGCGTCGCGGGCATTGAGCAGCAGGCTGACGATGACCTGTTCGAGCTGCCGTGCATGTCCCATGACCTGACAGGGCCGATCGGCAAGGAAGGTGCTGACGTCGATCCCCTTGGACGTCAGTTGCGCGCTGACCAGTGGCAGGGCGTTTTCGATCACCATATTGACATCGACCGGCGCCTTTTCATCGCCGCCCTGCTGGCTGAAGGCGCGCATGTGGCTGATGATCTGGCTGGCACGGACCGTCTGGGCATTGATGCGTTCCAGCTTGCTCTTGATATGCGACAGGTCTTTTTCCGACAACTGGGGCGACAATTTGAACAGCGCGTTGTCGGACGCCAGCCGGATGATGTTGAGCGGCTGGTTCAGTTCATGCGCCAGACCTGCCGATAGACGGCCGAGCAGCGCGAGATTTTCAGACTCTTCCAGCCGCGCGCGTGCCATATGCTGATCGGTGACATCCAGCATGATAGCCACGATCTCGGCGCCGCCCGCGTCATCGGGGTGAGAGACGAAATCGCAATGCAGCCAGCGCCAGACGCCATCGTTGCGCATGACGCGAAACTCGCAGGTCAGATTGCGGGTCGTGCCGAGCGTAGCCAATTTTGCGCCGAGTTCTGCCAAGTCTTCGGGATGGATGCCGGCCGAGGCTGCAAATGGCAGGTCCAGCAATCCGTCCCGCATGCCGAGGCGCGCACTGGGCCGGGCCGAGGCATAGTCAAGGACAGGCGCTGCCGCCGGCCCGTCCTGGCGCCAGACCGTGAGCAGCATCGGCGCATCCTGACCCAGCCGTTCCAGTCGCGCGGCGAGCAACTGCGCCTTGTGCTGCGCATCGAGCAGGCGTGTGTTGGTGCGCAGCAGGCTGTCGGTCGCATCATTCAGTTCGATGATGCTGCCTTCCTCCTCCCGATGCCGTGGCAGGGCGGGGCTTGGGACATGCTGCAGGACGCGGACCATGGCGGCCACCGGCTGCGCCAGCGCGCGTGCCATGAGGATGCCGGCACCGACCGCGGCACCGACAAGCAACCACATGAGGGTGAAGCTGCGTATCAGCGCCTCGACGTTATCCATCACGCCCGGTCCGGCACCTTTCACCAGAATCAGGCTGCGGCCCGTTTCGTCGGGCATGGGAACGCGCACATGAAAGTAGAGATTGAGCCAGCTTTGCATCTTGGTCGGCATGTCGGCTGGCAGCAGCGCGCGGGTGTTTTTACGTATCAGCAGCAACTGGTCGGTCGGGGGTGGCTCTAGCGGAGGGGCAAGGGTGCAGTCGGGCAGGCACCACTGTCCGAGGATCTTGCCGTCGGGGGCTTGAACCCCCAGCCTGAGCGGTGCGAGCGGCGCGAGGCGTGAGGCCCATGCGACGGGCATGGCCGATGGCAGAGCCGTCCGGCCTTGATAGGCCGGATCGTCGGACAGATCATGCGCGACTTCCATCGCCATGGCGTCTATCCAGCGGCTGCCGATGTGCAGGAAAGCATCGGAATGACTGGTCGCTTGCAGGGAAATCAGAAGGACGGGCGGCAACACGATCAGTGGCAGCAACCCTTCGGTGATCGCTGTCTGCAAGGGCTGGGGCTGCGGGTTGAACCGTGCGGGCAGCCGGGCGAGGAGGATGGTTGCGGCCAGCGTGCCAATCGCAGTGTAAAGCAGGCCGTTAATCGCTTGCTTCAGCGTCACGAGAAGCAGCATTTCCGTTTCCATCTGCATGACATAGCCATAGGTCAGCAACAGCAGCGGAATGCCGATCACCAGCCAGTACAGGAAATCGGAGGCAAGGATGTTCATGCGCCGCACCGCCCAGATGACCCAAAGAACCTCGGCGGTCATGATCAGCACGGCCCATAGATGCTGCCAGTGCAGATAGGTCGGAAGGGCGGCGGCCAGTGCGACAAGGACCGGCCATGGCTGACGGGTCAGCCGGACAAGAAACATGGCTAGTGCATGGCCGAACAACAGGTCCAGGCCGAATGAGGCACGCACCGGCACAAGATTGATCAGAAAGGCCGCAACGGCGAGGACCAGTGTGGCGAGTGCCATCTGCAGGGTTGAAAAAGGCTGTTTTTCAGCCATCGCTCTGCGATGCAGCGTGCGCGGCTTGTGCTGTGTCCGCAGTCCGGTTTGCGACGGGCCTGTCCATCAGGGCACACGAAGGCAGTTACAGGGCTGCTCCGGCAGGAGGTGCAGCAACTCCCGCGCGCCGAAAGGCTTGGGCAGGATGGCCGCCACATGGGCGTTGCTGTCACGGGCGCGCTGCAAGGCGTCGGTGTCGCCGGAAATCAGGATGATGCGTGTACGGTGGTCGATTCCCAGCAGCAGTTCGGCCAGGCGGATCCCGTCGCGCTGCGGCAGGTTGATATCGATGACGGCGGCATCATATTCACCGCCAATGGCAGCGGCCAGGCCATCGGCGGCATTGTCGGCTGGTGTGACGTGTACACCGGCCATGGACATGTGTTCGGTCATTTCGGCCAAGGCTGCGCGATCATCCTCGACAAGCAGGATGTTCCGCTGGAATCGCGATGCACTTTCGACCATTTTAGCCTATCCGGATTTTGCTTGTGATATAATGACGTTAATTTGATACAGGCACGAGCGGAATTGCTGCCATAATGGTGGCAATTGCGCTTACATGCCCGCCGCCTGCTCCCTTATGGCTTGTGGTCTTGGAGAATTCGCAATGGCGTCACGCCCCGTGCCCCTGCAGACGACTGATAGTCCCCGTGTTCTGGTGGTCGATGACGAACCGGGGTGCGTCGAGGAATATTGCGAGACGCTGGATGATCTCGGCTATGACCATGTCTCGGCAACGTCAGGTCTTGAGGCGCTTTCGCTCCTCGCCAGCGATCCGTCGATCGGGATTGTGCTGACCGATGTCAGGATGCCGGGCATGGATGGCCTGTCGCTGCTCAGCCAGATACAGTCCCGCTATGCCGGACGCAGGCCGCTGGTATCGATTGTCATCACAGGCTATGGCACGCTTGATCTTGCGGTCGCGGCCATGCGCTACGATGCTGTCGATTTCCTCTCGAAGCCGATCTCGCGCGCTGAATATGCCGCAGCGCTCCAGCGTGCCAGCCGCAGCTGGGCCGCGCAGGCCGACATCGCGCAATCGACCCGCATTGCCGAGCTTAGTGAAGAGGTGGCTCGCATTGCAGCGCTGTTGTCGGTCAAGACCGGGGCGGCGGGCAGCATGGCCGACGCGCAGGCCGCGCCGACGCCCGAAGACCTGCGCGCACGGCTGCAGGACATCATCCATGCCCGCAAGACGCGACAACGCTATTTCAATTCCGAACTGTTCGCCGACCCGGCGTGGGACATTCTCCTCGATCTTGCCGCAGCGCGCCTCGACAAAAAGTCCATACCGGTCTCGAGCGCCTGTATTGCTGCCGCTGTGCCGATGAGCACGGCGTTGCGCTGGGTGCGGGAAATGACAAGCGCCGGACTGCTGCGCCGCTGGACCGATCCGCAGGACAAGCGCCGCGACCTGCTGGAACTGACTGACGAGGCGATGTCATCGATGATGACCTATCTTTCGACCATCCCCAAGGTGGGCGGCATATGATTATGTCGGGATATCGGCCATGACCCGCACGCTGATTCTCGATGACGATGCCGATATCCGCGAAGAGCTGACGGACGCTCTTGCCGATCATGGCTTCGATGTCAGTGCGCCGGAAACGGTGGATGATTTCTTTCGCGCCTATGGCGAGGGCGTCGACAATGTGATCCTCGACCTTGCGATGCCGGGCGTCGATGGTTTTGAAGTCATGCGTCGCCTGTCGATGCAAGCCGCCCCGCCGCGCCGCCTGATCATCATCAGCGGCCATGACGAACGGATTTTGCAAACGGCACGGCGCCATGCTCGGCAACTGGGCCTGAACGTGCCGGGCGTGTTGAGCAAGCCCTATGCCATTGCCGAACTGATGACATTGCTGCACGAAGCGGTGCCGCATGAAGCCGGCGGTAAGGGCGGCGCGGAACGTGCCGGGACGGTAGCCCCCGCGCGCGATGGCTTTCAGGCGCTGTTTCAGGGCAAGCACGATCTGAAAACCGGTGCGGTCATCGGCTATGAGGCATTGTTCCGGGTCGGCAAGCCTGGCGCGGTCGATATCGAGGCGTTGTTCGCGTCCTCCAATCTCGACACGCAGGCGGAGATGACGCGGTTCATGCTCGATGCAGCCTGTGCCTTTGTCGCGCGCCTGCCGGAAACGCAGACCGTTGCCGTCAACTGCACACCGCTCCTGATGTGCGCCCCGATTTTCGAAGACATGCTCGATGCGGCCCTCAAGGCCCATGGCGTGGCAGCGCGCCGGCTGGTGATCGAATTGACCGAACAGGCATCCTTGACGTCGTTCAACGACATTGCTCTGGCGATGAGCCATCTCGCGCTTCAGGGCTATCACTTCGCCATCGACGATTTCGGACGCGGTTCGACATCGCTTGAACGGATCATCGATCTGCCGATCAGCGAAATGAAGATCGACAAGGATATTTTCTGGCGCTGCGCCGATGGTGCTGTGCCGCTATCGATTTTGAGCGGTGTTATTGCCTATTGCGCTGCGCACCGGATTGCGACGACGATCGAAGGCGTTGAAACCGAACGCCATCGCGCCTTTGCCCTGTCGCTGGGCGCCGGGGCCGGACAGGGCTATCTCTGGGGTTGCCCCGTGCCTGCTGATATGATCCAACAGACAGGTTGCCGCCTGGTGGGCTGAAGCGTAGGCAGTTGCCGCCTCGAGGCCTGAAGCGTAGGCATTATAAGCTGTATTTTATTTATATTTTAACTTTGGCTGTAAAAACTGCCGGAATGGCCTCGGATTGCATAGGCTTTCCTGCTGTGTTTATCATATGTATGCATCAGCGGGCTGTCTTGTAACAAGTGGTTCATAATTGATCCAGGGGGCACGGGGTCATAAACCGGCGGAGACGCCGGTTCTGCAGGGAAAACTGGGCGGCATGTTCTCTCAAGCCGACAGGCGCGATCATTCCGGTCATGACGGGGGCCTCCCCCGCGTGGTCAAACCGCTTGCCGTTTTTCTGCTGGCGACTTTTGCTTTCACATTCAGTCTGCTGCATGTCGATATTGCGCCGGGGATCGTGATCCTTATCGGCCCGCTATTCTTCATGCTGGCTTACCGGCTGTGGGGATGGAAAGTGGCCTTGCCGGTGGCGGTCCTGTGTCTGGCACCCAGCTATTTCTGGCTCGGTCACCATTTTGTGCTGGTCAACGGGTTGTTGCAACTGGCTTTCCTGTCGCTGTGCTGTCTTGTAAAACACGCCAGCGTCCTCATGCGCATTGCCCTGTATCATGCAACGGTCGGCTTGCTGGTCGGTCCGCTGATGATCTGGGCCGGTTATGATTATAACTGGCTTGTGGCGCCGCTGGTCTGGCCCAAGGTGATCATCAACGATCTGGTGATGGCCGCGACCGCCGACCTCATTCTGCTATTCGTGGCTGCCCGCCCCGATGGCTGGCTGATCGGCTGGCGACGTGGCAAGGCGCTTACCGATATCACCCGCAGCGGCTCAAGTTTTGTCATCATCCTGATGACCTTTGGGCTGTTCGTCGCTGAAACGGCGTATGTCGACCGCCAGATCGGTGATAACGATAACCATGTGCGCCATGCTGTCGCGGAATCTCTGCTGCGCACGCCGCTTGCCACCGGCCGCCGCTTGCTCAATCCTGGCGAAGGCCTGCCACAGGTGTTGCTGGCGGATCAACCTGCCGGTATCCGCGATCCGGCTTTCATGCGGTCGCATGGGTGCAGCTTCCTTGCGACGCATGCCGAGACCGAGGCGGGCAATTATCGCATTGACCGGCGTTTGCAGACTTGCGTGACCGGCAGTTTACAGACCGAGCACGGACTGGTGCATTATGCCTATGCGCCACGCGCGCTGATCATCGGCATCTATTGGCAGATGTATCGTGACATGATGCCGGCGCTGGTCATGCTGGCTTTCATCATCGTGCTGCGCCGTTACCTTGTCCGGCTTGTGACTCATGCGCTGACGGCCTGGAATCGCGCGCTGAACGGTTTTGGTACGCCGGGGCTCGCGGTGCCCGATGATGATGTTCTGGCCGAGTTCGCCCAGCCGATCGAAAGCTTCGTCAGGAAGAACAATCAGTTCGTGGCGATGCAGGATAGCCAGCAGCATGTCCGCGAAACCATCATTCAGATGAAGAAAAGCATCAATCTGCGTCTGCTTGCCGATGTCAGCTATGATGCGGAAAGCGGACAGCTCAGCTTCATCAACCTTGATCCTGATGCGGGGGCAATCCAGCAGCAGGTCATGGTGCACCCTGTCGACCAGGCGGCACTGGACGCCGCGATGAACGAGAATGAGGCGCTGATCGAGTTCCGTTTTGCCGAAAGCGACAATGGCTTCGACAATGGCCCAGATGCTGACGACTGGCATCTGCTGATTACGCGCAGTCTGACCGGCCCCGGCAAATGGTCGTTTGGCGCCATCAAACGGTTGACCGGCCCCCATGTGGGCCATGACGACCTGACGCACCGCGCCCGGCTTGTCGAAATGGGCAGCATGGCATCGGCAATCAGCCATGAACTGAAACAGCCGCTCTTCACCATTGCGCTGGCCGCGGAAAATGGCGCATGGCAACTGGCTGCCTCCAGCGATGGCCTTGCGGGCAAAGCCGTGATCAAGTTCCGCAAGATTGGCGAACAAGTCGTCCGCGCCCGTGACATCATTGACCGCATGGCACGCTATGCCCGGTCGGACAGCAAGACACTTGAAGCCTTCAACCTGTTCGAGGCGGTGCAGTCGGCAACCAGTTTCATGCGACCGGTTTTCGTGCAGGCCGGGATCAGTGTGCATGTGCACGACCACACGTCAAGCGCTCCGGTCGTGCGCATGGCGCGCATCGGGCTGGAACAGATTGTAGTCAACGCGCTGCAAAACAGCGCCGATGCCATTCAGCAGGCGCGCGAGGCGGGGCAGGCGGCTGGCGATATCAAGGTCACGCTCGACGACGGAGCCGATGACATGCTGGTGCTGACGATCAGCGATGACGGCGTCGGCTTGTCGGACAAGGCGGCTGAAAACAAATTCATGCCATTCTACACCACCAAGCCATCGGGCAAAGGCACCGGTCTTGGCCTTTATGTCTGCCGTCAGATCGCCGATGAAGCCGGTGGACAGATCACGCTGTCACGGGGGGCAGAGGCCGGCGCGGTTTTTGTCTTCGCCGTGCCACGCCATCACCCGCTCGCTGCCACGGATGAAAGCGCAACCCGCGCCTGACACGCTGGCAGGGCCGTTTGATGCCACGCCGGCCCGGTTCATGCAGTTGGCACTGACTGTCGTGGCGCAGACTGGCTGGGCAAAGCCTTGATGCAGGATTTTGGCGACCCCGGGAGGCGTCTAAAAGTTCAAATAGTGAC
>CAZWMK010000031.1:0-21419 GCA_964635065.1 uncultured Sphingomonadaceae bacterium | reverse complement strand
TCTTCTTCGCCATCGGCATGAACTTCTTCATGGAAGTCGCCAAGCTGCGCGCCGCGCGCGTGCTGTGGCACCGGGTGATGACGAACCTGGGTGCGAAGGACGAACGCAGCAAGATGCTGCGCACCCACTGCCAGACCAGCGGCGTCAGCCTGCAGGAGCAGGACCCCTACAACAACGTGATCCGCACCACGATCGAGGCGATGGCCGCGATGCTGGGCGGCACCCAGTCGCTCCACACCAACGCGCTGGACGAAGCGATCGCGCTGCCGACCGATTTCTCGGCCCGCATCGCCCGCAACACCCAGATCGTGATCCAGGAAGAAACGGGCATGTGCAACGTGGTCGATCCGCTGGGCGGGTCGTACTACATCGAAAGCCTGACCCAGGAACTGGTCGACAAGGCGTGGGAAATCATCGAGCGCGTCGAAGCCGAAGGCGGCATGGCGAAGGCTGTCGCCGCTGGCTGGCCGAAAGCGATGATCGAACAGGCCGCCGCCGCACGTCAGGCCCGCGTCGACCGTGGCGAAGACGTGATCGTCGGCGTCAACAAGTTCCGCCTCAAGGACGAAGCCGAAATCGAGATCCTCGAAGTCGACAACCTGAAGGTGCGCGAAGCCCAGATCGCCCGCATCGCCAAGGTCAAGGCTGGCCGCGATCAGGCGGCCTGCACCGCCGCGCTCGATGCGCTGCGCGAAGGCGCCAAGGGCAACGGCAATCTCCTCGAACTCGCCGTCGCCGCTGCCCGCGCGCGTGCAACCTTGGGTGAAATCTCGTTGGCGATGGAAGACGCCTTTGGCCGTTACGACACGCTGCCGCGTCCGGTGCAGGGCGTGTTCAGCGGTGCCTATGAGGGCGACGACCGCTGGCAGCGCGTGCTCGATGGCGTCGAAGCCGTCACCCGCCGCAAGGGCCGCAAGCCGCGCATGCTCGTCGCCAAGATGGGCCAGGACGGCCATGACCGCGGCGCGAACGTCATTGCCTCGGCCTATACTGACCTTGGCTTCGACGTCACCAGCGGCCCACTGTTCCAGACGCCCGAAGAAACGCTGAAACTCGCGCTTGAAAAGGATGTCGACATCGTCGGTGCCTCGTCGCTCGCGGCCGGTCACAAGACGCTGATCCCGCAGCTCATCAATCTTCTGCGCGATGCCGGCCGTCCCGACATCAAGGTGGTCGCAGGCGGCGTCATCCCGGCGCAGGATTATCAGTTCCTGCGCGATGCGGGCGTCGCTGGTATCTATGGTCCGGGCACCAATGTGATCGACAGCGCCGCCGACGTTCTGCGCCTGCTTGGCCACAACATGCCGCCCGAAGGACTGGACGACGCGCAATAGGCGCGTCGTCCAGCACCCATCACACAGTCAGAAAGATCCACCGCCATGTTCGCACGCATCGATGATCAGATTTCGGTTTCGCCGCAGATCAGCCTTGCCGATGTCGCGACAGCGGCGGCACAGGGCATCAAGCGACTGATCAACAACCGGCCGGATGGCGAAGCCCCCGATCAACCCAGCTCGGTCGAGATGGCGGCGGCAGCAGCCGCTGCCGGCCTTGATTATCGCTATATCCCCGTTACCCACGCCGGTTTCTCGCTCGATCAGGTGAACGCGATGCAAGACGCCCTCACCGATGGCCAGCCGGTGCTGGCTTTCTGCCGCTCGGGCACGCGCTCGACGCTGCTCTGGGCACTGGCGCAGGCGGCAACTGGCGCGGATGCCGATGCGGTCGCCGAAAAGGCACGTGGGGCAGGCTACGACATCAGCCCGGTGCGCGGCATCATGGATCATCTGGCAGCACAGCGCGGCGCCTGATTCTCCGGCATGGTTGCTGAATAAAAAACCGGGAGCGGCTGTCCGCTCCCGGTTCTTTTTCGCCTCCTGTGCGGGGAGGCTGGGGAGATTGTCCTCAGTAGTTGTAGGCGCGTTCACCGTGCGACGCGAGGTCAAGGCCTTCACGTTCGGCTTCGGGGGTTACGCGCAGGCCCATGATAGCCTTGACGATCCCGAAGGCGATCGCAGAACCCACGGCCGACCAGACGACGGCGATGACAACGGCAATCGTCTGGGTCATCACCTGACCGCCCATGGTGTAGCCATCGACGCCCATGCCGCCCAGCATCGGAGCGGCCACGATACCCGTGCCGATCGAACCGACGATGCCGCCGACGCCGTGGATACCGAACGCATCGAGCGCATCATCAAGGCCGAGCTTGGGCTTGATCGACGACACGAACCAGAAGCAGATCACCGACGTTACTGCACCCAGAACGATAGCGCCCATCGGACCCGCCACGCCCGCCGCCGGTGTGATGGCGACAAGGCCCGAAATCGCGCCCGACGCACCACCCAGAAGCGACGGCTTGTGACCAACCATCCGCTCAGCACCCAGCCAGGCCAGGATGGCAGCAGCAGTGGCGACAAAGGTGTTGATCATGGCAAGCGCTGCCGAACCATTGGCTTCAAGCGCCGAACCCGCGTTGAAGCCGAACCAGCCGACCCACAGAAGACCCGTGCCGACCAGCGTCATGGTCAGTGAGTGCGGTGCGAGAGATTCCTTCTGATAGCCGATTCGCTTGCCCAGCATGAGGCAGCCGACCAGGCCCGCGATACCGGCGTTGATGTGAACGACCGTGCCGCCCGCAAAATCAAGCGCGCCCATATCGAAGATCAGACCGCCGGCCCACCACACCATGTGCGCGATCGGGAAATAGACGATCGTCAGCCAGATGAGCGAGAACAGCATCAGCGAACCGAATTTGATACGCTCGGCCAGTGCCCCCACGATCAGTGCGGTCGTGATCGCGGCGAATGTCATCTGGAAACAGATGAACACGAATTCCGGGATCACCACGCCATCGGTAAAGGTCGCGGCGGTCGAGTCCGGCGTGATGCCGACAAGGAACAGCCGGTCTAGGCTGCCGATGAAGGCATTGCCGTCGGTAAATGCCAGAGAATAGCCATAGGCAACCCAGGCAATACAGGCAATGCCGGCAATCGCCAGCACCTGTGTCAGCACTGACAGCATGTTCTTGGTGCGGACAAGGCCGCCATAGAACAGGGCAAGCCCCGGCAGGATCATCAGCAGCACGAGGACAGTTGCCGTCATCATCCAGGCGGTGTCGCCCTTGTCAGGAACGGGTGCAGCAGTTGCAGCGGCTGCTACATCTTGCGCCCAAGCGGGCGCGGCGGCGAACAGGGTAACCCCGGTCGCTGCCATCATCGAGGTCAATCGCTTCACGGTCGCCCCCTTTCACAATGCGGTTTCGTTGGTTTCACCCGTGCGGATGCGCACGGCCTGCCCGACATCGAGCACGAAGATCTTGCCATCGCCAATCGTCCCGCTGTGGGCCGACTGCTGGATTGTTTCGACGACGCGATTGCTCATCTCGTCGCTGGTAACGACCTCGATCTTCACTTTCGGAATCATCGACACCTCATATTCGGCACCGCGATAGATTTCGGTATGTCCCTTCTGTCGGCCATAGCCTTTGACTTCGGAGACGGTGAGACCCTGAACGCCAAGGTTCGACAACGCATCGCGCACTTCGTCGAGCTTGAAGGGTTTTATAATGGCCATGATCAGTTTCATCGGCTTCCCCTGACTGCGGTGACAGAGGGTACGCTGCATCAAGCGTGCCAGATGGGAATCCAGTGTAAATCCGGGGCTTTGCCACGGTCACATAATCATAAACTGATTAATTTTTAATCATGTTTTGATTAATGCCCATTATATAGGCAAATTGCACAACTTCGCGATGGCAGGCCAGTCCGACGCCACAGCCTCAGCGCCAATCTCGATCAGTTCATGTGCGCGGGTGAAATTGCGCACATCGATATGTCCGACGGGCAGCGCCAGTTCGAGATCCGGCGCCTCCAGTGTCAGCGACTGCCGCGCAAGACGCGAGAGCAAAAGCCCCATGGCCGCGCGGGTGATATGCAGCGTCGACGGATGCAGCCGCTTGTCCAGTCGCAGACCCACGGCCTGCGCGCGGCGCAGATAATCATTTTGCAGGTTGACGGCGATAACCGGCATGCCACCGGCAATGGCCCGGGCCGCAGTCACCGGCACGGGAGCGACAACGCCACCATCGACAAGCATCATGCCATCCTTGTGCACCGGCTGGAAAATGCCGGGCAGCGCCATCGATGCCTGCACTGCCTCGACAACCGGTCCGCTGCGCATCACGACTTCGCGTCCGCTGACCAGGTCGGCGGCAACAACCGCGCAGGGCATGGTCAGCCCCTCCAACTGCGCCTGCCCCAGATGCGTGTTCAGCTGATGGGCAATCATGCGTCCGCCAAGCATCGAACCGCGCCGCAGGTGAAAATCGAGATAGCGCAGAATCGTTCTGATCGTTGTCGACCGGGCCAGATCTTCCAGCACATCGAGCCGTCCGGCAGCAAGGCACACGGCAGCGAGCGCGCCGATCGAGGTGCCCGCCACCGCACCGATTTCAACGCCACGCACCTGAAGCGCCCGCAATACGCCGATATGCGCCCAGCCAAGCCCGGCACCGCCACCAAGCGCCAATGCAATCATCGACCGCCTCGCAGGCTTGTCTGGCGCCAGCTTCCGCCCTGTACGGCCAACAAAGCAGGGGCTATCATGCGTCTGCTGTCTGGACAGGAGAAGGCGGGATGCGTGTTGTTGCGATTTTCATGCTGCTCGCACTGAGCAGCCTTCCGGCAACGGCCAGTGCCGCACCGGCGCGCACCGAACATGGCGTCCGCATTCATTATGGCCAGCAGGCCGCATCGCCCGAAGATGTGTCCGAAACCGTCATCGCGGTCGCCATCGACCCCGGCTATGGCGGGACCACCCTGAAGCAGCGTCATCTGCTTGGCGCACCGCACGGCACCGCCGTCAGCCGTCGCATCATGCGGCTCCGGCAGGCGCGGACGGACGCATCTGCGACCGCCAACGCCACGCAAAGCCGGGATTAACCGCACGGCAAGCTGTCCCGAAGGCGCCGGTCAGGCCGCCGTGCCGCCAACTGTCAGCCCCTCGATCAGCAAGGTCGGTTGCCCCACACCCGCCGGAACCGACTGACCACCCTTGCCGCAGATGCCGACACCTTCGTCAAGCGCGAGGTCGTTGCCGATCGCCTTGACCCGCGTCAGCACATCGGGACCGTTGCCGATCAGCGTCGCCCCCTTGATCGGCGCGCCGAGGCGGCCATTTTCGATGCGATACGCTTCGGTGCAGGAAAAGACGAACTTGCCGCTGGTGATATCCACCTGACCGCCGCCAAAGCTCTTGGCGTAAATGCCGTTCCTGACCCGGCTCAGGATTTCAGCGGGATCATCGGGTCCGGCCAGCATGAAGGTGTTCGTCATGCGCGGCATCGGTGCATGGGCATAGGACTGGCGGCGACCGTTTCCGGTCGGGGCCACGCCCATCAGGCGCGCGTTCATGCGATCTTGCATATAGCCTTTGAGGATGCCGTCCTCGATCAGCACGGTACGTCCCGTCGGCGTGCCTTCATCATCGACGGTCAGCGACCCGCGCCGGCCTTCCAGTGACCCGTCGTCCACAACGGTCACGCCGGGCGCTGCCACCCGTTCCCCGATCAGCCCGGCGAAGGCGGAACTGCCCTTGCGGTTGAAATCGCCTTCCAGCCCATGACCAACCGCCTCGTGCAAAAGCACGCCCGGCCAGCCCGGCCCCAGCACCACGGTCATCTCGCCTGCGGGCGCGGCCACGGCATCGAGATTCACCAGCGCCTGATCAAGCGCGATGTCGATGGCGCGGTTCCATTCCGCTTCATCGAACAGCCGGTCGTAAAGCCAGCGACCACCAAGGCCGTGAAAGCCGGTTTCGCGCCGGTCGCCCTTGGCGGCGACGATCTGGACATTGAGCCGGACAAGCGGACGCACGTCACGCACGCGCTGGCCATCGGAGCGGACGATTTCAACCACGCTCCACGATCCGGTCAGGCTGGCCGACACCTGCGCCACGCGCGGATCACGGGCGCGGGCGACAGCATCGATCTGCTCCAGCAGCGCGACCTTGCGCGCAAAGGGCACGGCCGACAGCGGATCGACATGGGTGTAAAGCTGGCGATTGGTGCGTGCCGGACCTGCCGCCAATGTGCCGCCATGTCCCGACCGCACAAGCTGCACCGTCTCTGCCGCCCTGCGGATGGCGGCATCGGACAGTTCATTGGCATGGGCAAAGCCGGTGGTTTCGCCTGAAACCCCGCGCAGACCGAAGCCCTGTTCGGTATCGAAGGTCGCGGCCTTCAGGCGCCCATCGTCAAAAGCAAAGCTCTCGCTGACGCTATGCTGGAGATAAAGCTCGCCATCGTCGCATCCGGCCAGGGCATCAGCCACTAGCCGTTCGGTGCGAGCGGGATCAAGTTCGGTGTCGCGGTAAAAGAAACCGGCGGGATCAATCGTCGTCATCCTGCCGATATAGAGTAGTCAGACGCGATTTGCACCCTTGTCGGCAGGTCCGCCCTGCAAAATGAAGCGGCGGTCGCAATAGGTGCAGTCGACATAACCGCGTGCATCGATTTCCAGCCATACGCGCGGATGACCAAGCGGCCCTTGATCGCCGTCGCAGGCAACGCGCGATTTGTCGGTCAGGATGGTCTCAGGGGGCGGCAGATCAGTCATGATATGCGCTTAGCAAAGCGGACGCCTTTGGAAAAGACGCTATTCGAAATTGACGGTGACATTGAAACTGCCGCTGTAATTGCCCGGCAGCTGGTTCGGCGCCACATTGAGCCGCCCACCGACATAAAGATCAAGGCGTCCGGTGTTGTTGAGCTTTGGATTGGTGGCATGGCCGCTGCGTACAAAGTTGCTGACGGTCATGGTTGCCCCCCCACCGTCCCGGGTCAGTGTAACGGGGCCGACTGGCAGGCTGATGTTCAGCTTCTGGTTGCGGCCGCCAACGCAGATGAAATGCGCGGGGTGAAATGCTGCTGGCGCCACTGCCACGCCGCCAGCCGTCGTTCGCGCGGCGTTGGGCGTTACCGTCACGCTGCCGGACGTGCCGCTGGCGTAAAGGCTGCCAAATTCGAGATCCGTCGCTTTGACGACAAGTGTCGGCACGACGATCGATGTCCGCACCGCAACCGGAATGCTGGCGGAACTGGCAGGTGCGCCAATCGCCAGCCACAACGCCATGATCGAGATGTGGTGCCGGTTCATCAGAAATAATTCACATTAATCGTGAAGCTGCCACTGTAATTACCCGGCGCCTGACTTGCGTTCACCTGCAAGGTGCCGCCCACCCTGAGGTCGATCAGCCCGGTCGCCGTCACAAGTCGCAAGGTCGCACCATTCAGCGTCAAGGCACTGACCGTCATCGCGCCGCCGCCACCCGCGCGGGACAGTGTGGGCAAAGCGCCGCGCGTGATCTGAATGATGCGCCCGGCCTGTCCCAAGGTATAAAATTGTGCTGGGTGAAAGCTGCCGGGCATCGCCGACACGCTGCCTGAAGTGGTGCGAACGCCGGTCGTCGGATTGAGAACAACCGAGCCTGACGTCGCGCCCGCAGAAAACGAGCCAAAGTTCAGATCTTCGATTTTCACAACCGAAAGTGGGCGCAGGATGATTGCGCCAGACGCGCCATTCACGGTCGCGCCAGACGCAGGCGAAGACAGCAACGCGGTGGCTGCAGCCAGTCCGGCCACGCATGTGCATGGAAATCTCGGAATCATCCTCATGTCGCCAGCGTAACTGTCACGGGTTGTTATTCCCTTAAAGCCAATCCTTAACGTCAGGATTGATGCGGGTTAATCAACCGATGCTTTGCACTTGGCCTGCACTCAAGCTATGCGCGAGGATGATGGAACAGTCCGCCATATCGATCAATGCCCTGTCCAAAACCTATGCCAATGGCAAGAAGGCCCTGGACAATGTTTCGCTTGAAGTGCCGCGCGGCACGATTTTCGGCCTGCTTGGCCCAAATGGCGCGGGCAAGTCGACACTGATCAACATCCTCGCGGGTCTGGTCAACAAAAGCGGCGGCACGGCGAATATCTGGGGCTTCGGCATCGACAGCCAGCCGCGCAACGCCCGGCGCTCGATCGGCGTCGTGCCGCAGGAACTGGTGTTCGACGCCTTTTTCACCCCGCGCGAGGTGCTGGAACTGCAGGCGGGCCTTTATGCCGTGCCGAAAGCCGCGCGCCAGACCGACGCGCTGCTCGCCGCCGTCCATCTGACCGACAAGGCCGATACCTATGCCCGCAGCCTGTCGGGCGGCATGAAACGGCGCCTGCTTGTCGCCAAGGCAATGGTGCATAATCCACCGGTGCTGGTCCTTGACGAACCGACGGCGGGCGTCGACGTCGAACTGCGCCAGCAGCTGTGGGCCTATGTCCGCACGCTGCACGCACGCGGCACCACCATTGTGCTGACAACCCATTATCTCGAAGAAGCAGAGGAACTTTGCGACCGCATTGCCATCATCAACCATGGCCGGCTGATCGCAAACGAGGATACGCCAACCCTGCTGGCGCGTGCGGTCGAAAAGAAGATGCACGTCACCGTCGATGGCGATATCGCTGCCCTGCCCTGCCTTGCGGGCGGCGTCCTTGTCGAAAAGGCGGGCGACCGCAGCCTGTCGATCAGCTATGATCGCAACCGGCATCAGGCGGGGGAACTGCTCATGGCAATCGCACAGGCGGGCTTTGGAATCGTCGACGTCTCGACCGAAGAGGCCAGCCTCGAAGATGTCTTTCTCGCCCTCACGCGCAGCGCAGGTCCGCATGACTGACACCATCCGTCATTTCGACGTCATCATTGTCGGATCAGGCGCAGCCGGCCTGACCTGTGCCCTCAACCTTGCCCCCCGCTACAAGGTCGCGGTGCTGTCGAAGGGCAACCTGTCCGCCGGTTCGACGGCCTGGGCGCAGGGTGGCATCGCGGCCGTTCTCGAAGCGGGCGATACCTTTGAAAGCCACATCGAGGACACGATGATCGCGGGCGCCGGCCTGAACGACCGCGCGACTGTGGAATTCGTGGTGGAAAACGCGCCCGCTGCCATCGAACAGCTGGCGGCGCTTGGCGTGCCGTTCAATCCGGGCGAATCGCTGTCCGAACGCTTTCACCTCACGCGCGAAGGCGGGCACAGCGCGCGGCGCATCGTCCATGTCGATGACGCGACCGGCTGGGCGGTGCAAAAGGCGCTGGAACATGCGGCCCTCGCCCATCCCAACATCACCATCCTCACCGACCTCATGGGCGTCGACCTCATCAGCGAACGTCACATCAACGGCGTCGGCTTCAAGGAACGCCGCATCCACGGTCTTTACGCCCTTAACCGCAACAGCGGAAAGGTCGATCGGCTACTCGCGCCCGCTACCGTTCTGGCAACCGGCGGCGCCAGCCGTGTCTATCTCTATTCGACCAATCCCGATGGTGCGACGGGAGACGGGGTGGCGATGGCGTGGCGCGCGGGCTGTCGCGTATCGAACATGGAATTCAACCAGTTTCACCCGACCTGCCTCTACCACCCCGAGGTCAAGAACTTCCTGATCACCGAGGCAATGCGCGGTGAAGGCGGGCTGCTGAAACTGCCTGGTACCGATGAACGCTTCATGCCGCGCTTCGACGACCGCGCCGAACTGGCCCCGCGCGACGTTGTGGCGCGCGCCATCGACCATGAAATGAAGCGGCTCGGCCTTGAACATGTCGATCTCGATATCCGCCATCGCGGCGCCGATTTCATCGAAAGCCATTTTCCGACCATCGTGAAACGCCTGCGCGAACTGGGCATAGATCCTGTCAACCAGCCGATCCCTGTCGTGCCTGCCGCACATTACAGCTGCGGTGGCGTGATGATCGACCGCAACGGCTGCACCGATCTGCCCGGCCTCTACGCGATTGGCGAAGTCACCCAGTCGGGCCTGCACGGTGCGAACCGCATGGCCTCGAACTCGCTGCTCGAATGCCTTGTCTTTGGCCAGTCCGCCGCCCAGCATATCATCGCGCATCACGCCGCCATGCCCCCGCCGCCGCATGTCCAGCCATGGGACGAAAGTCGCGTCACCGACAGCGATGAAGAGGTCGTGATCGCCCACAACTGGGCAGAACTGCGCCGCGCCATGTGGGACTATGTCGGCATTGTCCGCACCAACAAGCGCCTCGAACGCGCTGCGCACCGCATCAAGCTGCTCAGGAATGAAATCGAGGATTATTACGGCAATTTCCGCATCACGCCCGATCTGATCGAACTGCGCAATCTCGTCGAAGTCGCGCGCTTGATCGTGAAGTCCGCCAAGCGTCGCAAGGAAAGCCGTGGCCTGCATTACACGCTCAACTATCCCAGAACCGACGCCACGCCGCGCGACACCATTCTCATTCCCTGACGGCTGACAGCGCAACGGCCTTTGGCAAGCCGGTGCGCGCCTGCTACACGGGCGCATGGCTGCCAAACAGAACCACCTTTATCTCGTCGATGGCTCGGGCTTCATCTTCCGTGCCTATCACCGCCTGCCACCGCTCAGTGATCCCGAAGGCACGCCAGTCGGCGCGGTCTATGGCTTCACGGCGATGCTGTGGAAGCTGATCGAGGAACTGAACGGCGCCGATGAGCCAACACATCTGGCCGTCATCCTCGATGCCGGAAAGCATACCTTCCGCAACGATCTCTACCCCGCCTACAAGGCGAACCGGCCCGAACCGCCCGAAGATCTGCGCCCGCAGTTTCCACTCATCCGCGATGCCGTCCGCGCCTTTGGCGTGCCGTGCATCGAGCAGGCGGGCTGGGAGGCCGACGACATCATCGCCAGCTATGCCAAGGCTGCCCTGGCACAGGGCTGGCATGTCACCATCGTCTCGTCCGACAAGGATCTGATGCAGCTCGTCCAGCCGGGGCTGGAACTCTACGACACGATGAACAACCGCCGGCTTGGGCGCGATGCCGTGATCGAAAAATTCGGCGTCCCCCCCGAACAGGTGATCGAGGTGCAGGCACTGATGGGCGACAGCGTCGACAATGTGCCCGGCGTGCGCGGCATCGGCCCGAAAGGCGCGGCCGATCTCATCCAGCAATTCGGCGACGTTGAAACACTCATTGCCCGTGTCGATGACGTCAAGCGCCCGAAAATGCGCGAATCGATCGCGGCCAGTGTCGATGACATCCGCCTGTCGAAACAGCTGGTGACACTGGTGGATAATCTCGACCTGCCCGAACCGCTCGAACAGCTCGACATTCAGGATCCGCCGCACGGCCCGCTGTCAGCGTTCCTCAAAAAACATGGTTTCCGCTCGCTGCTTGCGAAGCTCGCGCGCGAGGCGGCCAGCCACGGCGATCCACTGCCGCCCGAGGCTCCACAGACTGCCGTCCCTTTCGACCATGCGGCCTATGAATGCGTGACAACGCCCGCACGCCTGCACTGGTGGATCGAAGCGGCCCGCGCACAGGGCCATGTCGCCATTGATACCGAAACCACCGATCTGAACGCCACGCGCGCCGAGCTGGTCGGCGTCAGCCTCGCGCTTGCGCCCGGCAAGGCCTGCTATATCCCGGTCGGCCATGGCACAGGCGAGGGATTGCTCGTCGAGCGCCCGCCGCAACTGGGGCGCGACGTCGTGCTGACAGCGCTGAAACCGCTGCTTGCCGATCCGGCAACGCTGAAAATCGGTCAGAACCTGAAATATGACATGATCGTGCTCGGCCAATATGGCCTTATTGTCGCGCCCTTCGACGACACGATGCTGATTTCCTATGCGCTTGACGCCGGGCGACACAATCACGGCATGGACGACCTGTCCGATCGCCACCTCGGCCACCATCCGATTGCCTACAAGGACGTCTGCGGCACGGGCAAAAGCCAGATTGGCTTTGCCGAAGTGCCGCTCGACAAGGCAACCGCCTATGCCGCCGAAGATGCCGACGTCACGCTCAGGCTGTGGCAGACGCTGAAACCCCGCCTGTGGCGCGAACAGGTGACGCGCGTTTATGAAATGATCGACCGGCCGGTCGCGCCCGTCATCGCCCGGATGGAAACAGCTGGCATTCGTGTCGACCGTTCGGCACTTGCCGACCTGTCCGCCGCCTATGCGATCGAACTGGCGCGGCTCGAAGCAGAAATCTTCACCGCTGCGGGTGGGCCCTTCAATATTGCCAGCCCGAAACAACTGGGCGAGGTGCTGTTCGATCGCCTTGGCCTGCCAGGCGGCAAGAAAAGCAAGACCGGTCAATATGGCACCGATGTCAGCGTTCTGGAAAAACTGGCGGAAGACGGCGCGGAAATCGCACAAAAAGTGCTCGACTGGCGACAGAATGCCAAGCTGAAATCCACCTATACCGACGCACTGCAACAGCAGATCAACCCGCGCACCGGTCGCGTCCACACCAGCTTTCACATGGCGGCGACCACGACGGGGCGGCTGTCGTCGAATGACCCCAATCTGCAAAACATCCCGATCCGCACGGAAATGGGCCGCCGCATCCGTCATGCCTTTGTGGCCGAACCGGGCAATGTCATCATCGCCGCCGACTACAGCCAGGTCGAACTGCGGCTGATGGCCCATATTGCCGACGTCGCGCCACTGAAGCAGGTCTATGCCGAAGACGGCGACATCCACATGCTGACCGCGCGCGAGGTCTTTGCCGACGAACTGGCGGCAGGCGTCGATCCCGCCGATCTCAGGCGCCGCGCCAAGACGATCAATTTCTCGATCATCTATGGCACCACCGCCTTCGGCCTCGCCCAGCGGCTGGGTGTCGATCGCGGTGCGGCCCAGCGCTATATCGACCTGTATTTCGACCGCTTCCCCGGCATCCGCGATTATATGGCGCGCACGGTCGCCTTTGCCCGCGAACATGGCTTTGTCACCACGCTGTTCGGCCGCAAGACGCATCTGCCGCTCATCCATTCAAAAAATGGCGGCGAGCGACAATTCGCCGAACGCGCCGCGATCAACGCGCCCATTCAGGGGACAGCGGCAGATATCGTCAAACGCGCAATGATCCGCATGCCGCAGGCGCTCGCCGACGCTGGCCTGCAGGACGTGCGCATGCTGCTGCAAGTCCATGACGAACTGGTGTTCGAAGCACCCGCAGCCCTTGTCGAACGCGCGGTGCCGATCATTCAGGCAACGATGACAAACGCCGCGGCGCCCGCCCTGTCACTGTCCGTGCCGCTCGACGTCGAAATCGGTACAGGTGCAAGCTGGGGCGCTGCCCACTAGCTGCGGCGTATCAGGCCTGTCTCCCTTGACCGGCGCCTTGCCACATGGTCATGGGAGCAAGCTGCGCGCCTTCGACCGGCGCCGATGAAAGGAGAGCGAAAGCCATGCGTCACACTGTCCTGATGCTTGCATCCTGTGTTGCCCTTGCCGCTTGCGGTTCGGGAAACAGTGGCAGCAATGCCCCCGCCGGTGACGATCATGCGGCGAATGGCCCGCGCGTTTCCGGCCCGGCGATCCGCGCGGTCGGCTCGTCCACCGTCTATCCCTTCACCACGGCGGTGGCGGAAAACTTCAAGCGCAGATATCCCGCAGCCGCCACGCCGATCGTCGAATCGACTGGCACCGGCGGCGGCATCAAGCTGTTTTGCAGCGGTGTCGGCGCCAAGTTCCCGGACATCGCCAATGCCTCGCGCCGCATCAAGGCAAGCGAGATCGAACAATGCGCCAAAAATGGCGTGAAAGACATCATCGAGCTGCAAATCGGCCTTGATGGCATCGCGGTCGCACAGGCGCGCAGCGCTGCCCCCATCGCGCTCAGCCTCAAGGCCATCTGGTCGGCGCTCGCAGCAAGCGATGCCGCAGGCAAGCCCAATAGGGTGCAGAACTGGTCCGATGTCGACGCGAAGCTGGCGGCACGCAAGATCGAGGTGCTCGGTCCGCCACCCACCAGCGGAACGCGCGACGCCTTCAACGAACTGGTGATGGAAGGCGGCTGCAAGGCCGTTCCTGCTGTCGTCGCGCTCAAGGACACGAACGAAGACCTGTTCAAGGAACGCTGCACGAAGTTGCGCGAAGATGGCACCTATGTCGAAGCGGGCGAGAATGACAATCTGATCGTCCAGAAACTCGTCGCCAATCCGGTCGCCATCGGCGTGTTCGGCTACAGCTACATGAACGAAAATGCCGACAAGATCGTCGGCCTTGCGATCGATGGCGTTCTGCCGACCTATGAAAATATTGCGTCGGGCAAATATCCGGCATCGCGCCCGCTGTATATCTATGTGAAGGGCGAACATGTGCGTGCCAAACCCGCGCTCAAGCTCTTCCTCGCAGAATTCACCAGCGATGGCGCCGTTGGACCGAAAGGCTATCTCTCGGCGCGCGGTCTGATCGCCGCACCCGATGACGTGCGCGCCATGAACACCAAGGTCGCGCAGGAACTGACGCCGCTTGATCCTGCGCAGGTGAATTAAGATGGACGCCATCCGCCCGGAAATCGTCATCATCGTCGCACGTGGCGAGAATGGTGTGATCGGGGCGGATGGCGCGTTGCCCTGGCACCTGTCCGAAGATCTCAAACGCTTCAAACGGCTGACCATCGGAAAACCGGTCATCATGGGCCGAAAAACCTATGAGTCGATCGGCCGGCCGCTCCCCGGCCGCCATAATATCGTGCTGTCCCGCGATCCGGCCTGGGCTGCGGCGGGCGTGACGACTGTCACCAATTTTGCCGAAGCCGTCGCCGCCGCCGGTCTTGATCCGCGCACCCGTGCCGAGGCGTTGATGGTCATCGGCGGGGCAGACATCTATCGCCAGACGCTGCCGCTGGCGACGCGTATCGAACTGACCGAAGTCGCCGCCAGTCCGCAAGGTGATGCGCATTTTCCAGCGCTTGACGATGCACTCTGGCAGGAAATCGCGCGCGAGGAATACCCTGCCCACAATGGGCAACCCGCTTATAGTTTTGTCACCTTTGTCCGGCGGGCCACCTGATCAGGCCTAGGCCCGTGCGCCGAGCACGCTTTCGATCTTTTGTCGCAGCGTCGCGGCATTGAACGGCTTCACGATGTAATTATCGACTCCCGCCTGCCGGGCCGCCAGCACATTTTCGGTTTTCGATTCCGCCGTCACCATGATGAACGGAACATGGCGCAACGCATCGTCGGCACGCACCGACTGCAGCAACTCGAAGCCGCTCATCGGCTCCATGTTCCAGTCCGAAATGACAAGACCGGCAGGCCGCTCGCGCAGCATGTCGAGCGCGGCATGGCCGTCATTGGCGGCACGCAAGTCACGAAAACCGATCTGCATCAACAGGTTGCCGATGATCCGCAGCATGGTGCGGTAATCATCGACAATCACGATTGACGTTGAATAATCGATTCCCATCCGGCGCCCCATCTGCTTGCTGCGCCAGTCTAGATTCATGTTCTTGCCAGCAGGTTAACCCTGCTCAGTCATCCAGGGTGAACCCCAGGCTGATGCTGACCTGATAATGCGCCACCCGGCCATCCTCGACATGGCCGCGGACCTGCTTCACCTCGAACCAGCGGATGTTGCGAATGGTTTCATGCGCCCGGCCGACCGCATTCTGGATCGCCGCCTCGATACCGTTGTCCGAACTGCCGACCAGTTCGACGGTCTTGTAGACATGGTTGCTCATGATGCTTCTCCCATCTGCGCCCCCATGCCTTTAACGCACGAAGACGCCTCCGGGTCCGGCGCATCCTGTCAGACCACATCAGATGATGAGATAAAAAAACAAACCGATCAGGCCTGCCGTCAAGGGAATGAACACCAACCCCAATGCCGCATGGCGTGCCCAGGGCCGCCGCACATGCAAAATCCAGTAG
This sequence comes from uncultured Sphingomonadaceae bacterium, assembly GCA_964635065.1. Classification (GTDB taxonomy): domain Bacteria; phylum Pseudomonadota; class Alphaproteobacteria; order Sphingomonadales; family Sphingomonadaceae; genus CAZWMK01. Next base: position 5,695 of record CAZWMK010000031.1, on the reverse strand, counting down.
GCAAAGAGGGCCGTGACTGGCGCGGTGATGAAGCAGGCATCGATGAAACCCCGCGCCGGATGAGGAAAAAAAGCATCCGCGGGTTCGATGAAAATCGCCCCCATAGCGAAGAACAACGACAGAAGCGCCATGAGCAGAGCCATGATCCGCAAACGGGCGTGGCTGAGAATCGTGCGCTTTTGCTGCATTATCAACGCCCTCTTTCCTGTCGTCAAAACGGATTGAGCCTTGTCGCGCAGCGGGCGTCAAGCGTTTACGTCTGATCCGCCTCCGCGCAATAAAGCGTGCGATAGCGGTCGATCATCGCCGTCTTGCTGAACAGCCTTACGACACGGGCGCGATTGGCCGCGCCAAGGCGGGCGCGCAACGCAGGATCGCGCAGCAATTGCGCAAGCGCTGCCGCCTGTCCCGCCTCGTCTTCGCGGGCGATGATGAAAGGCTGGTTGCCTGGATCGACGATCGCCCCGACATCGCCAACGGCCGTGGAGAGTGCGGGCAGTCCCGCCCCCATCGCCTCGACAAGGGAAATCGGAAACTGCTCGCTGTCGGATGACAGCGCGAAAATGTCGAACAGGCCGACATAAAGATGCGGGTTCGCCAGAAAACCGGGCATGACCAGCCGGTCCGACATGCCCAACCGCGCGGCCTCGTCCCTGATCCGCGCCTCATCGGGGCCGCTGCCGACAATCACCAACCGCGCCGGCACCGCCGCTTGCGCGCAGGCATCGGCAAAAACGCGGACAAGACGCGGCAGATTCTTGACCGTGCGCAGCCCGGCCAGCGTGCCGACCACCACCTCGCCCGGCTGACGAACGAAAGCGGGAATGGCATCGGGCGCTGGTGGCACGGCAAGGGCTGCGGCATCAACGCCATTTGGAATCCATAGCAGCCTGTCCGGCGGCTGATGCCAGACAGTGCGCGCGATCTTCTCCAGCGTCTGCGATGGCACCACCAATTTCCGTGCCCCCAGCAGGGCAAGGCGGCGATAGATGATGCGCTGCGGTTTCTGGCGCTCGGCCTCGTCCTCGTTGAAACCGTCCTCATGATGAATCAGCGGCCGGCGGGCAAACAGGCTGTTCGCCATCACCCCGTCCATCGCCCCCCAGTTGTAGCTGAGAACAAGATCATAACCGCCTGCCGCGATGGCCCGGCCGATGGCGCGCAGCCGCGTGAGCGAAAAACGTCCGGCGAGCGGCGGAAAGTCCGTCAGAAGCCGTGCCCCGACATGGGAATCGACGCCCTGCATGGCCCCCGTCTCGCCGGGCTCGGCGGAAACGATATCGTGCTGCCAGTCGGGACCAAAGGCATTCATGAGGGTAACAGCCCGCGCCTCCTTGCCACCCAGCTTGAAGGTCGAATGAAGATGCAAAAGGCGGCGCGGGCGGGACATGATCGGCAGTTTAAAGCCATGATTGTTAATATTCCTGTGGCTATAGCAGGACGAAGGCGCGACGGCGACTGGCGGCGCGCGCCGCCGCCGTCTAGAAGAAGCCGGACAACAAGGCCGTGGCTGCGAAAGCAGCCCTGGCAGCAGGAGCAGCAAACCCGGATGGGCGGTATCTATCTATGTCGACGGGGCGATGGCGCTGACAATGCCGCCGATCTGGCCAAGGCGCGCCAGCAGTTCCGGCAGCATGGTTTTCCGGAGCCAACCGCTTTTGAAACGCCGGCCTATGTCGGTTTTCACGCCGGCTTTATTCATGGCGGTCCCGACGGATTTTTTCGGAACGGCGACGATTTCGTCGCGGTCGCCGGTACGCTCGTTTTTGACGGCAAGACCGGAACACCAGCCCTGTCCGCCCTGCTTGAGGCCTGCACCCTGCCCTTTACTGCCTGGGACCGGCTGGCCGGACAATTTGCGCTGCTCGTTCACAAAGCTGGCCGCACGCTTCTCCTGACCGATTATTTCGGTGCGTTCCAGCTGTTCCGCACAGCCGATGACCGCGTGCTGACCACATCCTTCCTGGCGGCGGCGCAAAGCTGCCAGCAACTGCATTTCGCTGACCAGGGCATTTATGAATTTGCCTTCAACGTGTTTCCGACCGGGGACGACACGGTGTTTCGCGAAATCACGCGACTGGGGCCGGAATCGCAACTGGAGCTGGGCGCCACCACCATCGCCCATGCCGTACAGAAACCCTTGCCCACCGCCATTGATCCGGCAGCGCCACTGGCCGAGCGGGTCGCACGGCAGGCCGCGCTGCTGCGCGACGTCGTGACACCCTATGTCGCCGCTTGGGGCGACAAAATGCAGTGTCCGCTCTCTGGCGGCCTTGATTCACGGCTGGCCCTGGCCTTGTTGCGCGACAGCGGGGTTCAGCCCCATGTTTACGTCTATGGCCAGCCTGGCGATGCCGACGTCGACATCGCCACGGTAATCGCCGAAGGCGAGGGCTTCGCACTCGAACGCTTTGTCAAAGCCGATTTCGTCAAGATCACACCCGATGATTTCGCCGCCATCGTCGAACGCAATTTTCAGGAAACCGATGCGCTGGTGACAGATGGCGGGCTGTTCGACAATGGCGGCAATGCCCATGCGCGGCATGCCCGGCAGCTTGGCGGACAACTGGCCGTATCGGGCGGCTGCGGCGAGGTGTTTCGCAATTTCTTCTACCTGCCCGACCGTCCGCTCAGCGCCCGCGATGTCATGCGCGCCTTTTTCGCGCGCTTCGTCGCCAGCGATGTCACCGCTCGTTTTGACGCCAGTGCTTTCCTCGACCGCCTCGAAGCCAAGGCGCTTGCCGCCATCGGCCTGCCCGACGCGCATGGGCCGCTTGACCGGGTGCTCATCGAACAGCTCTATCCGCGCATGCGTTGCCGCGCATTTTTCGGGCGTGAAATCAGCCTTGTCGGACGGTTTGGCGGCTATCTCATGCCGTTCCTGGATCATCGCGTCGTCGCAGAAGCGCTGCACCTGCCGATCGCACTCAAGAATCTCGGTCATTTCGAAGCCGCGCTTCTGACGCATCTCGATCCGAAACTGGCCAGCTATCCGTCGGCCTATGGCCACAGTTTCGATCAGCCGCCCACGTTTGCGCACATCATATCCGAATGGTCGACGCGCATCCGGCCAGCCAGTGTGCGCCAGCGCAGCTATGCGCTGCGGCGCCGCCTTGGCGCGATGGACGACGATCATGGCGGTCTTTTGACACCCGCCTATCTCGGCCGGGTCATCGACCTGCATTATCCTTTCATGCGGTCCTTCTTCAACGTCCGCGCCGTACGCGACAGCGGGCTGTACCGCCGCATTGCGACGCTTGAACTGCTGGCCCAGAAACTCGCCGATCGCATCGCCGCCTGACGGCCTCGCGTCCGCAGCCTGTCAACTGCCGGCAACCGCCATAAGCCATCGGTCAAGGGCTGTGCGTGCGTCCGCTTCCGACAGGGTCGGCGCATGGCCGATACCGGGCACGACGTGCGTCGTGATCCAGGGTGCCTGCGCCACCATCCGCGCCTGGATGTCCTCGGTCAGAATATCCGACAATGCACCGCGCACCGACAGCGTCGGCTTGTCGCGCAGAGCCGCCAGCGCTGGCCACAGGTCGATGACGTCATCGCCATGCGGCAGGCGGAAGGGTTCGGCGATACGGGCGTCATAATCCCAGACGATGCGGCCATTCGCCGTCAGGCGGCAGCGCTGCTTCGCCATGCGCAGCCAGTCGCCCATGTCGGCGTCGGGGAATTGCGAGCGATTGATCGCCGCAATGTCGCGCGCGGCATGGAGCCATGTCGGCCAGTTGCCGCTGCGCCCGACATAGCTTCTGATGCGCGCCACCCCCGCGGGTGCGACAGCCGGGCCGATATCGTTCAGCACCACGCCCGCCAGCATCGCCTTGTGCGTCGGGGCCAGCATCAGGGCGAGAAGGCCGCCAAGAGACGTGCCGATCACGGCAAAGCGGGCGATCCCCGCCGCATGCAAAAGCGCGTCGATGTCCTGCAAATAGGTCAACGGCACATAGGTCAGCGGATCTTTGGCATAGGCCGATTCGCCGCGTCCGCGCAGCGAAACCGCCACCACCCGCCATTCCCCCATCAGCCGCGCCGCCAGCGCTTCGAAGTCGCGCGCGTTGCGGGTCAGGCCCGGCAGACACAAAAGGACAGGCCGGTCCGCGCGGCCGGGATAGTCGCGGTAATGCAGGCGCAGCCCGTCGCGCGACCAGTAATAGCCATCGTGCCAGAGCTGTCCGCTGCCTTTTTCGTCCACCATTGCATTACACTCGTTCTGCCTCGCCCTCTTCAATACAGAAGACGGCCCGTGACGAAAGCCGCTAGATGAGCTGACAATCCGAGGCGGCAAGCTGACCTTGGCGACAGCCAAGAATCCATTGCTTTCGGTTTCTGCGCATCTTCGTCATGGAAAAGACTGGAGGCTTGACCATGACAATGGCCACAACTGGCGAGATCATCCTGCTGGGCGCCGGACCGGGCGATCCAGAGCTGCTGACCGTAAAAGCGGTGCGGGCGCTCGAACGTGCCGACGTCGTCGTGCATGACGGGCTGGTCGATCCGCGCGTGCTGGCGTTGGCGCCAATTGCGGCGCGCCGGATCAACGTGTCGAAAAAGCGCGACCGCCATACGGTCCCGCAGGACGGCATCAATGCCATTCTCGTCGCCGAAGCCCGGGCAGGGCAGATCGTTGTCCGCGTCAAGGGTGGCGACCCCTTCATCTTTGGCCGCGGCGGCGAGGAAGCAGAAGCCGCGCGGGCCGCAGGCATTGCCGTCACGGTCATTCCCGGCGTGTCGTCAGCGCTCGGCGCTGCCGCCGAAGCCCAGATTCCGCTGACGCACCGCGATCACGCCTCGATCGTCACGTTCGTCGCCGGCCAGTGCAAAGGCTTGTCCGATCAGAACTGGAGCGGACTGGCCGGTGTCGGTCGCACCCTTGTCATCTACATGGGCGTGGCGACCGCCGATGCCATCGCCGAAAAACTCATCGCCGACGGCCTGTCGCCGGCGACCCCGGTTGCCCTGCTGGAACGTGGCACCCTGCCCGGCAGCCGGGCGCTGGTGACGCTTCTGGCCGACCTTGGTCCTGCCATGCAGCGCGAACAGGTCAAAAGCCCCGCGCTCATCGTGGTCGGTGAAGTCGCGCGGCTCGGCAATGCCAAAGACGTGCTAGGCCGAATCGGCCTCTGTGAGGAGATTATCGCGTGATCCAGCTTTTGACGGGCAATGATCTTTTGACCGGCGATGTTCTGTGGTGGTCCAACGGCAGCTGGAGCCGCAGCCTGTCCGACGCCAAGGCCGTGCCCGCCGACCGTGCCGAGGCGCTGAAGGCCGAATCTCTTGCAACCGGTACGATCTGCGACGTCAACCTGATCGAAGCCGAGGAAACGGCCGCGGGTCCGCGCCCGCTGCACATCCGCGAACGTGTCCGCGCCATCGGCCCGTCGGTCCGCATGGATCTGGCCCGGCCCGCACCTTGCACCTTTACCGGCACCAACGCCGATCACCACGCCGCGCCGCACGGGGAAGACCATGTATAAGTACGACCAGTATGACCAGGCGATTGTCGATGCCCGCGTCGACGAGTTCCGCGACCAGATCGCGCGCCGCATTTCCGGCGAGCTCACCGAAGACCAGTTCAAGCCGCTGCGGCTGAAGAACGGCCTTTACCTCCAGTTGCACGCCTACATGCTGCGCGTTGCCATTCCCTACGGCACGCTATCGGGCAGGCAAATGCGGATGCTCGGCC
>CAZWMK010000030.1:12325-21609 GCA_964635065.1 uncultured Sphingomonadaceae bacterium | reverse complement strand
TCAAGGCGATGACGTCAGTCGTCAGCGTGACTGGTCTTGGCAAGCTGACGATTAACCTGACAGCAGCCGAGGTGTCGGCCAACGCGCTTCAGCTTTTCCTGGATGATCAAGCCGCTACAAAGCCGATTCTGATTGGCACGGAAGTTACCGTAAAGAACCCGGCAAATGAGAATCTGGCAAATCCTCTCGGATTGGATGCGATTTCGTATCCCAGCATTCCAGGTCTGAAAGCGGAAATTGATGCGCTCGCGCTCCGTGTTCAGAGCGCTGAAGGTGACTTGACGCTTGTAGCGTCTGAGCTTTCTGCACTGACAGAAGTGGTCGCGGCTTTGATCGGTGGCGACAAAACCGAAGGCTCGATTTCGCAGATTGTGAAGGATGCGTTTGATACGCTGACGAGCAATTTTAACGATGCGCTTGCGACGGCGATCGGTGATCTGGAACAGAAGATCCAGGGCGCTGGTGTTGCCGAGACAGATTTCACGACACTTGCCAGCCTGCAGGCTGCATTGAAAACACTGCAGAACCAAGTCTCGGATATTGGGAACGAAGACGACCCTGACAGCATGGCTGGGCGCCTCAAGGCGCTGGAAAACGAATTTGCAAATATTCAGCTCACCCCCGGCGCTGACGGCAAGTCAGCGTATCAGATTGCAGTCGACAACGGCTTCAGTGGCACGGAAGCTGAATGGCTTGCATCGCTGCAGGGGCAGGACGGCGCTGACGGTGCCAACGGCACTGACGGTGTCAACGGCGCTGACGGCGCTGACGGTGCCAACGGCGCTGACGGTGCCAACGGTGCTGACGGCGCTGACGGTGCTCCTGGTCAGGACGGCAAGTCGGCCTACGAGATCGCGCTTGACCTGGCCTATGCGGCTTACCTGGCTGGCGTCCCGAGTGGCACGACGCCGGATGACGTGGCGACCTGGAAGAGCGGCACCAACTTCGCGAGCGAAGCCAGTTGGCTTGCATCGCTCGGTGATACAGCCTTTCTCAAAGACTGGAGCAGCTTCGTCTCGGATGACAATGAAGACAATGTTTTCTCTGTAGCCGACATCTTCGGCGACGCAGGCTCCGGTTCGCCCACCGTCCTGAACAGATTCTTAGCGGCCTATGCGGACCGGATCGATGGATACAACCCTGCCACGGTGCCACTGACTGTCACGGGAAACCTCACCCTCGCCCAAGCGGTTGCCCTGGCCGAGGCTGGTCTTGCCGTGAACACGGATAATGTCACTTACAGTATCCGCGATGCCTACACGACCATCCAGTCGGCGTTGGCCAATCCGGATGCGAATGTAGCCATGGTAGGCGCCACCGAGGTGGTGGCCTATGGCAACAGCAACCCGAACAGTGTCGACATGATGGCCTTTGGGCCGTCGATCAATCTGCGCATCGAATCTGGCGCAGGTGTCGATACCATTTTTACGGGTGCCGGTGCCCACAGCGTGGTCGGTGGTCTGCGGGGTGATACCGTTTGGCTGACGGACGACGACACGTCGGTTGACAAGGTTGTCTATCAGACCGTGTCTGATGGTCAGGTGCGTGCTGTCACGTCGGTCACTTTCTCAAGTGAGAAACTTGATTATCGTGAAGGTTCGGTTCTCACGCTCGTCGTGAATGGCAGTGAGTATAGCTATACTGTCACTGCGGATGACGGTGAGACGCCGCAGCAGGCGTTGGAAGGCTTGGCAGAAGTTCTGCGCTCGAAGCTGATGGCTGCGGACATTGGCGCAGCGGTTATTGGGTATTTGTTCAATCCCCTCAATACGGAAGAAGTTGTTACCAACGTAACTTACTCTGAACTAACCGACGCTTTGGCGTATCGGGTTCCTTTTGGGAAAGTTTTTGTTCCTGCTTCGTCTGTTGTGAACAACGAGAGCGCTTCTTCGGTTGAACTTTCTGCATATTTCGGGATCACTGGTGGCCAGTCGTTCACGCTGACGACCGAGAAGGTGTATGACTTCTCGGTCATTGGTGGTGGCTTGGTCGTGGTGACGCCGGAGGCCATGACGACTTGGCTCGCCGCCAACCCGCAAGAGCCGGTTGTGACATTGTCAGACGTTCTCGTGCCGACCGAAGATGTTCTGTCCGCCGTGACGATTTCGGGTGCCACACTGACGCTGTATGGCGCCGATGGTGTGGCGCTGGCCGTTCGGGCTGGCGGCGATATTGAATCGGCGATTGAAAACCCGGGCATGGTGACGTCCTACGACGTGACCTTCTCCGATGCCGCAGGTGATTGGCCGACCCTGACGAACGGTGACAATACCACTGTCTTTGATCGTGAGCTGCGCGTTACGATCGACAACGGCACCAAAGATGTGACGGTTTCGGTTGACGTGGTGTTCGTCAACGGGGTCGCTGATCAGGCGGCTTCTATCGCCAATCTGGCAGAGGCCATTAATGACCATGAAGAACTTGGCGGCCTTACGGCGAGTTCGGTTGGCAATAAGCTGACGATTGTGGCTGATGCGCTTCCCGTGACTGATGATGACGCTCCCACCTTTGAAGTTGTTTCAGCCAGCGTTGACCAGAATGGTGTGCAGCAGGAAACGCTGGTGAGCTTCAGCGCGAACGGCGCGGATTACTACGCGGGCGGCACGCTGAGTGTGACGATTGCCGGCAAGACCGTGTCCGCTGCTATGATAGAGGGTAATGCAGCCGCATCGGTCCAGCAGCTGGTGAATGCCGTTAATATGGCAATAATCGGTGAGACCGAAACGGTGTTTGAGTTCAACGCCGATATCGACGCAGCGAGCATACTGAATAACGACTACTCGGGCGTAGTTCGTTATTACATCAATCTGAAAATTGGAGATGTAATCGTCGACGAATATATCCGATTCGACGGTACAAAGGCTAACGACGACAGCCATGATGTCAGCACATCCGCTACGACATTGGCTGAATTGCTGGTCATCCTGAATGGAAGATTTGAAGGTGTGGCTACGTTCGCACTGGATGCCGCTACCGACAAGATCACGGTGACGACCGCAGGTAATAATACGGTGACAGGTGCCCTTGGCTGGAATCCCCCGGGATTGACTATCGGGCTCTCCGGTGATGCCTCTGCCGTTTTGGCGCAGTCGACAGTCACGGTGACAACAACGGCGCTTGATGCCCTGGAAGCCGCCGAGCAAGGGCAAGTTGACGACGTTTTGCTGCCCAGCCTCACGTTAACTGCTCGCACCGAAGCCGCCGACCCGCTGCAGGTGACGGCAACGCTGGACTACGAGGGCGAGTATCAGCAGGCGACGATCTCGCTGGAGGATGCGGCCGCTTACACCGCCTATGTCGACGGCACGTCGACCACGCGCGGTGCGAATGTTTATTACCAAGGCGGCAAGGCCTACGCGACGATCAAGCCGCTTCGTGCAGATGACTTGACGACCCCGGATTTTGACGAGTCTGCAGATGTGACTGTATCGGCTGATATGGTGGTTGACCAACCGGCTGTTCTAACTCTTGCCGGTTTCAAGGCCTTGGTGGATGTAGGTTACTTCAGTATTGGCATTTACGTTACCGTTGATGGTAATCAATTCGGCATTTCTTTCGACCGTTCATACAGCGGTCGGCAAACAAGCTCTGCTGAACAGATTCTCATCGATATCCAGGAAAAACTGCTGTCGGTAAATCTGGATGCGACTGCTTATCTTGATGACGATGATCTTGTCATTAAGTCGCAGGCGACTGGCTCAGGCGTATCTGTGAAGATGGATGCGTTTTTCAACTCAGCGACTGAGACAGGCCAAACTATTCTTGCAGTGGGTTCGTATGCAGATCCAGCAACCGTATTTCAGGCGGTTGGTACCGAAGGGGGCGCCGCTGCGACCTCCCAAGCGCTCGTCGACGCGATCAAGGCTGAGGCAGCCGAGGGTGGCGATCTCTATGGCGTGATTGCAGTTGACGGGGCGAGCTATAAAGATGGTGTGATCACCCTGACGGCTGCCAACCCTGGCAAGGAGCTCTTTGAAGTCTCCGATGTCTCGCTCGACTATCAGGGCGTGAAGCAGATCGCGACGATGACGTTTGGCGACAGCTTCTATTGGGATGCGTTCGACGACTACGTGCCGGAAATTCGTGTCACGATCGACACGACGCCCGGCGTCGAGGGCGGAACCGAAACCATTGTCGTCACGATGATTGAGGACGAAGCGACGACTTTGGCGGCTCTGGTTACGGAGCTTCGTGGACGCGCTGATGGCACCATCAAGCTCGAGGGCGATGTTGATTCACTGCTCAAGGGCGTGATTGGGGACGTCTCGTTGAATGGTTCGACCATTACTTTGACGTCGAAAGAAAACGTCTCCTCTGCCTTCACGATCTCGCGTGCGCAGGTCGAAATCGAACCAGTCAAAGAGCAGGATAGCGTCACCTTCAGCTATGATGACGCTGACTATTATGTCGGCGGCAAGATCGGCGTGACGGTTGATGGCACGAACTTTGAAGTTGCCATGCTGGAGACGGCGGAAGAGACGCTTGCGGCGCTGGAAACCGCGATGGCAGACAATCTGCCTGCCGATGTCGGGAGTGTATCGCGGACTGACGGCACCTTCACCTTCACCGCGGCTGAGGCGCTCGACGGCTACGACACGGTATCCATTTCGCCGGCTTACATGACGGTTCCTGCCCAGGTTCAAGTGACAGAAATCGACCTGGACGGTGTGACCCTGCCGCAGCAGACGGGTCTGCCTGGTGACCAACCGACGGTAAGCATTGTGGTGGCCGGAGAGACGATCACGGCGGCCGCCGGGGTTGATGATGCGGATACGATCCGCAATCTCGCGCAGGCGATCATCGAGGCGCGCGACGGTGTTTTTGCGACCGATGATATCGTTGCCACAGAGGCGGCGGCGGCTGCGGTGGTCCGCATTAAGCTGCCCGACGGCATTAACGCTAATACGCTGCTTGTTAACAACGGATCTGGTCTCAACAGCATCGTCAATATCGACATCGCCTTTGATGACGGGGAGAGTGTGTCGCCGGTGTCTCTCGTCCGCGACAGTGTAGATGACTTCACGGGTGCGGACGGGCGTGAGACGGCGCTTGAATTGCTGCAAGCGCTGCAAGTGGCTGTCGGTCAGCTTGGCACGGTGAGCTATGATACTTTGACGAATGAGGTGGTGATCACCAGCACGGCAACCGGGCCGGATGCGTCCATATCGGTCAATCAGTTCCAGATCACGGAGGTCTATGAGAACAACGAACTGAGTGCTGGCGGCGAAGCCACCCAGGTTGCGCTAGCCAGCGGCGATGGCGTGGTGCGCATTGCGGCTCCGACGGGGATGTTCAGCGTGGAGGACGGGGAGACTCCGGATACTCTGTCTACAACTCTGAGCCTGAAGTTCACCGCAGACGATCAAAGCACTGTCATCTGGCAAGGCTTTATCCAGAATGTTTACAATGAAGAAGCCGGTATCAGGTCTCTTGGCCTTTGGTCGACGATTAACGAGGGCGGCGACCCAAATGATGGCCCATTTGGTTTCGTCCAAAATGAAATTTTGGACTCCGTTGCAGTGAAGACGTCCTACAGCATTGCCGAAATAGCCACTTTGTGGAACGAAGCGCTGAATTCGCAATTTGTAGCGAATAGTGGTCTTGCCACCATGTCAGTCGCTAATGGCGAGATCGTCATTACTCCGAAGGCGGGCTATACTGTTGAATTTATCAACCATACTGACTTAACTGCCAATCATCTGAATGGTACCGGTTATCGCGATGGTGAAGGTGAACCCATTGTATCGGCATTCTCGATCACGAAATATGATTTCGGTGCCGAGCCATCTCGAACCCTTGCTGGAATCTCTATCGCTGCGGATGGCTCTTCTGCGGATGCTGGTGAGTGGGCCAACAATTCTACCTATGACTTCACTCTCATCTCAGAAGGTACAGAACCGCTCGTAGAGCTGGCTGTTTCGGGCACGGAATCAGGTGATTTCGTGAAAGCCGGGGCGGAGGTAAACTACAGCATTACCTTTACGCCGGCAGCCGAGACCGCGTTTACCTTCAGTGGCACCTATGAAGCACACACCGACCTGTCGCTCGAGGATCTCGCGGTTGCGCTGAACACGGCGCTGAACACGTTCGAAACCACAGCAGATAATGGCGGGCCGCGCGAGCTTGGCACCATCTACTATGATGAGTCCGTCGGCGGTTTCGTCGTGAAGGCTGCGTATAGCGGCGCTGAAGCATCTGTTACGGTCGACTCCTTCGACTTGCCGCCGGTCTACGACAATCAACTTTCGGTTGTTGTCGGGGCCAGTGTCGAGGCTGGTAACGCGCCGTTGTCTCTCGACAATCGCGTGGGCGATGTGATCAGCATCAATGTAGACCCGGATTATATGACGGCGGTAGCTACTGCCATCGAAGGTTCTGCATATTTCACCTCCAACATTACTCTCGACGTTCAGTTTTTGCTGGAGTCTGGCTCGGGAAGCTACCAGTTTGCAGCGGGTCTGTTCAGGGAAAGGATGGATCTCGTCGACCGATTTGGAGGGTCTGGGGCGGGTGTCAGTTTCGAAGATTCTGGCACATTCCCCACTGATTTTGCGACCATTGTGTCTGGGCTTGACCGCCTGTTGACGCTGTACGAGGACTCTTTGGGCATCGATGAAACTCGCGTCGAACTCGGCACGATCAGTTTCGTTGACGGAGCCATCAAAATCGTTGCTGCCGAGGGTATTGACGTTCGCGCCGGTGACTATCTTGCCTCAGTATACTTTGAGGACATATACTACTTCCTCAACAATAATTACTCTTATGGATCGGTATACTCCGCCGCCGATGAGCCCGTTTATTACGGAGATGCGATCCGGAGCGTGACTGTTGTTCGACCGTGGTCGGACATTGGTGAAAACGTTCTGGTTCTTGATGGTGCCGATCCGATTTCCGCGACGGATGTTCTTGATGCAGAGACGATCACCGGAACTTTGTCGATCGATGGCACTCCCGTCGAAATTCACTTCTCTCCCGCGCTGGCATCGGATGGTGTGGGCACAGGCGGGACTGTTACGGATTTCCTGAGCTATCTCGAGACCCTGACCGGGATTGGCTCTGCAACGGTTGTGGACGGCAATATTGTCATCGTTCCGGCCGCTGCCGGGGCGACAATTTCGGGCGCGTTGCAGATCCGCATTCAGACTGGCGAATACCTTGCGACCGATAATGCCGGGCCGCGTATCAATGTGGCGACGACGGTCGGATCGGTGGACCTTGATGGCAGCCTCATTACGCTGACGGGCAAAGTCGCAGGGCCGGACCAGATTCAGGTTAACGCGGATGCGTTTGCAGTTGAGGTTGTCGATGAGACGGCAAGCTCTCGTCAGGTTCTTGATCTGACGTTCTCCAACTCGCAGCTGGATAGCCCGACGACCACACCCATGGGCACTATTATCTCGGTAACGATTGATGGCGTGACCACACAGTTGCTGGTCTGGGATGACGGCACCCTGCCCAAGGACTGGGACGGTGACTTTGTTGACGTTTCTGGTTTGACGTCGACGCGTTCCGAGGCAATTGTTGCAGCGCTCAAGGCTGCGATTATCTCTGACCATATCGACGCTTCCGATTTGGGAGGCGTGCTGCAGGGCTTTGTTGATCCGGTTAACGGTCTCTTCGTTGAGGATGTTGCTGCTGGTCGCGGTAATACTCTGCGCCTTGAAGCGGCGGACTTCGGCCTCAGCACCTTGGGTGATGTGTCCGACGTGGTCGTGCTTGTCACGCCGCCGACCGGCCCTGGTCTCACTGCCGCGGCTTCAGTCGAACTGATCAGCGCGGGTGAGATTGTCTTCAAGACGATCGAGCAGACGCCGGGGATCTATGACAAAACGGGGCAACCCGGCAGCACCTCTGCACAGACGGGCCGGGATGAAGCTGTGCTGATCTTCAGCGACTCATTGTCCTTTAACGGGGCGGAGCCGAAGGATTACGATTTCCTGATTGGCTCGGTTGTTGGTGGTGACATCACCGGTGAGGACGCCGGCTATCTCTACGGCGAGTACGAGATCGCTGATCATGTTCCGGGTGAAGACGGGTCGATTACGATCACTGAACTTGCAGGGTTTGTGGTCGCCGGAGAAGATGCCCGTATCGCCGATGCCCGTGGCGCCGATGATTATCGCCTTGCTGCTGGAATCTACTCGTTCACCATTGCTGTAAATGGCGATGAGGACACCTTCACTTTCGAGGTGGATCCCGTTTCCTTCGATACTGATCAGCTGGGTCTTTATGCTGACAGTAATTCCGGCGGAAGCACGCTTGCAGACTGGTTTGACGACCTTGCGCGGCAATTGACCAGTACCTTCGGTCGCTTTGGCGATATTGCCTCGGTGAGCCTGACGCCTGAGGGCCTGGTAATCACTCCGACGGACGCCAACACGACGATTGAGATCACGAACGTCACACCGTTGAAGCTTCAGTATATCGGTGAGTTCAGCGGTCTCGACATCAACAACGAAGTTGAGGAAGGCGTTGCGTCGGATCAGTTCGACGACGAGAACTGGACAAACCCTGGTGGTGAGGACTTCACTGCCGCGGTCAGTGGCGAGAGCATCGACACCGACTTCCGGGGCGATCTGGGTTCAGCGGGCGCAGATGGTGTGACCCAAACCTACACCAACCCTGGCAGCGGCTATGACGCTATCGGTGGCTCGCCAGCGATCAACGGCGAAGATGCAAATGACGGTGATCCGGACCTTTATGGATCCGACCCGGGCTATTATGATGACAAGGGGCTTAACAGCTCCTTCGTGAACGGTGGCATCGATAGCAATACGGATGGCGTATACGATACGCTGATCGGTAAAAACCTTGGCCTTGTGATCGAGTTCGGTGTCGGTGACGGCGAGGATGGCGGTGTCGCGGGTGTTGATGAGGGGACCCTTACGGACACGACAAGCGGCGAGGACGTCTTTGTAGTTAGCCAGACCGAAGAAGGCTTCGCGCCGTTCGAATGGCCTCTGTCAGGAGAAGACGTGGACGTCATGGTTCGGTCTTCGGTTTCTGCGGGCGCTGACGTCATCAATCACTTCCAAGCCGGTCACGACTTGATCGCTATGGAAGGGGAACTGGCAGCGAGCACCCTGTTCGGTGACATCGAATTGATCGAAGCGGCCAGCCGGTACATTAGGAAGCCGGACCCGCTGGTTGCTCTCGATCTCAGTGCCAACGAGTTTGGTCTGGTATCGTCGGTAGCCAACGGCATGCTCGCTGTGTCCGAGATCAGTAAAGCGACTGATGTGGCAGAGCTGCTGAACAGCGTGTTTGACTTCTCAGTGTCGACC
>CAZWMK010000030.1:0-12315 GCA_964635065.1 uncultured Sphingomonadaceae bacterium | reverse complement strand
TTCTCCGGAACGATGCAGGGCTCTGACACCTTTGGCACGCATTTCGATCTCAGCACGACGGAATTCGGTCTGGTGTCGTCGGTCGATAGCGACCTCGATACAACTGCTATCGAGGACGCTACCGAGGTAGCGGGTCTGCTCAACAGCGTGTTCGACTCCTCGATATCGACCGACGATGTCTCCGATACTGTTGCCAACACCACGATCTTCGCGGTGACGGCCTCGGACGATGCGTCGGTGACGGCGATCTGGGCGCATACCCAGTCGTCGAGTGGCGACAACACGGTCGAGGATTACGAGCTGAACCTGTTGGCTACGGTCAATACGATCGACGGGGAGTTCGCTTACGATAACTTCGCGATTCGGACTGGTACCGCGTTTGAGGTGCCGACCCTGGTCTCACAAGTGATCGGGTAAGCTCCAGACCAAGGCGACAGTGTCGCCTTGGTCGTGTCCGCTGGTACGCCGGCGGAACCTGAGTTTTTCGGAAGGAGCACCGCCGGATTGTTCCGGCGGTGCTGCTGTTTCTGGCCCCGGCCGGAGTGCACGTCACTGACTGCAAGCATCGCCTGTATTTTTGTCTGGTGACGCCAATAAAGCTGACGTTCTACGCTTCATCCAGATGTGCTCATAGCCGCCCTCCGTTCATCAGGGGATTTGAGGCCGTGAACGACCGACTTCGGGACAAACTCGCCGTTCCCGCGCCAAGGATTCGGCGGCAGGTTCATCACCAAAACCCGACACTCGGCGAACGTAAGCCTGAGTTGGAACTGCGACCACAAATGGGCGGAAACCGGCCTGTCTGCTTTCAGGGGGCAAATAGGGTAAAGCCGTCATTCTGAACCGGAGCGGTTCAGTTCAGCCGTTGTTTGTGAAGATCCGGGCTGCGGTTGCATCGAAGTTGATTCCGATCCTTTGCCCTTGTTGCGGCGCTGCGTCGTTGATGCGGAGCGTGACCGGAGTACCGCCGATATCCAGGCGGACGCGAAAACCATTACCCAGAAAACGCACGTCGCTGACGATGGCATTGGCATTGGCATTGGCATTGGCATTGGCGGCGATGTGCAGGGATTCTGGTCTGAGGCCCAGTTGCGCCGGGCCATCGGCATGGCCGGGGGCAGGGAACGTGCCAAGCGCGGTTTCGATCCGTTGTGCGGAAATGTGGCCGGGCAGCAGCACCATGTCGCCGAGGAGACGGGCCGCCGAGGGCGAAACCGGGTGGCGATAGCAGTGTTCGGGGCTTCCGACCTGGAGGATGCGCCCACCAGCCATCAGAATGAGATCGTCGGCGATCGTCATCGCTTCTTCGGGATCGTGCGTGACCACGAGCACGGTCGCTCCGGCACGGCGCAGATCGTCGAGCAGTGCCGTGCGGACTGTTTCACGCAAATAGCCGTCAAGGCCGGAAAACGGTTCGTCGAGCAGCAAGAGCGACGGTTCGCGTGCCAGCGCGCGTGCAATGGCAACCCTTTGCTGTTCGCCACCAGACAGCATGTGCGGCCATGATTTCGCCAGATGACCGACATGGAACTGATCGAGAAGGTGCGCCACCCGCGCTGTCCGCACGGCGCCGGGGAGATGTTTCAGGCCAAAGCCGACATTGCCGCGCACGTCGAGATGAGGAAACAGGGCGTTGTCCTGAAAGACCAGCCCGACCCCGCGCGCTTCGGGGGCGACCATGCGTCCGGCTGTGGACACGATCTGGCCGGCAATGAGGATGTCCCCGGCATCCACAGGCTCAAGCCCGGCGATCATGCGCAAAAGGGTGCTTTTACCGCATCCCGACGGCCCGAGGAGGCAGGCGATGCGGCCTTCGTGAAGGCTGAAGCGCGCGGCGGCAACCGCAGTTGCATCGCCATAGCACCGGGTGACGTCGCGCAGTTCGAGGATTGTCCTGGTCATCGTCATTCGCTCTGCCCTTGTCCCGGCGCTGCCGCCGAAATCTCTCGTGTCAGCCAGATCACGGCCGGCAGTGACAGCAGCATGATCATCAGCGCCGGCAGGCCTGCCTGCCCCAGACGTTCATCCGCTGCGTAATTATTGGCGATCACGGCCAGCGTATCGAAGTTGAACGGCCGCAGGATCAGGGTGGCAGGCAGTTCTTTCAGAATATCCACCAGCACGATCAGACCGGCCGTCAGCATCGTGCCGCGCACCAGCGGCAGTTCGACGGCAAGGGCAGCACGCGTTTCGCCATGGCCGAGCATGCGCGCCGCCTGGATCATCGAAGGGGTGACGCGGGCCAGACCCGCATCGATTGGTTCAAGGGCGGCGGCCATGAGACGCGTGGCATAGGCGAGGATCAGCAGCACCAGCGCAATCGTCATGCCCGCCCCCGGCGCCATCGACCAGATTACCCCGGCGGGCGCAAGCAGTCCGATCGCCATGACAGCACCGGGCGTGGCATAGCCAAGGCTGGCGAGGCGCGCGGCCAGAGGCAGCCATCGCGTGCCCAGCGCCAGCATTGTTGCCAGCGCCACAGTGACAAAGGCACCCGCAAGGCCAAGGCCAAGGCTGTTGCGCAACGCATCGACCAGCCGTGACCAGTCGGGTGTATGGATGCCAAGATTCCAGATCAGCCACCCCGCAGGCACCAGCAGGCCCGCCGCCAGAAGCGTGAAGCAGAAAGCGCTCGCCAGCAGGCTCGGCAGTGGCCGAAGCGGCTGGCATTCAAGCGCCCGCCAACGCGCCCGGCCGGATTCATGCGCGCGTCCGCGTCGGCTGGTGCGTTCGATCCACAACAGCAGCGCCGCAGCAGCTAGCAGCGGCAGCGCAAAACGTGCCGCGCTCGCGGTGGAGCCATAGACCGACCAGGCCCGCACGACGCCGGTGGTGAGCGTCTGGACGCTGAGAAACTGGACTGCGCCATAATCGGCCAGCGTTTCCATGACCGCGAGCGCCACGCCCGCAGCCAGCGCAGGCCGCGCCATGGGCAGGGCGACGCGAAAGAAAGCGCTGCGCCCGCTGCATCCCAGCATGCGCGCGGCCTCCAGTGCATTGCCGGACTGGTTCAAAAATGCTGCGCGCATCGCCAGATAGACATAGGGGTAAAAGGCAGCCGAGAGCACAAAGACGGCGCCGCCCGTGGTGCGCATCTCGAACGGCAGATCATGCCCGCTGGCCGCCCGCAGTCCGCTGCGCAAGGAACCGGCCACGTCGAACAGATCGGCATAGCCATAGGCGATGGCGAAAGCCGGCATGGCCAGCGGCATCGCCAGCGCCCAGGCGAAGAAGCTCCGGCCTGGAAAACGGTGCATCACCACCAGCCAGGCAGCAATTGTTCCTGACACACCGGTTGTCAGCCCGACGAACAGGGCAAGCGCCGCCGTGGTCAGGGCATAACGCAGGAGATCGTGCAATGCGATATCGGCACTATCACCGCCGAATGCCGCCAGCACGACACCCATCAGCGGCAACAGCACCGCCAGCCCCGCAACAAGGGCAAGGCCGCCGAGAAGCGGCAAGCGTGGCCGGTTCAGTGACAATCCCTGTATGATTAGCGCCAGCCTGCCGCGCTCATCACCGATTGCGCCTCCGACTGGCGGCGGGCAAAGGCGGCGACATTCATCGGATGGGCCGTAAAGCCTGCATAGCCATCGACCGGCGCAGGCGCGGGGACATCCGGCGAGGCCGGGAACTCGTTATTATGGGTGGCGATGTGGGTTTGCGTTTCGGCTGACGCGAAAAATTCGAGCAGGCGGATGGCGTTGGCCTTGTTGGGCGCATGCCGCGCCACGCCGGCGCCGGAGATGTTTACATGCGCGCCCTGACCGTCAAGGCTGGGGAAGGCGAGCTTGACCTTTTCCGCGATGGCGCGGTCGCCCGCGTCCTCGCCGGAAGCCATGCGGATGTAATAATAGCTGTTGGTGATGGCGATGTCGCAAACACCGGCGGCAACGGCGCGGATCTGGTCGCGGTCGCCCCCTTCGGGCGGGCGGGCCATGTTGGCGACGATCCCCTTGGCCCATGCACCCGCCTTGTCCGGGCCCCAGGCTTCGATCAGCGCGCCGACAAGGGAGAGATTATAGACACTGTCGGACGACCGGACGCAGATCCTGCCCTTGAAACGCGGACTGGCCAGTTCGGCATAGTCGTCGATTTCGTCGAGCTTCACTTTGGCCGGATCATAGGCCACGACGCGGGCGCGGCGGGTGAAGCCATACCAGTTGCCATCCGGTTCGCGCAGATTGGCAGGCACGCGCGCAGCCAGCGCTTCGGATCGGACCGGCTGGAACAGGCCGGCTTCCTGCGCGCGCCACAATGCGCCAGCATCCGAGGCGATGAACAGGTCGGCGGGGCTGTTTTCCCCCTCGGCCTTCATCCGCGCGACCAACTGATCGGGCTTGCCTTCAATCCGGTTGATTTTGATCCCGGTTTCCTTGGTGAACTGATCGTATAACGCAAGGTCGCTGTCATAATGGCGGGCGGTATAGAGGTTGACCACGGCCTGCGCTGCCTTCTCGTCGGACGCGGAACAGGCCGCGAGCGCGACAGATGCGAGAGCAAGGAGCAGGTGGACGCGTTTCACGAATCTGACCTCTTGAGTGAACAGCAACGGGGCAGCCCGATCTTACAATATTTTTGCGAAGCATTTGCAACCGGAAAAGCGGCAGGCCGCAAAACATATCCAGCCGTCATCCGCCTGTTTCACGCGAATTGTAGATGCGTCCGCCGCGCCGGCAATATTCGGTAAAGACGCGTACGGCATCTTCGCGCCCGACATCGCGCAAAACGGTAATGCCGCGCTGTTCGAGCGCCTTGACCCAGTTGCGGCTTTTCGGGCCTTCATCGAAACCGATCCGTTCGGCATCGATGCTGCGCGCTCCGCAGACGACACGGCGCACGCCCGACCAGGGCACCGCGCCAAAACACATGGCGCAGGGTTCCGCACTCGTCACCAGTTCATGCGCGGGCAGGCCGGGCGCACCAAGGTCATAGTTGCCCAGTGTCCGCTGTGCCGTTGCAAGGGCCAGCATTTCGGCATGGAGCAGCGAGAGATTTTCGGTCGTGACGAGATTGACGCCCAGTCCGACAAGCTTGCCGCTGGCAATTTCAAATACGCCCGCAGCAAAGGGGCCGCCGCTGTCATGCGTGACGTTGCGCATGGCAGCGCCAATGACAAACGCCATCCGCGCGTCCAGGTCTGTGCGCGGGACATAGGTATGCGCATAGTCGCGCAGCCATGCCGGAAGATGGATTTCGATGTCAGGCAGCATGTCTTGCTTCGCCTCGCCTCGCCTCGCATTGACGGGTGCTGATCCCGCGGCCTTCATGTCGTCTCTGCCAGTCTGGCCGTCAGGGATGGTCCATATGGCATAGCCTGGCGCGTCCCGGACCGGTAGGGTTATTCCGTGGCGGCGCATCGCCCGCAGGGCGGCGGATGATCCGGTATGGCTATCCGCGCGTATAAAAAAGCAATCAACAACATGCCGCCGGTCGAAGGCTGGCGGCATCCCGATCATGAGGCTGTGCCATGCGCTTTCATCTTTATGCCTTTGTCGTGGCGGCCCTTGTGCTGCTCGGTCTTGATGTCGTCTGGCTGTCGACCATGGCGGATGCCTTTTACCGGCCGCAACTGGGCGCCATGCTGCGACCCGACTTCATTCTTGCGCCTGCGGCGGTTTTTTATGTCCTCTATGTGACGGGCATCGTGCTGTTCGCAGTGGCGCCATCCCGGACGGCTGGCGCAGCGCTGGGCCGTGGCGGTTTTCTCGGCCTTGTGGCTTATGGTACCTATGACCTGACCAATTACGCCACGCTGGCGGGCTGGCCGGTCGATGTGGTGATCGTCGACATGATCTGGGGGACTTTTTTGACGGCATCTGCGGCGATGGCCGGCTTTGTTGTGGCGAACAGGCTGGTCAGGCGCTGATCGCGGACACCTTTCGGCGCGCTGCCCACAGCCATGCACCAAGCATGACCATGAGGATCAGCGCGCCGCTGGCGTGAAAGCCGTAAAGCTGGGCGCTGGCATCGGCGTCCAGCCGATAGCCTCCAAGCCGGGTGCCGGCAAATTCAGCGAGCGGCAGCACCGCAGCAGTTGTTCCGAGCGCCATCAGCGCAACCGGCCACTCCGCCCGCCGCCAGTGCAGCAGGGTAAGCAGCAGGCAGGGCAGAAGGAACAGTTCCACACCTGCCGCCGTGCCCAGAAACGTGGCGCAGACAAAGGTGTTGGCCGCGCCCGCGACAATCAGCAAAAGACGCCCCAGCAATGGCCTGTGCTCCAGCGCATAGAGGGCTGAAAGAAACAGCGGCGTCGTGGCAAACGTGGCGCTGCCATGCAGAAAGGCGCCATCCGCAAGCCAGCCGACATAAAGCGGATAGGTCGGCTGGCTCGACAGGACGACCAGCCCGGTGCGCGCCGATACCGAAGCCAGCGGATCGGGATGGTCGGCGGCGCGCCGCCAATATGCCTTGAGGCGGGCGAACATGGTCTTGTGTCCGATCAGGCGCGCACAGGGCGCAGCAGATAATGGCTGACACCCCAGACCGTGCCTTCGGCATGACCGAACAGGCCTGCGGTCGCAAGGTAGAACAGACGCCACCGTCGCCGCCACAGCGCGGCATCCGCTCCATAGACTTCTGTCAGGATGCGATCGATCTCGACATGATTGGCGTCGAAATTGGCCAGCCAGTCGCGCGCGGTGCGGGCATAATGTTCACCATTCCAGCGCCAGCTGCGTTCAACCGTGAAGCTGTCGGGAAAGTGTCGCATCAGGCCATGGCTTGGCATGATGCCACCGGTGAAGAAATGCTGGGCGATCCAGTCGGCCTTGTCGCCTTCGTCGAAGCGATAGGGCTGGTTGCGGTGGGTGAAGATATGGACGAACAGCCGCCCTTCCGGCTTGAGCCAGGCATTGATCCGGGCAAGCAGGCTGCGCCAGTTGGACATATGTTCGAACATCTCGACCGAGATGACGCGATCATACAGGCCTTCGGGCGTGAAATTGTTCATGTCGGCGGTGATCACGTGCAGATTGGACAGGCCGCGCGCCTGCGCCTCGGCTTCGATGAAGGCGCGCTGCGGGCCTGAATTGGAAACCGCCGTGATCCGCGCATCGGGGAATTGTTCGGCCATGTAGAGGCTGAGCGAACCCCAGCCGCAGCCAAGTTCAAGGATGTGCTGTCCATTGCGCAGTTGCGCGTTGGCGACGGTTTTCGCCAACGCGCAGATTTCGGCATCGGCCAGCGTGGCGTCCTCGCTTTCGTAGAAACCACAGGAATATTTGCGCCGCGGTCCCAGAGTCAGGGTGAAGAAATGCGGTGGTAGTTCATAATGCTGCGCATTGGCCGCATCGACATGTTCGGCAATGGCGTGATCGCGCATCGCCTCGGCAAATTGCTTTTCCGCACTGGCGGGCAGCGTTGCGAGCTTGCGGCGCGTGCGGCCGACCAGAAACTGGATGCCAAGGCTGGTGAGACTGTCAGGGAGCGGTGCGCGCTCGGCCTTGTTGATCAGTGTTTCAAGGATTGCCATGCTGGTTTCCTCTCTCGATGCCGTCAGCGCGGGGGGCGGGGCCAGAAACGGCTGACACGGGCCTGATAGTCGGCATAGGCCTGCCCGCGCGAGCGCAGCATGTGCGCTTCGAGCGGCGGCACGCCCGAAACATGCGCCAGAAGCCAGTACATGAAGGCCGGGGCGGCAAGGGCCAGCCAGCCCGAAAGGTGCGCGGCAAATGGATCGGGGCCAAGCGCAATGACGGCATAGCCGAACCATCCAAGCCATTCCCCGGCATAATTGGGGTGACGGCTCCAGGCCCACAGGCCGGTGTCGCAGACCTTGCCGCGATTGGCGGCCTCTTTTGCGAAACAGGCAAGCTGACGATCGGCAATGCCGGCAAAGCCGATGCCGAACAGGGTGATGGCACTGCCCGCCCAGTCGGTCCATTGCAACGCCGGCGCCGGATGATGCGCGGCAAGGCCAATGCAGGCCGCGAGAAGCCATGCGGCAGCGGCCTGGATCTGAAGGAACAGGAAAAGGCGCAGATCCGCTGCCTTGCCCCATTCCCGGCGCAGTTCGAGATAGCGGGGATCTTCGCCGTGGCGCGCCGAACGAGCGGCGATATGCAGGCCAAGCCGCAGCGACCAGATCAGCACCAGCCCGGCGACAAGCGCCTGACGGTCATCAAGTGCGGCACTGTCGGGCGTCAGAGCCAGCGCCGCGCCTGAAATGCCGACGGCAAAGGACCAGATGACATCGACCCAGCCCGAACGTCCCGGTTTGCGGACATAAGCCCAGGCCGCCGCCATGGTGAGCGACAGGCCAACGGCCGTGGCGACAAGCGGCGTCATGGCGCGAGCAACGGGGCGACGAGGCGGCCGATCAGGCTGTTGACCTGCGTGTGCCCGTCGATTGCCGCGACGCACAGGCAATCATGATCGTCGGTGACGTGCAGCCTGTGTTCGCTATGGTGCTCGGCATCGATGCAGTCGCCCGCGCGGAAATAAATGTCATCTTCACGCAAGGCGCCGGTCAGGACCTGCGTATATTCCCCGCCGACATGGCGATGATGCGGCAGTTTGCTGCCTGCCCGACCATGCAAGAGCACGACATTGGCGTGCGCTGCGGGGACATGGACCCGCGACCAGCGTATGCCGGGGGCCAACCAGCGCCAGCGCCCGATGGCAAAGGGGGCCAGCCGGGCAGGCAGTATTGCGTCATCGGGCAGGGCAGGGCGCCTGAGGGGGGGAGGTGGTGCTGCGGCTGTCGGCTGGGGCAGCGGCGTTTCGATGGCCGCCATCGCGCGTGCAAGGGCATGTTCGCTCATCGCAGCAGGGGGCAGATCGGCGAGCAAGACGCCGCCTGCCATGTCGAGCGCGGCCAGAGCCATGCGGCACTGGGCGCATCCGTCGAGATGGATTGCGGCAACCAGGGCCGGACCGGCAGGCAGGCT
Organism: uncultured Sphingomonadaceae bacterium; assembly: GCA_964635065.1. Taxonomy (GTDB): domain Bacteria; phylum Pseudomonadota; class Alphaproteobacteria; order Sphingomonadales; family Sphingomonadaceae; genus CAZWMK01. The sequence continues at coordinate 3,421 of CAZWMK010000030.1, read as the reverse complement.
TCCGGCGGCATGAAGGGCGAGCGTGTCGTCGTTGAGGTGATGATGGGGCGTCATGCGATGTCCTTGAGCATGATCCGCAGGGTTTGAACCGCGCGGCGGAGCCGCGATTTGACGGTGCCGAGCGGGATGCTCAGCGTTTCGGCGATGTCGCTGTGCGGCCGGTCCTCGAAAAAGGACAAACGGAGAGCGGCAAGCTGTTCGGGGGGCAGGAGAGCCATGGCCTCACGGATGCGTTCGTCGCGTTCGGCGGCGAGGATATCTGCGTCGGCGGCGGGCGGCGGCGCGGGATCGTCGCTGGGATCGTGATCGGGCAGCACGCGCCGCAGGTCGCGGCGGACATGATCGATGCGCAGGTTGCGGGCAATGGTGAAAATCCATGTGGTGGCCGTGGCACGGTCCGGACGAAACTGTTCGGCCTTGCGCCAGACGTTCAACATCGTTTCCTGTGCGACTTCTTCGGCAGCGCCTTCGGCCATGCCCGCACGGATCAGCCAGGCTTTCAGCCGTGGCGCGAAATGGCGGAACAGGGTTTCATAGGCCAGCCGGTCGCGACTGTGCGCGATCCGGACCACAAGCGCGTCATAATCGGGTGCAGCTGTGCGCGACATGCGATTCATGCCGTCCACGCTGCGCGCGGTCGCCATGCCGGCAAGGACCGGAGGCAGGGGGCGTTCAGCGCAATCTGGCAGTGCATGTGTCACGTCCCTTCTACGCAGCTTCGCGCACAATGGATCATTTTCATTGCCAATATAATCCGGGCTGGCATCACTGGCGTATAAAGTGCAGATCCAGCAGCGATCAGCGACAGGAAAGCGAAACGTAAGCATGAATGCACGTCCCCACGGACAGGCGCAACAACTTGATATTGCTGTCATCGGTGGCGGCATATCCGGTTTGTCGGCAGCGTGGCTGTTGTCGCAGCGTCACCGGGTCACCCTTTATGAAGAAGAGGCACGCCTTGGCGGACACAGCCATACGGTCGATGCCGCCGGCACGCCTGTCGATACTGGTTTCATCGTTTACAATGAGCCGTGCTATCCCAATCTGACCGCGCTGTTCGCGCATCTGGACGTGCCGACGCAGTCGACCGAGATGACCTTTGCCGTGTCTTTGGATGATGGGCGGCTGGAATATTCAGGCACCGGGCTGAACGGTCTTTTCGCCCAGCGCCGCAATCTGTTTCGTCCGCGCTTCTGGTCGATGCTGCGCGATCTCGTGCGTTTTTATCGCACGGCCCCTGCCGATATCGGGACGCTCGGGCTGATGAGCCTTGGCGATTATCTTGATCGCGCGGGCTATGGCGAGGCTTTCCGGGCAGACAATCTCTACCCCACGGCGGCGGCGATATGGTCGACGCCTGCCGCCGACATCGCCGCCTATCCTGCCGCCGCCTTCATCCGCTTTTTTGAAAATCATGGCCTGCTCAACCTCGGGCAAAGGCCGGTGTGGCGCACGGTGGTCGGTGGCAGCCGCAATTATGTCAGCCGTCTGGCGGCGGCTTTAGGCGATGATGTTCGGCTGGCCAGCCCGGTGCAACAGGTGCGGCGGACTGCGGAAGGCGACGTTGTTTTAACGGATGCCAAGGGCCGGGAGATGCGGCACGATCAGGTGGTGATCGCCGCCCATGCCGATCAGGCGCTGGCGATGCTGGCCGATGCCAGCACTGAGGAAAGGCGGATTTTGTCCGCCTTTCGCTATCAGGCGAACGAAACCATCCTGCACAGCGACACGCGCCTGATGCCGAAAAACCGCCGTGTCTGGTCGAGCTGGAATTATGCCACCCGCAACGGTGATCGCAGTCGTGCGGTATCGGTGACATACTGGATGAACCTGTTGCAGCACATCCCGCACGAGACGCCGCTGTTCGTGACGCTCAATCCCCTTGATCCGCCCGATCCGGCGCGGGTGATCCTGCGGCAAAGCTATCAGCATCCGCTGTTCAATGCCGGCGCGATGGCGGCGCAGGCGGAACTGTGGTCGTTGCAAGGGCGGCGCAACACCTGGTTCTGTGGCGCCTATTTCGGGGCGGGCTTCCACGAAGATGGTTTGCAGGCCGGGCTGGCCGTTGCCGAACAACTGGGCGGCGTGCGCAGGCCGTGGCAGGTCGCCAATGAATCGGGGCGTATCTGTTTGCCCGCCGACGGGGCGCGCTGATGGCGGGACGGTCGGCCATTTATGCGGGGACCGTGATGCACCGCCGTCTGAAGCCCGTGCACCATCACCTGCATTACGACATTGCCATGTGCCTGTTCGATCTCGACGAACTGCCCGCCCTCGATCGCAGGCTGAAGCTGTTCGCGCACAATCGCTTCGGCCTGTTCAGCCTGCGCGACCGCGATTATGGCGACGGTTCGGCGACGCCGCTGAAGACGCAGGTGGCGCGCCATCTGGCTGCCGCCGGGATCGACGCCGATGGCGGGCGGATCGAGCTGCTGACCATGCCCCGGCTTCTGGGCTATGCCTTCAACCCGCTCAGTGTCTATTTCTGCCATGATCGTGCGGGCCATCTGGCCGCGATCCTTTACGAGGTGCACAATACCTTTGGCGAGCGGCACAGTTATCTGCTGCCGGTCGCGGCGGGTGAGGTGGCCCCCTATCGCCAGCAATGCGCAAAGGATTTCCATGTCTCGCCCTTCATGGACATGGCGTTGACCTATGCCTTTCGCGTACAGCCGCCTGCGGAAAAGCTGATGATCGGCATTCGCGTTGCAGACGGCGACGGCGCGCTTTTGACCGCTGCCTTTACCGCCCGTCGCAAAGCGCTGGAGGATGCAGCCCTGGCCCGGCTGTTCGTCATGCGACCGTTCATGACGGTGAAAGTCATGGCAGGCATTTTATGGGAAGCATTGCGACTGTGGCTGCGCCGCGTGCCCGTTCATACGCACAGGCCGATGACGGCCGGACCAGTAACAATCGGGGGGACGACACGCTGATGGACATGAGCACAGGGGATTTTCCGGCTTCTGCCGTCGCCACACCGCTGCGCACCTCGTGGCGCGCCCGGCTGATGGACAAGGTTGGCACCGCACTTCTGGAGCGCGTGCTGCGTCGGTTGCAGTGCGGGCGTCTGGTTGTCGAACTGCCCTCGGGCCGGCAGGTGGTGGCCAAGGGCCGGTCGGCCGGGCACGAGGCATTCCTGATGCTTCACAACTGGCGGCCCTTGTGGACGCTTATGGCCGACGGCGACAACGGCTTTGCCGAAAGCTATGTCGATGGTCACTGGTCGACCCCCGATCTGGCGGCCTTCCTGATGCTGATGGCGGAAAACCTGTCCGGGCTTGATAGCGAGATTGCGGGGCTGTGGCCTGCACGGCTGGCACGCCGCGCCTATCATCTGCTGCACCGCAATTCGCGGCGCGGCAGCCGTCGCAACATCGCCATGCATTATGATATCGGCAATGATTTCTACCGCCTGTGGCTC
>CAZWMK010000029.1:0-22136 GCA_964635065.1 uncultured Sphingomonadaceae bacterium | reverse complement strand
TCCTGGATGGCGCGCAGCAGCTTGGCCTGCAGGCGCACATCCATCTCGGTGATTTCATCAAGCAGCAGGGTGCCGCCATCGGCCTCCTCGAACTTGCCGACGCGCCGGGCGACCGCGCCCGTGAATGCGCCCTTTTCGTGACCGAAAAGCTCGGATTCAAGGAGGTTTTCGGGAATGGCGGCGCAGTTGATGGCAATGAAGGGTTTGGACGCGCGGTGCGATGCGGCATGGATTTCACGCGCAATGACTTCCTTGCCGGTGCCGCTTTCGCCTGTGATCAGGATTGAGGCTTCCGAACGTGCCACGGTGTGGACGAGATCGAGTACACGGCTCATCGCGGCGTCTCGGTGCACGAGCTTTTGTGCGTCATCGGTGACCGCGTGCAAGACAGCCGCGATCAGTTCGGCCTGCGGGGGCAGGGGGACATATTCCTTGGCACCGGCGCGGATTGCATCGACGGCGGCGCGTGCGTCGGTGCCGATGCCGCAGGCGACAACTTCGACGGCGAAATGTTCGGCGCGCAACTGGCTGATGAAGGCGCCAACCGGCTGGGCGACGTCGATCATGACGAGATCGGCGCCACGCTTGCGCATGACATCAAGACCGGCTTCACCATTCGGTGCGTGGCTGACGCGCGCGCCAGCCTCTGCCGCCATTTTTGATGCCAGGGCCAGTTGGCCGCCCAGTTCCCCAATCATCAGCAAACGCATGTTACATCCCCCAATATGATCCTGTATCCGCAGCCTGAATACGGCTCAGATGCGGTCCTGCTTGACGATTTCCGTCATTGTCACGCCCAGATGCTCGTCCACCAGAACCACTTCGCCGCGGGCAACAAGGCGGTCGTTGACATAAATGTCGATGGCTTCGCCCACGCGCCGGTCGAGTTCGATGACCGCACCCGGCGCGAACTTCAGAAGCTGGCTGACTTCAATCGACGCGCGCCCGAGCACGGCCTGCACCTTGACTGGCACGTCGAACACGGCTTCGAGGTCGGATGCGCTGGTTTGCGGTTCGCCGGCGCTGCGGCCCCGGCGCGCGGACGGTCCAAGATCGGTGAACACGCTCTGACCGGCATCGTCGCTGTGATAGCTGTCCATCGTCATTCTCCCTCGCGGCTTATGGCCGCCAACATGTCTTCAATCGCAGATTCAATGGCGGCCCGCCGTTCGGCAGCAACGGCCCGCCAGCCGCCCTTGCGCCATGCGACAATGGCATCGCCTGGGGCGAGCGTTGCATCGGATTCGATCCTCAGGCGCCCGGCAAAGGCGGCGGCATCCGCCATGTCTTCCGCCAGCATGCGGCAATCGTCGACCATGGCCGGTGCGACGCGGATCGTCATCACGGGTGCATCGCTGTGCTGCGCGAACAATTCCGGCAGGGCTGCGGAAAGCGGGGCGAGCGGGGCCGCGGCAATGGCACGACCCGCCAGTACTTCGGCAGTTGCGAGCGCCATGTCTGCGGCGGCGCGCATGAGTTCGGCCTGCGCGTTGTCGGCGCTGGCAAAGCCCTGATTGAGCGCACGTGCCATCTGGGCGAGCGTGTCGGCCACACGGTTTTCTCGTTCATGACGTGCCTGCGCCAGACCCGCCTCGAAACCATCAGCGCGGGCGACCGCCAGCATGGCGTCTTGTTCGGCCAGCACGCGGTCGGCGGCTTCGGCCACGGCATTTGCCGCGCGCGCCTGTGCTGCAAAACCAGCCTCGGGGGCTGAAAAATCCTGGCCGAAGCCGAAGGGGCGAATGGCGGCGCGCATGTCAGTAAACCAGCTCGTCGTCACCTTCGCGGGTTTCCGCGAGGATGATTTCACCGGTTTCAGCCAGAAGTTTCGCCGTCTGCACCATCATTTGCTGGGCTTCTTCGACTTCGCGCAGGCGGACCGGCCCCATGGTTTCGATGTCTTCGCGCAGAATGCGGCCTGCGCGTTCCGACATGTTGGCAAAGAACAGGTCTTTCAGTGGTTCCGACGCACCCTTCAGCGCATAGGCCAGACGGTGTTTGTCCACGCGGCGCAACAGGGTCTGGATCGCTGCGGCATCAAGCGTTGCCAGATCTTCGAAGGTGAACATCAGGGCGCGGATGCGGTCGGCAGCCTCGATGTTGCGCTCTTCAAGTCCGGCCATGAAGCGTTCCTCGGTGGAACGATCAAGATGATTGAAGATTTCAGCCATTGTCTCGTGGGCGTCCCGGCGCGATGTGCGGGCGAGGTTGGCCATGAATTCCGTGCGCAGCGTCGCTTCGACCTTGTCGAGGATGTCTTTTTGCACTGTGTCGAGACGCAGCATCCGCATGACGACTTCCATGGCGAAATCCTGCGGCAGGTGCGCCAGCACGCGCGCGGCATGATCGGGCCGGATCTTGTGCAAGACGACGGCAACCGTCTGGGGATATTCGTTGCGCAGATAGGCCGCGAGCACTTCCTCGTGCACGTTGCCAAGCTTGTCCCACATGGTGCGTCCGGCCGGACCACGGATTTCGTCCATGATGCTGCTGACCTTTTCGGTCGGCATCATCGCACCCAGCAGGCTTTCGGTGGTTTCATAGGAACCGTGCAGCGAACTGACGCTGCTGACCTGGGCGGTGAATTGCAGGAACAGGTTTTCGACGAGATTGGCCGACACCGTGCCAAGGTTCGCCATTGCCGCCGACAGTTCCTTGATTTCATCCTCGTTGAGCTGCGCCCAGATCGACTGGCCATGCTCCGGCCCAAGCGCCAGCATCACGGTCGCGGCGCGTTCAAGGCCCGAGAGACGGCGAAGATTGCTGCTTTCGCCGATCGTCGGCTGTGTTGTGAGGGGCAGGCTCATGAGTACATCCACTGGCGGATGATGGCGACGGATTCGCCGGGATTGCGTTCGACGACTTCACCGACCTTGCGAAGCGCCGACGCCTTGAGGCGGCCTTCAACCTGCGCGACGTCGATTTCATGTTCGAGAGTGGGCAGGGCCGCTTGCGCGGTATCCGTCATTGCCATCGGCCCGCCCATCACCGCCGAGCGGTTCAGCAAGCCCTTGTCGAGCGGCGCTGCGCCCGGCGCTGTGGCATCGACACCACGACGCAGGAGGGGGCGCACAACCAGCACCAGCGCAACCAGCGCGAGAAGGCCGAGCACCAGCGTCCGCACCAGTGCAGGCAGGTCGGGACGGGAGAGGTTGATCGGCAGACCGGCCGTGCTGGTTTCGGCACCTTCGGGTTCAGCAAAGCGGATGTTTTCCACAACCACCGAGTCGCCACGTGCCTCGTCATAGCCGATGGCGTTTTCCACAAGGCGGGTGATACGCTCGATTTCGGTTGCACTGCGCGGGACATAGACGCGGTTGCCGTTCGCACCTTCGCGATAGCTGCCATCGATCATCACCGACACGGTCAGACGCTCGATTTCTCCGCCCGCGCTGATGCGGGTCGTGCGACGACGGCTGTTGTCATAGCTGATCTCCTCGGACCGCTCGTTGATCGCCGAATTGCGGCCTGCGGTGCCGTCTCCTGCCGGGGCAGCGCCATTTTCAGGCAAGGCGGTTGCGACCGAGACAGGACCGCCGAGGCCATTGCTCTCACTGTCCTGATTGCTGTGTTCGACGCGGGTCTGTCGGGTGACGACACTGTTATCCGGATCGAAGATGTCGGCTTCTTCGCGGACCTGGTCGAAATCAACATCTGCCGCAACCTGAGCGCGGGCGCGACCGGGGCCGACGACCTTTTCCAGCATCGTCTCGATCTGCTCGCGCAGGCGGTTCTGCATGGCGACCTGACGTTCATCGATCGACCCGGAAAGTGCGGATGCATCGTCGCCTGCGCGGGCGAGGAGCGTGCCGTTCTGATCGACGATCGAGATGCGTTCGGGCTGGAGTTCGGGAACTGCCGAAGCCACAAGGCTGCGGATCGCTCCGACCTGTTGGCCTGACAGCCGCGCCGAAGTCCGCAGGGTGATGGATGCTGTGGCCGGCCGCGACTGGCTGGAAAACAGTGTGCGTTCGGGCATGACGATGTGTACGCGGGCGCGCGACACAGCGGTCAGGGTTTCGATTGAACGGGCAAGTTCGCCTTCGATGGCGCGCGTCTGATTGATTTTTGCCTTGCTGGCCGAGGTGCCAAAGGCGTCTTCCGCGTCGAGGACTTCATAACCGATCTTGCCGCCCAGTTGATCGCCTGCCAGCATCATACGAAGTTCGGGCAGGCGTTCAGTCGGTGCGAGGACGGCGGTGCCATCGGGCGTCAGCCGGAACGGCACATTCGCCTGTGCCAGCTTTTCGGTGACGGCCCGCGCCGCGGCGGGATCAAGGTCGCTATAAAGATAGGCATAGCTGCTTTCCGCACGACCAATGGTCAGCCAGGCAAGGGCGAGGACCAGAAACGCGGCAACGCCGCCCATGATCCAGAGCTTTTGCGGCCCCAGTGCATCTGCATATTTGCGGACTGCTTCCACAATGAAACGCCCCCTAAGCGATCCCCGGTCAGGTCGGCAAAGATTGCCGCCTTCGAGAGGAACTTAGAGGGCGCTTGGTGAAGAAGTGGTAAACACTGGGCAAATCTTGCCCAGTTATGGTTACTGACCGCGGCGGTTATACAGTTCGCGGTAATGCTGGACGCGGGTGACGCGAAGCCCCGGCATGCCCGAACGTTCCACGGCGCGCTGCCAGGTGGCGAATTCCTCGAGGCTCAGGCCATAGCGTTCGCAGGCTTCATCCACGCTGAGAAGCCCGCCCGATACGGCGGCAACCACCTCGGCCTTGCGACGCACGACCCAACGCGTCGTGCTTGCCGATGGCAGGCTCTCCAGTGTCAGCGGCTCCCCAAGCGGTCCGATCACGGTAGCAGGACGAAATTTCTGATTCTCGATCATATTTGCGAAGGCTCCAGGGCTCTAACATCAGCCTGTATTCCGAACTTAGGCAGAGGCTCCTAAAGAATGCCTAAACCAGAGGGTGAATAGGGCGGAAAGAATTTTTAACGACGCAGCTGGGTCAGCTCCATCAGCATTTCGTCCGCCGTGGTGATGATCTTGGTCGAGGCGCTATAGGCGCGCTGGACTGTGATCATGTCGGTGAATTCCGCAGCCAGATCGACGGTCGAGGCTTCGAGCGTCGAAGGCGAAATCCGGCCAGAACCGCCGGTGCCGGCTTCGGTCAGCGTAAAGTTTCCGGAAAAATCGGAGATGCCGTAGGCGTTGCCCTGAAGACGCAGCAAGCCGTTCGGATTCTGGAAGGTCGCCAGTGGCAGCTTGTAGACTTCGCGGGTCAGGCCATTGTCGAACAGGGCAGTGACCACGCCATCATCGCTGATGGCAACATCGGTGACATTGCCGAATACGGCACCATCGACGGTCGAGGAAATCAATGCGGACTGGCTGTCATATTGCGTCAGTCCATCGACGGCGCCATCGCTGCCCAGCGACAGGCTGATTGTGCCGGGCTTGGCGCCGCCTGCCCAGTTGACAGCGATCGGATCGAACAGGGCGGGGGTGGAGCCGCTGATGTTCAGGCTGCCGTCACCATTGAACGCAAGCGTGCCCGATGCCAGCAGTCCATTGGCCGCCTGCACATCGGCGGGATCACCATGCACTTCGACAGCCCACTGGTTGTCACCAGTTTTGAGGAAGCTCAGCGTCAGATTGTGCGTGCCGCCTTGTGCGTCATAAACCTGAACCGATCGTTCGAAGTCGGCGGTCTGCGTACCGCTCGCCAGATCGCCGGTCGCATAGGCGCCAGCAAAGACCGGCTGGCTTGATTGCAGGTTGGCGCGCAGGGCGATCTGGCTCGTGGCTTCGGCTGTGCCGGTGAGGCGGGCGATGTTGATGGGCTTCAGATCATTCAGCGAGCCATTGTTGGTGACGGCGCCTGTCGAATCCAGTTCCCAGCCTTGCAGGTAAAGACCGGCTGTGTTCCGCAGATACCCTTCGGCGTCTGGCGTGAAGGATCCGGCACGGGTGAATTGCGCCTGTCCCTTGCCCACCTCATTGTCGTTACGCACAACGAAGAACCCTGCGCCGTCGATCCCGAGGTCGGTACCGGAGTTCGACGCCTGCAACAGGCCCTGCTGGCTGACGAGCGTGCGCGCCTTTGCAGTCACGCCGCCCGGCGTGTAGGTACCTTGCGTGCGGTTGTCGGTCACAAAGGTCGAAAAATGAGATTCGGCGGCCTTGTAGCCCACGGTATTCACGTTCGTGATATTATCCGATATCGTGCCCATGGCGCTCGAATAGGCATTGAGGCCAGAGACACCCGCGAAAAGCGCAGAATATAGGCTCATGTCGGTTTCCTTCCTGTAAGCGCGGCGCTTAGTGCGCTGAGATTGCGGCAATGTCGGCAGTGCGCACGCGCGTGCCGCCAAGGTTCAAAACAATGTCGGTTCCGGTTGCTTCGACGCTGTCGACGCGGCCATGGGTGCCGACGCGGGTCGAGACTTTCTCGCCGCCCGCGGTCATGGCTTCGACACGCAGTTCGTAATTGCCCAGAGTGCGGCCATCGCCCTGCCAAGTGATGGCGTGACGGCCCTTGGTCGTTTCCCCATCGAGAAGGGCAACACGCACACCGCGGCTGTCGTAAATGCCAAGTCCGGTGGCGCTGGCGTTGGCGTCCAGTTCGTAAAACCACCGGGCACCATCTGCACCGAGGCTGGCCGTCGGCTGATAGACATCGACCGCCTTGCCAATATATCCGGTGGCAGACGCAAGATCCTGCGCGCTAAGGCGACCTAATATGGCATCGAGTTTCGATGTCTGCTGGATTGCCTGTTCGACCTGGCTGTAGCTGACGAGCTGCTGGGTGTATTCACTCGTATCCATGGGATCGAGCGGGTCTTGATACTGTAGCTGTGTCGTCAGCATTTTCAGGAACATGTTGAAATCGGCTGTCAGCTTGGCCCCGGCGATTGTGCCACCCGTCTGGGCGGCGGCGCTTGTGGTGCTGGTGATGCTTGTCATGACGTCAAGGCCTCAGGCGGAAAGGTCGAGGGCGCCGCGATGGCGGCGGGTGTGGCGGGGCATGTCGAATGGCGGGACATCGTCATTTGCAGTCCCGTTCCGATCACTGTGGTGATTATTCTGGGCAAAGCCCTGGGGCTGGCCCTGACCGCCCTGGCGCAAGTCAAAGCGCAGAGCATTACTGTCGGCTTTCAGACCGGCATCGGCCAGAGCGCGCGCCAGATTGTCGGCATCCCGGCGCAACAGGTCATAGGTGTGCGCATTGTCGGCAGACACGACACCGCGCACCTGTCCGTCCGCCGCCATCTCCAGCTTGACTTCGATGCGCCCGAGTTCCGGCGGGTCGAGACGCAGCGAGAATTGCGTGCGGCCACCATCAAGCTGACGGGAGATTTCCATCCCGATATCGCCCGCAAGCCGTTCGGGGCGAGCGGGCAGGGGCTGTGGCACCTGATGGACAGGCTGTTGCTGCGTGGATGCGGAGGATACGGCCTCCTGTGCTCCCGTGACTGCAATCGCTGTGACCGCGACGGGCGCGGGTGCGACAGACGCTGGCTTTTGTGCCGGATCAAACGCTCCTGTGGCCGTGCCGTCGGACCTGTCCCCTGTCATGGCCGACATGGCAGCGTCGCTGACAGGCTGATGGGCTGCCATTTGCCTGTCGCCTGCCGGGTGGCTTTCATCCTGCTGTAGCGAGGATCTCCCGTCATATTGCATGGTGGTCAACGACAGGTCTGTCACAAGAGCGCCTGTCGTGGCACTTGCTGACGGTGCAACTGGCAGATTTTCTGGCAGCAAAGATGGCAGTGATGCGGGATGGCCGGATGGCGTTTCTGCGGCGCTGTCATTGCCCGGTTCTGCTTCATCCCCTGCGCCGCTGCCCGTGGTCGGCGGCAGGGTGATGGGCTGCATGGCCGGCATGGCGGGCGTTTGCGCGGCAGCCAGCGCCAGATGTGCGGCAAAATCCGTGGTGCCGGCTGCCACATCGGCTGACGGCGCCGATGCGGCGGCATCCGACGGGCTGGGCATCATCTGTTGCACTATAGACTGGATCACAGCTTTTCCTCGCTTTCAGCGGGATTTAGCAAAGCCTGTGCCAATCATTATATCATTGATATTAATTGGTATTTTGTAATTGTTGCGCACGGGCATGGCAGTTGTTGCCGGGTGCGGGCGCGGCAAAATCGACCCGGTGCGATTGCGAAACCCGCCTTGTGCGCCTAGATGCATTCGCAGTCATGACGCTTGATCTTGCCTTTGATAAGCCGCGCTTTGCCACGCGCGTTGTCGTTGCCATGTCTGGCGGCGTCGACAGTTCCGTCGTCGCGGCCCTCGCTGCCGAGGCAGGCTATGACGTGATCGGTATTACGCTTCAGCTTTATGACCATGGTCAGACGATCAATCGTCCCGGTACCTGTTGCGCCGGGTCTGACATCGCCGATGCCCGCCGGGTGGCCGATCATATCGGTTTTCCGCACTATGTCCTCGATTATGAAAGCAATTTCCGCCAGTCGGTGATTGACGATTTCGCCGACAGCTATGTGCGCGGCCAGACCCCCATTCCCTGCGTGCGCTGCAATCAGACGGTGAAATTCCGCGATCTGTTGACGGTTGCGCGCGACCTTGGCGCCGATTGCCTTGCGACTGGTCATTATGTCCGTCGTCTTATGGGCGCGGCAGGCCCGGAAATGCATCGCGGCGTCGACCACAACCGCGATCAAAGCTATTTCCTGTTCGCGACGACTGCCAACCAGCTTGATTACCTGCGCTTTCCCCTGGGCGCGATGAGCAAGCCGGAAGCGCGCGCCCATGCCGAAAGGCTGGGCTTGTCCGTCGCCAGCAAGCCCGACAGTCAGGACATCTGCTTCGTGCCATCAGGCGATTATGCCTCCGTAGTGCGCAAGCTGCGTCCAGAGGCTGGTGAACCGGGCGAAATTGTCGACATGACGGGCCGCGTCCTTGGCCAGCATCGCGGACTGATTCATTACACGGTTGGTCAGCGGCGCGGCCTCGAAATCGGCGGCCTTGCGGACCCGCTTTACGTTGTACGCCTCGATCCGGACACAAGGCAGGTGATTGTCGGTCCACGCAGCGCGCTGGCTGTATCGGGCACCACGATCAGCGATCTGAACTGGATCGGTCCTGCAATTCCGCCCGAGGGGCTGGCCGTGCGCGTCAAGGTCCGTTCTGCGGCACCTGCGGTCGGGGCGCGAATTTTTGGCGGCTCTGCACCGCATGTCCTGTTCGACGCGCCCGAATATGGCGTTTCGCCTGGTCAGGCTTGTGTCGCCTATGAAGGTGACCGGCTATTGGGTGGTGGCTGGATCGCTGAAACACGATCGGCGCAATAGCCGGGTTTACCGCTTTCCTGCATCCAATCCGTGATCGAAACGATATTCGTCGGGATTGTCATGGCCCGTCGGATCGATGTGGATCAGGATCTCGGCATCGGGAAAGGCGCGCGCAACCAGCATTTCGACTTCGTCGGCAACATCATGCGCGGTCGCCACGCTCATTTGCGGGTCGACACTGATGTGAAACTGGATGAAGTCCATGTGGCCGCTGGTCCGTGTGCGGATATCATGGATGCCTTGAACGCGCGGACAACTGGTTACAATGGCTGCCAGTCGCATGCGGCGTTCTTGTGGCCATTCATGATCCATCAGCATGTCGATCGAACGCCGAGCCGACCGTGCCGCGCCCCAAGCCAAATAGACGGCAATGCCAAGGCCGAACAGCGGATCGGCGCTGCGCAGGCCGGTCATGGCATCCAGCACGAGCGCCAGGATGACACTGCCGTTCAAAAGCAGGTCAGACTGATAGTGCAACTGATCGGTTTCGATCGCGATCGAACCGGTTTGGCGAATGATATGACGCTGATAGGTCACAAGCAGCAAGGTGACGACAATGGCGACGATGGAAACGCCAATGCCCATTTCCACTTTCGCAGTTGCGGCTGGATGCAGCAGCCGGTCGATTGCACGCCAGCCAATGCCAGTGGCAGAGAACAGGATTAACGTTGTCTGCAACAATGCAGCGATCGCTTCGGCTTTGCCATGACCGAAGCGGTGGTCACTGTCCGCAGGTTGGGCGGCAGCATGAACCCCAAGCAGCGTGATGAGTGATGCAATCAGGTCGAGCGCGGTATCGGCAAGCGAGCCGAGCATCGCAACCGAACCAGTCACCAGTGTAGCATAGACTTTCAGGCCGCTCAAAACGAGGGCTGCGATGATCGATGCAATGGCCGCCCGCCGGTTCAGCGTCCCGCGCAGGGCCGCAGCGTCCGTCATGGATAGATCATGCCGATCGACCAGCCGTCGGCGATCCGGCTGTAGATATAGCGTTCATGCAGTCGATCGCGGCGGTCGACCCAGAATTCGATCCGTTCGGGCACGACGCGCCAGCCGCCCCAGTGCGGCGGGCGTGGCACAGGACGGCCATCGAAACGGGCAGCAAAGGCCGCAACCCGGCTTTCCAGTGTTTCGCGGTCGCGCAGGGGACGCGATTGTTCGGATGCCCATGCCCCGATCTGCGATGCGCGCGGACGCGATGCAAAATAGGCATCGGCATCACTGCCCGCCACCCGTTCGACCTTGCCATCGATGCGCACCTGACGTCGCAATGATTTCCAGTGGAAGTTGAGATGGACAAAGGGATTAGCCGCCAGTTCACGCCCCTTGCGGCTTTCCTCGTTCGAGTAGAAGATAAAGCCGCGGTCGTCATGTTCCTTCAGCAGCACGACGCGGGTCGATGGGCGGCCATCGGCGTCAGCTGTCGCAAGCGACATGGCGTTCGGGTCGTTCAACTCACCTGCTTCAGCTTCGGCGAACCAGAGATCGAACAGTTTGAACGGATCATCGGGAAGGGAATCGATTGTCATGCGGCTATCCTTGCAACCAACTGCTGTCCGCTGCAAGCCTTGCGCGCATTCCCCCTTGCCAACCCCTTCATTAATGCACATTTTATCATTGTTGCAAATTTGCAACAGTGCATTTCAGGGCGAACATCCGATGAGCGTTGAACATGGCTGATCTCTACTCGATTCTCGGTGTCAGCAAGGGGGCAGACGAGGCGGCCATCAAAAAGGCCTATCGCAAGCTGGCGAAGGAACTGCACCCCGACCGCAACAAGGACAACCCCAAGGCCGCAGCCCGTTTTACGGAAGTGACTGCGGCTTATGATCTGTTGTCGGACCCCGCAAAGCGCGCGCAATATGACCGCGGCGAGATTGACGAACAGGGCAATCAGCGGGCGCCCTTCGGCTATGGCGGTGGCGGTTTCGGCGGCGGTCGAGGGGCCGGTGGTCAGGGGGGCGGTTTCGAGTTCCAGTTCGGCGGCGATGCGTCCGATATCTTCTCTGACCTGTTCGGGCGCGGACGGGGCGGTGGCCGCCGCGCTGCGCCGCGTGGCCGTGATGTTGCCTACAGGCTTGTTGTGCCGTTTGAAGAAGCAGCACGGCTTGCGCCGCAGCGCATCACGCTCTCGAGCGGCAAAACCATCGATCTGAAACTGCCAGCAGGTTTCGATGCCGCAAAGCCGCTCAGGCTTGCTGGGCAGGGCGAGGTGGGGCCGGGTGGGGCTGGCGATGCGCTGGTCAGTATCGAAATCCAGCCGCATCGCTTTTTCAGGCGCGATGGCGACGATGTGCGCCTCGACCTGCCCGTGCGGCTTGACGAGGCCGTCATGGGGGGCAAGGTCAAGGTGCCAACGGTTGATGGCGTGGTAATGCTCGCCATCCCGGCGGGTTCGACATCGGGACGAACGTTGCGTTTGCGCGGCAAGGGGTTTCACAAGGCCGCAGATGTGCGAGGCGATCAGCTGGTAACGCTTCTGATCGACATTCCGGCGGACGATTCGGCACTCAAGGCTTTTGTCGAAGGCTGGACGAGCGAGCGGGGGCGCAATCCCCGCGCTGCACTCGGCGTGGAGTGAGGCGGTGATCGGTGCAGGCATTGCGCGGCTGCTTGTTCGGCTACCGGTCCGGGTGATTATGGTTTCCGAACGTATCATCGCCCGCGCAATCGCCGATGGTTTCATTCACGCTGGAAACTTTGCCTATCTGTCACTTCTGACCCTGTTTCCTTTTTTCTTGGTGCTGACCTCTGTCGGCCAGGTGATTGGCGAGACGGAGGAAGGGCTGATCGTGCTCGGGGGCTTCATGGCCATGTTGCCGGAAAGCGCCGCCGCCTTCCTGGAAAAGCCGATAACCGACGTGTTGAGCGAGCGGGCAGGTCATGGCTTGTTGACCTTCGGCCTTGTGATCGGACTCTGGACGGTCACCAGCTATATCGAGACGATGCGCGATATCATGCACCGCGCCTATGAAAGCAGGCCGGAGCGGCCCTTCTGGCACTATCGTCTGACCAGCATCGTCATGACCTTGTTGACCGTCATTGTCATGCTTGGGGCGTTTTCGGCGCAGATGCTTCTCGTCGGGATCGAGGAATTCGTGCAACACAGCCTCGCAATCAACGATAGTGCGCCTGCCTGGCTGCTTTTGTCGCGCCTCGTGCCGGTGATCCTGCTTCTCGGGGCATTGCAACTGCTGTTCCGTTCGCTTGCGCCCAAAGCCTATCGGCAGGGGGCCCCGCATTGGCCGGGGGCGTTGCTGACGGCCGTCATCTGGATCGGTACGACATTGCTGCTGCCGGTTGTGCTTGGGCAATTGGCCGATTACAGCCTCACCTATGGCTCTCTGGCCGGTGTGATGATTGCGTTGTTGTTCTTCTATGTCGTGGGACTGGGTTTTGTCCTGGGCGTCGAACTGAACGCAGCACTGGCGGTTGTGCCGAAAAATGTGCAGAAGAACATTATAGCTTAAATGCCTGAAAGGTCGCAGATGAATGGTTTGATGGCTGGTAAGCGTGGCTTGATCATGGGCGTGGCCAATGACAAGTCGCTGGCATGGGGCATTGCAAAGGCGCTCCACGAACAGGGGGCGGAACTCGCTTTCAGCTATCAGGGCGAAGCTCTGGAAAAGCGCGTGCGCCCGCTGGCAGACAGCATCGGCAGTAGCCGTCTGATCGAATGCGATGTCTCCGACATGACGCGGCTTGACGCCGCCTTCGATGCGCTGGCTGCAGACTGGCCGACGATCGATTTTCTGGTCCATGCCATCGGTTATTCCGACAAGAACGAGTTGCGCGGCAAATATGTCGACACCAGTCTCGAAAACTTTCTTCTGACGATGAACATCAGTGCCTACAGCTTCGTTGCCTGTGCCAAGCGTGCCCGTGCGATGATGCCCAATGGCGGTTCTCTGCTCACGCTCAGCTATTATGGCGCGGAAAAGGTCGTGCCGCACTATAACGTCATGGGCGTCGCCAAATCGGCGCTGGAAACCTCGGTCAAATATCTGGCGATGGATCTTGGCCCTGAAAACATCCGCGTCAACGCGATTTCAGCGGGTCCGATCAAGACGCTGGCCGCCAGCGGCATCGGTGATTTCCGCTATATTCTCAAATGGAACGAATTGAACTCGCCGCTGCGCCGCAACGTCACCATCGAGGACGTCGGCGGTGCCGGCCTTTACCTGCTGTCTGATCTGGCATCGGGTGTGACGGGTGAAATCCACCATGTCGACGCGGGTTATAACGTCATTGGCATGAAGGCCGAGGACGCGCCGGATATCGCCCTGTCATGAGCTTCAACAGCTTTGGCCGGGTTTTCCGTTTCACTACCTGGGGCGAAAGCCATGGGCCGGGCCTTGGCGTGGTCGTCGATGGCTGTCCGCCGGGCCTGGAACTGACGGAATCCGACATCCAGCCATTTCTCGACAAGCGTCGTCCCGGTCAGTCGCGCTTTACGACGCAGAGGCAGGAACCCGATCAGGTGCGGATATGGTCGGGCGTCCATGAAGGGCGCACGACGGGTACGCCGATTCATTTGATGATCGAGAATATCGACCAGCGGTCGAAGGATTATGGCGAGGTTGCGGTGAAATATCGCCCCGGCCATGCCGATTATGCCTATGACGCCAAATATGGATTTCGCGATCCGCGCGGTGGCGGACGATCATCGGCGCGTGAAACGGCGGCCCGCGTTGCGGCGGGAGCGGTAGCGCGCAAGGTCCTGGGAGAATCTGTCAGGATTTCTGCCTATCTTGTTGAACTAGGCGGAATTCAGATTGATCGCACGCGCTTCGATGCCGCCGAGATCGACAATAATGCCTTTTTCTGTCCGGATGCCGAAGCGGCGAAGCAGTGGGAAATCGCGCTCGATCAGGCGCGCAAAAGCGGGTCGAGCCTCGGCGCAGTCGTCGAATGCGTGGCATCGGGCGTGCCGGCTGGCTGGGGTGCGCCGCTCTATGCCAAGCTCGACAGCGAGCTGGCATCTGCAATGATGAGCATCAATGCAGTGAAAGGTGTGGAAATCGGCGATGGCTTTGCAGCCGCCCGTCTGCGCGGTGAGGAAAATGCCGATCCGATGCGGCCCGGCCGGGATGGAAAGCCGCTGTTTCTTGCCAATCACGCAGGCGGGATCGCAGGCGGCATTGCGACAGGACAGGATGTTGTGGTGCGGATTGCCCTGAAACCGACCTCTTCGATCCTGACGCCCGTTGAAACGGTGACGCGCACCGGCGAAGCCGCCGAAGTCGTGACCAAGGGCCGCCATGACCCTTGCGTCGGCATTCGCGCAGCGCCCGTCGCGGAGGCGATGATGGCGCTGGTGCTTGCAGACCAGAAGCTGCTTCACCGTGCCCAGTGCGGAGATGTGAAGTGAGCGACCCCACGGTACGGTCGTCATTGACGCCGGACGCCTACAGGGCGCAGGTCGGCAATGTGTTGGGCGTGTCCGAATGGGTGCTGGTCGATCAGGCGCGCATCGATAGATTTGCCGATTGCACCAATGATCATCAGTTCATTCACGTCGATCCGGCCCGCGCTGCCGAAACGCCTTTCGGCGGCACGGTTGCGCATGGCTTCCTGACGCTGTCGCTGATCGCTGGCATGTCCTACGAGGTGCTGCCGCGCGTCGAAGGCGCAGCGATGGGCATCAACTATGGCCTCAACAAGCTGCGCTTCATGGCGCCGGTGCGGTCAGGCAGGCGCGTGCGCGGGCAGTTCCGGCTGATCGACTTCACTGTTCGCCCATCCGGCATGGTGCAATTGACGACCGAAGTGACCGTCGAGATCGAGGGCGAGAACAAGCCTGCCCTGATCGCTGAATGGATCACGCTGGCCTCTCTTGAAAAATAGCTAAATCAATCCCTTGAAGGATTTTGTTTTCGGCCTGTGTCAGCCCCAAAGCGCAGCTGACGGCGGATGCATCAGGCTACCGTCATAACGGATCGCATGTTCGCGGTCCTGCGCCAGCAGCAGCGGGCCGTCGAGGTCGATGAACTGGCTTTGCATGCCGATGACAAAGGCCGGTGCCACGCCAAGCGATGTGGAGAGCATGCAGCCCGTCATCAGCTGCAATCCCTGCTGACAGGCTTCGTGCGCCAGCGCCAGCGCTTCTGTCAGACCGCCAGTCTTGTCGAGCTTGATATTGATGAAACGATAGCGCCCAAGCGCGGCGGCAAGCGTTGTCCGATCGTGGATTGTCTCGTCGGCGCAGAGCGGGATCGGTGATTTTACGCCGTCCAGAAGGTGATCCTGTCCTGCGGGCACAGGTTGTTCGATCAGTTCAACCCGATAGGGCACAAGCGCCGCCGCCTTGGCCTCGACGTCGAGCGTACCCCAGGCTTCATTGGCATCGACGATCAGCCGCGCATCGGGCGCCCCCCTGCGCACGGCAGCGACGCGATCCTCGTCGCCATCGCCCGACAGTTTCAGTTTGAGCAACTGGTAATGACGGGCGGCCCTGGCGGCCGCTTCCATCGCTGCCGGTTCGCCAAGGCTGATGGTATAGGCCGTCACCAGCGGATGGGGACTGGGCAAGCCGATCATGTCCCACACGCGTTTGCCAGCCTGTTTGGCTTCGAGATCCCACAACGCGCAGTCAAGTGCCTTGCGTGCGCCGCCTGCGGGCAGGAGACGCTGCAAGCCTGCGTGGTCGACGCCCTGTTCGATGGCATCGCGAACGGTTTCAGCCTGGGCCGCCAGAATTTCAGCGGTTTCGCCATGATAGTAGATGGCGGTCGCTTCGCCCCGGCCCCGAAACAGGCCGTCAGAAATTTCGACCATGAGAACATCGACATGGCGCTTTGCACCGCGCGAAATATTAAATTCCCCCGCAACCGCAAAGCGTTCGACCGAAAGTGTAAGCGTGCGTCTTGTCATGAGCCCACTCTTCCCCCGTTGGCAGCGCAACTGCAAGCCCTGCCTTCGGGGCTTTTCATGAGCGGCATGCGCGCATATGCCTTTATCGACGAGACAATGATCAGGTGGACGGCATGAATTTTCTTCGCAGATGGGCGCATGACATGAAGCGCGAGGCGCATGCCGTCTATCTCGCCGTGCGCGACCCGCGTGTGCCTTGGTATGCCAAGCTGATGGGCATGATCGTCACGGCCTATGCCCTGTCGCCGATTGATCTCATCCCCGATTTTATCCCGGTCCTTGGCTTTCTCGATGATCTCCTGATCGTGCCGCTGGGGTTGTGGCTGACAGTCAGGATGATCCCGCGCGGTATCATGGCCGAACACCGTATCGCCGCGGATGCCGCCGTTGATCGCCCGGTCAGTCATGGCGGCGCTATTCTGGTGATGATGATATGGGGCAGCGTTGGCCTCAGTATCATCCTGTCGCTGTGGCTATACCGCTACTGGTAAGCCAGAACCGCATCCGGGCGTGCGATGACCATCAGCTCAAGGCCGGCCGCGCGCGCACTGTCCAGCGCAA
Organism: uncultured Sphingomonadaceae bacterium; assembly: GCA_964635065.1. GTDB lineage: Bacteria > Pseudomonadota > Alphaproteobacteria > Sphingomonadales > Sphingomonadaceae > CAZWMK01. The sequence goes on along the minus strand of CAZWMK010000029.1, from coordinate 5,432 downwards.
GGCTGGACGGGGCCGATATGGTAACCAGCAGGGGGCAGTTGGCGCGGATCGCCTTTTCCGCAAGTTCATACGAGCAACGCGCACTCAGTAGCGCGAAGCCGCCATCCCACCCCAGGCCTTCACGCGCCATGGCGCCGATCAGCTTGTCGAACGCATTGTGGCGCCCGATATCCTCGCGGACCAGCCGGATCGCACCCTCAGTGCTGCATAGAGCTGCGGCATGAACGGCACCTGTCGCCCGATGCAGCGGCTGGCCACTTCGCAGGGCGGCCAGGGCGGCAAAGATGGCGGCATTGTCGGCCTGCGATCTTTGCGTGACGGGTGGCAGTGGCTTTAATGCGCTTTCAAGATTGTCGATTCCGCACAGGCCACAGGATGATTCCGAGACGCGGTGTCGCACGCGATCCATGATGCGTTCGGCGCATGAGGCGGCCAGTTGCACGCGCAGGACCGTGCCTTTGGCTGTCTCATGGTCTTCAATCGACAGAATGTCTGCCGCCTGATCGACCAGCTGTTCCGAAAGTGCAAAACCGACCGCGAAATCCTGAAGATCGGCGGGTGTCATCATCATGACAGCATAGCCGATCCCATTGAACGTGACAGCGACCGGCTGTTCGACCGCAACCGCGCGCTGAACGACTTCACGACCGCCATCCGGCGTCAAACGCTGGAAGGAGGCCGTGATGCGCGTGTTCATGCGGGCGTGCCCTTGCGGCTCAATCCTCGAAAGGATCCTTGACCAGAATGGTATCGTCGCGTTCGGGCGAGGTCGAGACAAGGGCGACCGGGCAGTGGATCAGTTCCTCGATACGACGGATATATTTGATCGCCTGTGCCGGAAGCTGTGCCCATGAGCGTGCGCCGGCGGTGGAATCGTGCCAGCCTTCCACGGTTTCATAAACCGGCTCGGCAGCAGCCTGTTCTGCCGGGTGGGCGGGCAGATGGTCGACCATGCGGTCGCCGATGCGATAGCCGACGCAGATCTTCACTTCGTCGAAACCGTCGAGCACGTCGAGTTTCGTCAGGGCAATGCCATGCACACCCGACACGGCGATCGACTGGCGGACGAGAACGGCATCGAACCAGCCGCAACGCCGCTTGCGACCCGTCACCGTGCCGAATTCATGGCCGCGCGTGCCGAGGCGTTCACCAACCGCATTGTCCTGTTCGGACGGGAAGGGGCCGGAACCGACGCGGGTGGTATAGGCCTTGGTGATGCCAAGCACATAGCCAGCCGCACCCGGCCCAAGGCCAGAGCCAGCGGCAGCCTGGCCCGCCACGACGTTCGACGAGGTGACGAAGGGATAGGTGCCATGATCAACGTCGAGCAGGACGCCTTGCGCACCTTCGAACAGGATGCGCTTGCCCGCCTTGCGCGCATCGTTCAGGCCGATCCATACCGGTTTGGCAAAGGGCAGGACGAACGGGGCGATTTCCTCGAGTTCGGCAATCAACGCCGCCCGGTCGACCGGGCCAACGCCGAAACCGGCGCGCAGTGCATTATGATGCGCGAGCAGGCGGTCGATCTGCGGACCGGCCTTGTCGAGATGGGCAAGATCGCAGACGCGGAGCGCACGGCGGCCAACCTTGTCTTCATAGGCGGGCCCGATGCCGCGCCGGGTGGTGCCGATCTTGCCCGCGCCCGATGCATCTTCGCGCAGGCCGTCGAGTTCGCGGTGGACGGGAAGGATGAGCGGGCAGAGTTCACTGACCTGAAGCCGTTCGGGCGTGACATCAAGACCCTGATCGCGGAGCTTTTTTACCTCGTCACGGAAGTGCCAGGGATCGAACACCACACCGTTGCCGATGACCGACAGTTCGCCGCGCACGATCCCCGACGGGATCAGCGACAGCTTGTAGATCTTGCCGTCGATGACGAGCGTATGACCGGCATTGTGACCGCCCTGAAAGCGCACGACGACGTCGGCGCGTTCGGACAGCCAGTCCACGATCTTTCCTTTGCCTTCGTCGCCCCACTGGGCGCCGATTACGACAACATTGGCCATGAGTGCTGATCCGTTTCCAAGGATTTCAAACGGTGACGGTCAATAGGACGGACAGGCGTATCCGTCCACTTTTTCCGCCGGTGAAAATGCTCAGGCAACCGTTTTGGGGGTGCCATGCCAGATATGGGTACAACGCAACGCGATGGGATCGGATGCGCCTTCCAGCGCATTCACTGTGATCCAGCCCTGCGCACGCAAGTCGCGGCCGACCTGTTCGGGGGTGCCGAGGGGCAGCAGGATGCGGTTCCGCCGCACTTCGCCGAGGCCCGCATCGACAAGCCCGTCGACGTATAGCGAGAAGCCGACGGCAGATTCGGTGCTGCCATCGGGATGGACGATGGCATAGCTGCCGCCTCGGCCCAGTTCGCCCCGCACTTCCGGGGCGTAGATGCTGAAGCCGACCCAGCTTTGATAACCAAAACTGTGCCGTTCCGTGGGATCGAGCGTGACATTGGCGCGATCGGCAACAGCTGAGGCCAGGACGCCGACATCATCGAGGCGGCGGTTGATGACGGCGCCAAGGTCCAGCGCCCGCAGCCGCGCCAGCGCCGCATCTGCCGGACCTGCCGCAAGGATAAGCGGTTCATAGCGTTCGCCGCCGACCGCGCGCAGGCCAGCAATATCCTTGCCATCGAGCATCGTCTCGACAGCGGACAGGTCATGCCCTTCAAGCTGCCACGGCCCGGCTGCAAGGTCTGCAATCAGGCCAGGCATGGTGAGGTCGACCGAGAGCTGCCCGAGCCCGAGTTCGGCCAGCGCGTCGAGGGCAAGGCGCAGCACCTCTGTGGTAGCGGCAACCGAGTCTGTACCGATCAGCTCCGCGCCTGCCTGCAGGGACTCACGGTCGGGGTTGAGCTGGCTGCCTTTGACGCGTGCGACCTGACCGCCATAGGCAAGGCGCAGCGGACGCAGCACATGGGCCATGCGTGTGGTGGCGATGCGCCCGATCTGCGGCGTGATATCGGGACGCAGCGCCAGCGTACGGCTGGAAATCGGGTCGACAAAGCGCAATAGGTCCTGCGGCTTGGCCGAGGACAGGCGCGTCACGAGGCTTTGTTCGAACTCGATGAGCGGCGGGGACACGCGCTCGTAGCCGTGCGCCGCGACGCTGTCGAGCAGACGACGCAAGAGATTGGCGGCCGCTTCGGCTTGCGGCGGCAAGCGGTCACGAAAGCCTTCGGGCAAAAGTCCTGCGGAAATATCGGTCATGTCTCGCACCTAGCAGACCGTAAAAGGCAAGGGGAGGCCGATTTGACGAACCTCCCCGATTTTCTGCCTTTGTGGCCGATCAGAAGTTGAGCGCCTTGGCCTCCTTCACGCCCGGCAACTGCTTGATTGCCGAAATGACCGTATCGGGGATGGCATCATCGACCGACAGCAGCAGGATGGCTTCGGCGCCTGCCGAACGGCGACCGAGATGGAAGGTGCCGATGTTGACGCCTGCTTCGCCGAGCGTCGTGCCAAGGCGGCCGATGAAGCCCGGCTTGTCTTCGTTGATGATGAACAGCATCGGGCCGACGAGATCGGCTTCGACCTTGATGTCGAGCATTTCGACGAGGCGCGGATAGGTGTTGCCGAACAGCGTGCCGGCGACCGAACGCTCGCCTTCGCTGGTCTTGACCGTCACGCGGACCAGCGTGTGATAATCGACTTCGCGTTCGTGGCGGACTTCGGCGATCTCGATGTTGCGTTCCCGCGCGAGATAGGGCGCGTTGACCATGTTCACCGTGTCCGAGAAAGGACGCATCAGGCCCGCCAGCACCGCGCCGGTGATCGGCTTGATGTTGAGAGCGGCGGCGGCGCCTTCGACCTCGACCGTGACGCCGCGAATGGCATCGCCCGCCAGCTGGCCGATAAGGAGGCCGAGCTTTTCGGCAAGTGCCATGTAGGGCTTCAGCTTCGGCGCTTCTTCGGCCGACAGCGACGGCATGTTAAGCGCGTTGGTGACGCCGCCCGTCAGCAGGAAATCGGCCATTTGTTCAGCGACCTGAAGCGCGACGTTGACCTGGGCTTCGGTCGTCGAGGCACCGAGGTGCGGGGTCGAGATGAAGCCCGGCGTACCGAACAGCGGCGAGTTGGTTGCGGGTTCCTCGACGAACACGTCGAGCGCGGCACCCGCGACATGACCGCTGTCGAGCATGTCCTTCAGCGCCGCTTCGTCAACCAGACCACCGCGCGCGCAGTTGATGATGCGGACGCCCTTCTTGGTCTTGGCGAGATTTTCGCGGCTGAGGATATTGCGCGTGCTGTCGGTCAGCGGCGTGTGGAGCGTGATGAAATCGGCGCGTGCCAGCAGTTCATCAAGCGTCACCTTCTCGACGCCCATGTCCTTGGCGCGTTCGGGCGTCAGGAACGGATCGAAGGCGACGACCTTCATCTTGAGACCGAGCGCGCGGTCGGCCACGATCGAACCGATGTTGCCCGCGCCAATAAGACCGAGCGTCTTGGCCGTCAGTTCGACGCCCATGAAGCGGTTCTTTTCCCATTTGCCCGCCTGCGTCGATGCGTCGGCGGCGGGCAGTTCGCGGGCCACGGCGAACATCAGCGCGATGGCGTGTTCGGCGGTCGTGATCGAATTGCCGAACGGCGTGTTCATGACGACAACGCCGCGGTTCGACGCAGCCGGCACGTCGACGTTATCGACGCCGATGCCCGCGCGGCCCACCACCTTGAGATTGGGCGCGGCGTCGAGGATTTCCTTCGTCACCTTGGTCGACGAGCGGATGGCAAGGCCGTCATAGTCACCGATGATGGCGATGAGTTCGTCCTTCGACAGGCCGGTCTTTTCATCGACCTCGATGCCGCGCTCGCGGAAGATCTTGGCGGCGAGCGGGCTCATCTTGTCGGAAATCAGAACCTTGGGCATGTCATGCTCCTTGAAGGTTTGCCGGCCTGAACCGGACATGTTCGGGAAAGGAACTGTCCCGACGCGGGGCCGGGACAGGAAATGTCAGCCAGCGATGGCTTCGGCAAAAGCGCGGTCAAGCCACGGGCCGAGCGCCTCGATGTCGGCGGTGTCGACAGTGGCGCCGCACCAGATGCGCAGGCCCGGAGGGGCATCGCGGTAGGCGCCAATATCGAACGCCACGCCTTCCTTTTCGAGGATGGATGCGATTTTCTTGGGCGTGTCGGCGGTGGCGCGCGGATCTGTGATCTTCAGACACACACTGGTGTTCGAACGTGTCGCGGGATCGGTCGCAAGGTTCGCGGCCCAGCCGCTGCCTTCCACCCAGCGGTTCAAGGCCGCTGCATTGGCTTCAGAACGGGCAATCAGGGCGGAGAGGCCGCCGATCGATTCGGCCCATTCAAGCGCATCGATATAATCTTCGACGCAGAGCATCGATGGCGTGTTGATGGTTTCGCCTTCGAAAATGCCTTCGATCAGCTTGCCGCCCTTGGTCATGCGGAAGATCTTCGGCATCGGCC
>CAZWMK010000028.1:0-22426 GCA_964635065.1 uncultured Sphingomonadaceae bacterium | reverse complement strand
CGCACGAGACCTACAAGGCGAAGGATGGTCGCTGGCTGGAACCGGGTGCGGTCGAAAAGCGCGATCACGGCTGGGTCGAGGTGGCGACGGGCGATCCCATCAATGTCGGCCGCGTCGAGAAGATGTCGAAGTCGAAGAAGAACACCGTCGACCCGACGCCGATCATTGATCAATATGGCGCCGACGCCACGCGCTGGTTCGTTTTGTCCGACAGTCCGCCGGAACGCGACCTGCAATGGACCGAAGCCGGGATCGAAGGCGCATGGCGCTTTGTCCAGCGCGTCTGGCGCCTCGTCGACAGCGTCGATGCCACCGCCACCGGCGACGACGCCGATCTGGTCCGCACGCTGCACAAGGCCATTGCCGGCGTCAGCGAAGACATCGACGCACTGCGCTTCAACAAGGCCGTCGCCCGCCTTTACGAACTGGCGTCCGCGCTTGAAAAGGCCAAGCCGTCGGCAGATCGCAACACGGCCATCCGCAGCTTTGTCCAGCTCATCGCCCCGATGATGCCGCATATTGCCGAAGAAGCGTGGGAAAAGCTTGGCCAGGCGGGCCTCATCGCCGATGCGCCCTGGCCCAAGGCCGACCCGGCGTTATTGGTCGACGACAGCGTGACGATCGCTATCCAGATCAACGGCAAGCTGCGCGACACCATCACAGCCCCGAAAGGGGCAGCGCGCGCCGATCTTGAAGCACTGGCGCTTGCCAATGCCAAGGTTATCGCCGCCCTTTCCGGCGCCACGCCGAAAAAAGTGATTGTCGTGCCCGACCGGCTGGTCAACATCGTCGCATGATGAAAACGCGCGCCCTGGCCGCCATGCTGCTATCCGGCCTCATGCTGTCCGCCTGTGGCCTGAAGCCCATATATGCCGGCGGCGGCAGCGCAACGGCGACGGCCATGTTGTCGGATATCCAGATTGCGCCGATTGCCGATCGGGCCGGGTTTCTGATGGAACAGGCCCTGCGCCAGCAACTGCGCCCGGCAAGCAACCCGCGCTACCGCCTCGACGTCAAACTCGATGACGCCATCGAGGGCTTTGGCATTCGCGGCGACGATTCGATCGCCCGCGAACGCCGTACACTCAGAGCACGCTGGCAACTGGTCGATACGGTTGCGGGCAAGACACTGATCGACGCAACCGCCCGCGCCGATGCCGGGATCGACGTTGTCAGTTCCGACTATGCCGTGGTTGCCGCTGAAAATGCCGCGCTCGAACGGCTGGCCGATGATCTGGCCCGGCAAATCACCACGCGCATCGCCGTCGAAGCGCGCCAGTCCCCCGCCCCATGAAGGGCGGAAAGGCGGAATTGGCCGCGCTTTTGAAGCGGGTCGATCCGTCGCTGCGACTTATCCTGCTTTACGGTCCCGATGAAGCGCAGGCGCGGGACATCGCTGGAAAGCTCGCCGCACAATTAACCGATCCCAGCGATCCCATGACGCGCATCGACCTGCTGCCCGATCAGTTGAAAAGCGATCCGGGTCGGCTGGCGGACGAAGCCGCCGCCGTCTCGATGTTCGGCGGCATCAGGCTGATCCGCGTCGATGGCGCCGCCGAGGAAAGCGCCGAGGCTGTCGGCCTGTTGCTGAATGCCCCGGCGGCGGGCAATCCGGTGATCATGGTTGCCGGCGCTTTGAAAAAAGGCTCGGCTCTGGTCGCGCTCGCCGAAGCCTCGCCACTGGCGCAGGCGTTCATCCTCTATGAGGCGACCGCGCGGGATCTGGAACAGGTCGCCCATGAGGCAGCGCAGGCCTGCGGGCTGAAGCTGGGCCGTGGCATGGCGGCGCAGCTTGTCGAGGTCAGCGGCGGCGAGCGCGGTGTACTGTTGCGCGAAATCGAAAAACTCGCGCTTTACTGCGACGCAGCCCCCGACAGGCCTCACATGGCGGAACTGGCCGACCTTGACGCCATCGGCGCCCGGTTTGGCGAGGCAGATTTCACCCTTCTTGTCGAGGCGCTGCTTGCAGGCGATGCCCGTGTTGCCGACGAACAGTTGCAGCGTCAGGGAATACAAGGCACGGCGGGTATTCCCGCCTTGCGCGCCATCATCCGGCAATTCTGGCGCCTGCTTGAACTGCGCGCCCTTGTCGACGCCGGCGCCAGCCCTGCGGCCGTGATCGAAGCACAAGGCAAGCGGGTCTTCTGGAAGGAAAAGCCCGCGCTGACAAAACAGCTGTCCCGCTGGACAACGCCCGCGATCAGGGCCGCCATTCACCGGCTGCTGGACGCCGAACGTGCGATCAAGAGCAGTGGATCGGCTGGCGACGTACTGGCTGCGCAAGTGATGATCGGCCTTTTGCGCCGCCCCTGAAACGAGGGCATGAAAAAAGGCGAAGGGCACGCACGTCCCTCCGCCTTCATGCCGGATCAGTGGTTTAGTGCGCGAGCAGCAGCGGCAGGCGGCTGGCCGACAGAAGCGAACGGGTCACGCCGCCCAGCAGGAATTCGCGCAAGCGCGAATGGCCATAGGCACCCATGACGATATAACCAGCGCCCAGTTCGACAGCCGCCGCACTGATGGCCTCGGCGACATCGCCGCCACCGGCGCGGACGTGGATTTCCGGCTCGATACCCTGGCGCGAGAGATAGAGCGCAGCGGCGCTGCTCGGGAAGCTGTCGCTTTCATTGCCGACAACGAGGATCTTCACGTCCCTGGCCTGTCGCAAAAGCGGCATCGCAGCGCGCAGGGCGGAAGCCGCCTCGTTCGAGCCGTTCCAGGCAATCAGCGCCGGGCGCGTGGCATCGAAACCCTCGCCTTCCGGCGGAATGGCCAGCACCGGTGCGCGGGCATGCAGTGCGACATCTTCAACCAGCGGCAGCGGCTGGCGGGCGCGCGGCTTGTCGGTCGTGCGGCTCATGATGACAAGATCGGCCAGCCGTGCCTGTTCGACAAGAACGGCTGCGGGATCGCCATCCATGTGCACCCAGCTCCACGATACGCCTTCGGCCTGCAGCCGGGCCTCGACGCCATCGCGCAGTTCCTTGTCGCGCTTGTTCAGCTCGGCCACAAGATCGCCCATCACGAACACGCCACCAAAGGGATCGGAACCGACATAGGCGGAAAGTGGCGTGGCCTGCACGCAGACAAGATGGCCGTTGCTGCTGCGCACAAGATCAAGCGCGGCCTGCAGACGCGCATCAAGTGCAGGATCGGCTTGCACGTGCAAAATGATGGTTTTCATCTGGATTGTCCCCAATTGGCTGTCCGTGGCTGGAATAATCTGAAAATATGCAGGGATTGTTCTCCGCGCACTGATCAAGGTCAAGTGGCGTCAGTTCATTTCGCCATCATATTCTTCTGCGTCGCGCACTGGAATGGCATAGCGGTCGTCCAGCCAGTTGACGAGATCGACATCCCGACAACGCGGCGAACAAAAGGGCGCATGTTCCGGCGCGGCCTTGCGGCGGCAGATCGGACAGCGAAGGTCAGCGGGGCGCGCGGGCTGCATAGGCGCCTGCTATCGGCAATTCCGGACGGGGATGCAAGCACACGGCCACCCCCAGCCCCGTTTCCAGCGCTGCGACAAGACGCGGTCGTGCCGCGAGCCAGTCGATGACGGCGGGCGCCGCATGCAGCGTGCATGGTCCCACACCGTCCGTGCGCCCGGCCCGGCGCAAAAGCGCCAGCGCCGCCGCCGCCACGGGATCGCCTTGCAGCATTTCGATGACAGAAGGCCGCTGCCGCCGCCGCACCACCTGCAGAAAGCCGAATCCGTTGATGACCGTGCGCTCGAACGGCTGCGGCAGGGCGGCGTCGAATGCCGAGACGGCGGCCTGCCGCGCCTCCTTGCCTGTCACGGTCGGCAGATCGATCCCGATAGAGCCACCGATGTCGAACAGACGGATGGCCCGTGCCGCCGCCACAGCACCGGCCTGCATCAAGGCTATCGGATCGCCGGGGCCATCAACGTCGATCAGCGTCATCGCGGGTGTCGGCGTGATAGTCAGAAGCCCGGTCGAAAAAGGCAGGAAGCCGGTCTGCGCGGCATCGATCATTTCGCTCCACCCCGCCGCCTCAAGCAGATCCGGGCCGTGACCGGACACATGACGACATGGCAGGCCGCGTGCGCGCAAGCGGTCTTCCAGTGTCGGCGCAGGCGTCATTTCCACAATGTCCGCCCGTGCGGCGATATCAGCCGCCTGCACCTTCGGCAGACGCGGCCGTCCACGTTCGGGCAGGGCCATGCGCGTGACCGAAACCGCGAGAAGGCCGCCTTTGGTCGCGGCTTGCGGCAATGGCTCGATCAGGGCTTGCGCGCCGCCGCCCAGGCTGACAATGCCGCGCCGTCCGGAGACAAGAATCTCAACCAGCCGTGCTGTCCACACTGCGCCGGGGCGCAAGGCGGTATCGACAGCGATGTCCATATCCCGTTCGATATGAATTTCGGCAATCCGGCCATGTTCGACAACGAGCGCGCGCGTCTCGCCAAGGCCGCACTCGATCAGGGCTTCAGCCCGCGCCATGGCATCCGGCGGCAGAGAGCAGGGCGTGGGCTTCGAACAAAGGCAGGCCAACAATGCCTGAATAGCTCCCCTGCACGCTGCGCACAAAGGCCGCCGCGCGCCCCTGAATGGCATAGCCGCCGGCCTTGCCCACACCCTCGCCGATGGCGACATAGGCGGCGATCTCGGCCTCGGACAGGCGTTTGAAGCTGACCTTGCTGTGCGCGACGCGATGCCGCACACGCCCTTCGGCATCGATCACGGCAATGGCCGACCAGACATCGTGCCGCCGTCCCGACAACAGGCGCAAACAGGCGGACACCGTTGCAGCGTCGCCCGCCTGCGGCAGGATTCGGCGACCGACCGCAACCGCAGTGTCGCCCGCCAGCACGACTTCATCGGGGTTTCGTGCAACCGTCGCCGCTTTGGCCAGAGCCAGCCGCCGCGCGTAATGATCCGGCTTTTCGCCCTTGTGCGGCGTTTCATCAATATCGGGGGCCGTCGTGCGCCCGGGGCGCAGTCCGATCTGTTCAAGCAGCGCCAGCCGTCGCGGGCTGCTTGAGGCAAGAACCAGTGCGGGCACGGGCCTTATTTGAAGCGGTACGTGATCCGGCCCTTGGTCAGATCATAAGGCGTCAGTTCAACGAGCACTTCATCACCAACCAGCACACGGATGCGGTTTTTGCGCATCTTGCCCGCCGTATGGCCCAGGATTTCATGGTCGTTTTCCAGCTTCACGCGGAACATCGCGTTCGGGAGAAGCTCGACCACTTGGCCGCGCATTTCCAGAAGTTCTTCTTTCGCCATCAGGCCTCACATTTAACATTCGCGCGCATACGGCGCACAATTCTGCCCGCGCCTTGCGTGAAAACGCAGCAAAAAGCAAGGTCGCAGGTGCAAGCGGCGGTTGCGCTTGGCGTGCTGCTTGATTAGGCAGCAAGGCGTGACACAAGATCTGATCATGGCACTGCCGAAAGGCCGCATCCTGTCCGAAGCCTTGCCGCTTCTGGCACGTATCGGCATTGAACCCGAACCCGCCTTTTCCGACGAAAAGTCCCGGGCGCTCCAATTCGCCACCAATATTCCGGGCCTGCGCCTGATTCGCGTGCGTTCGTTCGATGTCGCGACCTTCGTCGCTTTTGGCGCGGCGCATCTGGGTATTGCCGGAAACGACGTGCTGATGGAGTTCGATTACACCGAAATCTATGCACCCGTCGATCTGGGCATCGGCAAATGCCGCCTGTCGGTCGCCGAACCGGCAGCACAAGCCGCCAACGACGATCCGCGCAGCTGGAGCCATGTCCGCGTCGCCACCAAATATCCCGCGATCACCCGCCGCCATTTTGCCGCGCGCGGCGTGCAGGCGGAATGCGTGAAGCTGAACGGTGCAATGGAACTGGCACCCGCCCTTGGCCTGACCAGCCGCATCGTCGACCTTGTTTCGTCCGGCAAGACACTCAAGGAAAACGGCCTTGTCGAAGTCGAGGTGCTGGCCGAAGTCAGTTCGCGCCTCATCGTCAACCGCGCCGCGTTCAAGACGCGCAACGCCGAAATCGCACCATGGGTAGAGGCTTTTCGCAAGGTGGTGAACGATGCCGCAACGGCTTGATGCACGCACGCCCGGCTTTGCCGCCGCCTTCGACAGCCTGGTCAACGACCGGCGCGATGCCGACGCCGATGTCACGACCGCCGTACAGTCGATCATCGCCGATGTCCGCAAGCGCGGGGATACGGCGCTGTTCGAACTGACGCAGCGCCTTGATCGCATCGACCTTGGCGCCACCGGCCTTGAAGTATCGCGCACCGAGATTGCCGCCGCCCGGACAGCAGTTGCTCCCGATGTCCTGGCCGCACTCGAACTGGCCGCGAACCGCATCCGCGCCTTCCACGCGCAGCAGCGCCCGACCGATCATGACGGCACCGATGCCGCCGGTGTGCGCGCCGGCTGGCGCTGGCGTCCACTCGACGCCGTCGGCCTTTATGTGCCAGGCGGGCTGGCCTCCTATCCCTCGTCCGTGCTGATGAACGCCATTCCTGCCAAGGTCGCAGGCGTCGAACGGCTGACCATGGTGACGCCGACGCCTGATGGCCGGCTGAATCCGCTGGTGCTGGTTGCCGCTGAAATCGCCGGCGTCGATCATGTCTATCGCATCGGTGGTGCGCAGGCTGTGGCCGCGCTCGCCTATGGCACGGCCTCGATTGCGCCGGTCGACAAGATCGTTGGCCCCGGCAATGCCTATGTCGCCGAAGCCAAGCGCCAGCTTTACGGCACCGTCGGTATCGACATGGTTGCCGGACCGAGCGAAATTCTTGTTGTCGCCGACGGCGCTTCGAATCCCGAATGGCTGGCAGCCGACCTGCTTAGCCAGGCAGAGCATGACGCCACTGCACAAGCCATCCTGATCACTGACGATGCCGCGCTGGCCGATGCCACTGCCGCTGCGGTCGAGCGCCTGCTGGGCCGACTGCAGACAGGCGCCATCGCCCGGAAAAGCTGGGACGCCTATGGCGCGATCATCCTTGTCGAAAAGCTGGCCGATTCCGTGCCGTTGATCGACAGGCTGGCGCCGGAACATCTCGCACTCAGCGTCGATGATCCTGACGCCATGCTGGCAAAGGTGCGTCATGCCGGTTCGGTTTTCATGGGTCGTCACACGCCCGAAGCGATCGGCGACTATATCGGCGGACCGAACCATGTCCTGCCGACCGGGCGCCGCGCGCGCTTTTCGTCCGGTCTGTCGGTCGCCGATTTCATGAAACGCACGACCTTCCTCGATTGTTCGGACAGGGGAATGGCCGCGATCGGGCCGGCGGCTGTCGCGCTGGCCGAGGCCGAAGGGCTGGCCGCGCACGCCGAATCAGTGCGCGTCCGGCTCTAGACGCCTAAAAAGACATCAGAACCGGCTCGACCAGCGCAAAGCCGCAGCAAGATCATCATGGCTGTCGGCAATATGTCCGGGGTCGCGCCGCCAGACGAAATTGGCATCAAGCTGCCCCCAGGGCAGCGCAAGACCATAGCCCGCTTCCAGGTCGATTTCGCGGCCATCGGGCGCAAGGGCCACGCCACGCTGGCTGACCACGGCCTGCCGCGTGACATAATCATAGCCGGTCGGCACCGAAAGCCGCGCCATGCCTCGGCTGATCCTGAGTGGCTGCGCCAGCCCCAAGGTGAAACGATCGCCCGGCGTGAACAGACCGGTCTTGTCGGCCGCCACTCGCCAGCCGCTGCTGGTCAGGCCGTCGATTCCGGCAAGAAGCCCTGCGCCCGGCGTGATTCGCGTCCAGCCGCCCGTCCACTGGCCCGACAATTGCCAGCCTGCGCCAAGATCAACTGCGGTTTCCAGCCCCAGCAGGCGATGCGTCGCGCCGGCAACGGCGAGCAGTCCCGCGCCGTTGCCGCCGAACATGCCATTATCTTCATCCGCCAGTGCCACCTGCCCCACAAAGCGCAGGGGGCCGAAGTGGCGCGCTGCGGCAAACCTGACTTGTGTCAGCCGTCCATCGCGCCGGCCACGGCCATGATCGATCGATTCGCTGCTGGCAATGGCGCCCAGCGTCCAGCGCCCCTGTTGCCACGCGATACCCATGGCGCGGGCATCGCGGGTGACTGCCGCCCGCGACAGACCGGCGCGCTGTGCGGCCAGCAGCGGTGCATCCTGCGCGCCAAGATCGAGCTGGCCTGCCAGGCCATCGCTGTTGCCGGTCGCAAAGCCGAGGCGCAGCCGCGCGCTGGGCTGCACCACCCCGGTCGCCGACAGGAAACCCGCGCCCGTATCATGCGCCGACAGCGGACGGTCAGGGATGGCATCCGTCAGCTGCATGGCGATCCGCGCGACACTGTCGCCCGCCACAAAGCGGCGCATATCGAAGCGCAAGGCGTTTTCCAGCCAGCGACGCGGTGCCGCCGGACGCAGGCTGGCCGACAGATCGGCCGTGAAGGCGCGGCCATAGCCATCAATGATGGCGATATCGGTCAGTGCTGCCGCCAGCCTGGTGGACGCGCCCAGCGTACTGCCGGTCTCGCTGGTACCAAGGGTCGACAGCGCCAGCGCACTGCCCGCGACACTGGCGGCGCCCTGCGGCTGGAAGGCGCGTGACAGGTTGAGGATGCCGCGTCCGAAAACGGCATCGACGCCAGTCGCCCCAGCATCATCCGTCGAATGCAGCAAGAGATCGACGACCTGTGCCGGTGTCAGGTTCGGGAACGCGTCGAACAGCAAGGCCGCCGCCGCCGCCACGCCAGGCGTGGCATAGCTGGTGCCGCTGAACAGGAAGGGAGCGCCAGTATGGTCGAACGCACGCACCTGGTCCCCCAGTGTCGCGATATAATGTTCCGCCGCGATGCCAGCCCGGTTGGAATAGCTTGCCATCGCCCCTGCGGCATCGGTCGCGCCCGCCACAAGCACCAGCCCGCGTGCTGCCGATTGATCGGTTGCCACCATGGCAAAGGCATCGGGATCGGCCAGGCTGTCATTGCCCGCAGCGATCACCACCACCACACCGCGCGCCGTAGCATCGGCAATCGCGGTCCTGAACCGGCTGTTCACCGCACCGCCGCCCAGGGACAGATTGATGACGCGTGCGCCATGGTCGGTTGCCACATCGATGGCGGTGGCCAGATTATTGTCGTCGTGCTGGCAGCCTTCGCTGCCTTCGCAGCTACCCGGCGTATCAGTGCGCAGCGCGAGGATCGTCGCGCCAAAGGCAAGGCCGTGGATGTCGCGGTCGTTGCGCGCTGCGGCCAGCACAGCCGCTGTCGACGTGCCATGGCCGTCACTGTCGTCAATCCCGCGCGTCCCGGCAATGTCGCGGCTGGCGCTGTGGATCCTGCCTGAAAATTCGGGGTTGTCGATATCAATGCCGCTGTCGATGACGGCAACCGTCACGCCGCTGCCATCGGCGCCCGCCTCATAGGCGCTGATCGCCTGTGCTGCGGTCGCGGCATTTGAAAGCCGGTATTCCGCCGTATCATAGTCGATCACGGGGGCGGGTGCTGGCGTCCTGACCGCCGGCGGCGACGAAAGAGCGGGCGGTGTCGTCACGACAGGAACCGTACTGCTGCCGCCGCCACCACAAGCCGACAACAGCGCCGCCAGGGACAGGCAGGGAAAAAGCGCCACGACCCGTCGACCACGCCTGTCTCGATAACTCATGCGGTTCCTCACGACTGATACGCGATCTTTACAGGACACAAACAGTTTAGAAACGGTCAAGTCGGACGAAAGTTCAACCATGCGGTTCGTCGCCCACAGGCTTTGCACTTTTCCAGCCAGCCCGCTAGAAGCCCTGCCATGGACACGCGCCTTGCCCATGTCGACACATGGATCTTCGACCTCGACAACACGCTCTATCCGGCGCGGACGAACCTGTTCGGCCAGATCGACGTGCGGATGGGCGCATTCATCGCCAATCTGCTTGATCTCGATCCGGTCGAGGCGCGCGCCGTGCAAAAGGCCTTTTTCCACACGCACGGCATGACATTGCGTGGCCTGATGGATCAGCATGGCGTCGACCCGCATCATTTCCTCGATTATGTCCACGACATCGACCTTGCCGTCATCGAACAGGATAAACGGCTGGTCGAAGGCATTGCGCGCCTGCCCGGCCGCAAGCTGGTCTTTACAAACGCCGATGCCCCTTATGCCAGCCGCGTCCTCGAACGGCTGGGGCTGGGGGAAGCGTTCGAGACGATCCACGACATCCATGCGACCGGCTATGTCCCGAAGCCTGCGGCGCCTGCCTATCATGGCTTTTGCGAAGCCTATGCGGTTGATCCGTGCCGCGCCGCCTTTGTCGAGGACATGGCGCGCAACCTGACCGTGCCGAAAGCACTCGGCATGACAACGATCTGGGTCAACAATGGCTCGGAAAGCGCATCTTACGAGGCCGACTGGAACGCGATCGACTTCGAGATCGCAGATGTCGGCCAATGGCTTGAAACCCTGTGGCCGGAGGTGAAAACGGCATGACTGACCAACTGAAGAATGCAATCGAAGCTGCATGGGACGCCCGTGACGGCGTCACGCCGGCAACGAAGGGGGACGTGCGCGATGCTGTGATGGCCGCCCTTGCCGGCCTGGATCGTGGCACCTATCGCGTTGCTGAAAAAAAGGATGGCCAGTGGGTCGTCAACCAGTGGCTGAAGCAGGCCGTGTTGCTGTCGTTCCGCCTGGAAGCGAACGGCGCGATCGCAGGTGCACCCGGCGCCGCCCATTGGTGGGACAAGGTGCCATCGAAGTTTGCCGGCTGGGGCGAGGCCGAATTCAACGCCGCCGGTTTTCGCGCGGTGCCGGGCAGCGTCGCCCGCCGTGGCGCGTTCATCGGCAAGAACGTGGTTCTGATGCCAAGCTTCGTCAACATCGGCGCCTTTGTCGATGACGGCACGATGGTCGACACCTGGGCGACCGTCGGCAGCTGCGCGCAGATCGGCAAGAATGTGCATATTTCGGGCGGTGTCGGCATCGGCGGCGTGCTTGAGCCGCTTCAGGCCGGCCCCGTGATCATCGAGGACAACTGCTTCATCGGCGCGCGTTCGGAAGTCGCCGAAGGCGTCGTCGTCGAAGAAGGCGCGGTCCTGTCGATGGGCGTTTTCCTTGGCGCATCGACGAAGATCGTCGACCGCAATACCGGCGAAGTGTTCGTTGGCCGCGTGCCGCGCTATTCGGTTGTCGTTCCGGGCACATTGCCGGGCAAGCCGCTGCCCGATGGCACGCCGGGACCGAACCTTGCCTGCGCCGTCATCGTCAAGCGCGTCGATGCCCAGACGCGTTCCAAGACTGGCATCAACGAACTGCTGCGCGACTGATCGCCGCTTGTGGGCGGCGGCCGGTTTTCATCTGACATTCCGCACGTTAGGAAACGGACATGACTGCCGCCGCCCATTCGATCGATCCCGTCGCCTTCGCCCAGGCGCTGATCCGCTGTCCCAGCGTCACGCCTGCTGAAGGCGGTGCGCTCGACCTGCTCGAAACCACGCTGAAAACGCATGGTTTCACGACATGGCGGTTGCCGTTCGGGCATGAACCCGACGGTCCGGTCGACAATCTTTTCGCCCGCATCGGCCATGATGGACCGCATTTCGCCTTTGCCGGTCACAGTGATGTCGTGCCGCCGGGCGATGCCGCGCAATGGTCAGGCGGCGCACCTTTTTCTGGCGATGTCCAGGATGGATGGCTGATGGGACGCGGCGCGGCCGACATGAAAGGTGCAATCGCCGCCTTTGTTGCGGCCGCCATCAACCATCGCGCGCAAAATCCGAAAGGCTCGATCAGCCTGGTCATCACTGGCGACGAGGAAGGCCCCGCGACTTTCGGCACGCTGCCGATGCTGGAATGGATGCAGGCCAACGGCCAGATTCCGGACCATTGCCTTGTCGGAGAGCCAACCTCTGCGCGCGTTCTCGGCGATACGATCAAGGTCGGACGGCGCGGTTCGATCAATATCTGGATCACTGTCAACGGCGCACAGGGTCATGTCGCCTATCCGCATCTGGCGGATAACCCGGTGACGCGGCTGGTGCGCATCCTTGGCATGCTGAAGGCCCGCGTGCTGGATGAAGGCACCGACTGGTTCGACCCGTCGAATCTTGAAATCACCGATCTCACGGTCAGCAATCCAGCCACCAATGTCATTCCGGCGCAAGCCAGCGCGCGGCTCAACATCCGCTTCAACAACCTGCATCGCGGTTCGGCGCTTCTGGCATGGATCGAATCGGTGGTGCAGGCCGAAGCACCATCGGCCACCGTGACCGCCAAGATTTCAGGCGAGAGCTTCCTCACCGAACCAGGCAGTTTCAGCACGCTGGTGGCCGATGCGATCCGCGCCGAAACCGGGCGGGACACCGTACTCTCGACCAGCGGCGGCACATCCGATGCCCGCTTCATCACCCATTATTGCCCGGTGCTGGAATGCGGGCTGGTCGGCGCGACGATGCACAAGGTTGATGAAGCCGTGCCAGTTGCCGATGTCGAAGCCCTGACCCGCATATATGAAGGCGTGCTTGCCCGTTATTTTGCGGCGAACTGATGAGCGGTTCGGCTGATGTTAATCCAGGCCGCCCCATATAGGCTGAAACTTTAACAGGACAGAATCATGCTGAAACTGCTCGCCATGCTGTCGCTTGTGATCGCTGCTCCGCTCGCGGCGGAAACGCTGCCGGCCGATCCGGTTGCCCATGGACGCGCGCTGGCGGAGGATGCCGAACAGCGCGACAAGGGCTGGAAAGACGCGCAGGCCAATTTTGTCATGGTGCTGGCGACCAAAAGCGGCCCGATCGCGAGACGCGAGCTGTCTTTCAAGGCAGTCGAGATGAACGAGGCCGGGCGCGGCGACAAAAGCCTGATCGTTTTCAACACGCCGCGCGATGTGCAGCATACCGCACTGCTCACCTTTGCCCGCGACAAGGGCGTCGACGATCAATGGATCTATCTGCCTGCCCTGAAGCGCGTGAAGCGCATCGCTTCGGCCAACAAGTCCGGCCCGTTCATGGGCAGCGAATTTTCCTATGAAGACTTTGCGCAGGCCGGCATCGACAAATTCACCTATCGCTGGCTGCGCGAAGAAAAATGCGGGGCTGGCCAGTGCGACGTGCTGGAACGTATCCCGGCTTACGAGAAATCGGGCTATTCGCGGCAGGTGATCTGGATGGATCGCCCGGCCCGGCGCATCCTCAGGGTGGATTGCTATGACCTGCGCGGCAAGCTCCTGAAATCGCTCTACAGCCGCAAATGGGTACTCTACCAGAAGCGCTTCTGGCGGGCGCAGGATCTGCTGATGGTCAATGCCCAGAACGGCAAGACGACCCAATTGTCATGGGGGCCGTTCACCTTCGGTGCGGGCGTCTCCGAGGCCGATCTCGACCCGGCACGGCTGGCGCAAAACTAGGCGCGCACACCCGGACGTCCAGGCGTTCAGGCCTCGAGTTCGCTATCCCAGTAGAGATAGTCGCGCCAGGTGGCATGCAGGTGGTGCGGCGGGAACGCCCGGCCATTGTCCTGCAACTGCCTTGTCGTCGGCTGGAACGGACGGCGTTGCAGATGCATGTGCGCCTCGGCCGGGGTCCGTCCGCCCTTGTGCAGGTTGCACGGCGCGCAGGCGGTGGTCACATTTTCCCACGTCGTTCGCCCGCCATAGGCACGCGGCACGACATGATCGAAGGTCAGGTCATCGCGACTGCCGCAATATTGACAGGCAAAGCGATCGCGCAGGAACAGGTTGAAACGGGTGAAGGCCGGGTGGCTGGCCAGTTTCACATATTGCCGTAGCGCAATCACCGACGGCAGCTTCATCGCAAAGCTCGGTGAATGTATTTCGCGGTCATATTCAGCGATGATGTCGACGCGTTCGAGAAAAGCCGCCTTTACCGCCGTCTGCCACGACCACAGCGACAGGGGATAATAGGATAGCGGCGTATAATCGGCGTTCAGCACCAGGGCCGGACAATGTTCAGGTGAAACAAGGACATCTGGATGATACATAAAAGCTGCCGCTCCCAAAGCCATGTGGCGGTGCAGCCCCTGTTTTCGCGTATCCGGCCCCGTCGCACCCAAGGCGGCTCCGCTCTGTCAGCGGCCCTCCGCACTTCAAACTCCACGCAACGCATATTACCAGACATCCTATGTCAGCCGCATGACACCACCAGCAATAGGGGCGCGTCAAGCGGCGATTCGCTCATGAGGCACAGGCCATGACAGTCGTGACCCGCTTTGCGCCCTCGCCGACAGGACAATTGCACCTCGGCCACGCCTTTTCCGCGCTGATCGGGCATGAACTGGCGCGCCGTGCGGACGGCGCGTTCCTGCTGAGGATCGAGGACATCGACCAGACGCGCAGCCGTCCCGAACATGTTGCCGCCATCTTCGACGATCTGCACTGGCTGGGCCTCGACTGGCCCGGACCCGTGCGGTTCCAGTCCGCCCACATGGCAGATTATGCCGCAGCGCGCGACCGCCTGACGGCGACGGGGCTACTTTACCCCTGTTTTTGCACACGGCGCGATATCGCGGCTGCGGCCAGTGCGCCGCACGGCCCCGACGGTCCTGTCTATCCCGGCACCTGCCGCAACCTCGATCCCGCCACTGCGGCCGCGCGGGCACGCGCGCAGCCCCATGCGCTGCGGCTCGATGTCGCAAAGGCCCTGGCGCGCACCGGCCCCCTCTGGTGGCATGACGTCAGTCATGGCCGCCAGGAGGCCCGGCCCGCCCTGTTCGGTGATGTGGTGCTGGCACGCAAGGAAACGCCGACCAGCTATCACCTGTCCGTGACCGTCGACGATGCACTGCAAGGCGTGACCGACGTGGTCCGCGGTCAGGATCTGTTCCATGCCACCCATATCCACCGGCTGTTGCAGGCCCTGCTCGACCTGCCGACGCCGCTTTATCGCCACCACCCGCTGCTGACCGATGCGGCGGGCAAGCGCCTTGCAAAGCGCGATGGCGCCCCCGCGCTGGCAGAGCTGCGAAAGGCGGGGCAGTCGGCGGCCATTCTGGCGCGCGACCTTCTGGCGCAGGTGCCGCCTGCACTTTTTCGGGTGACAGACGCCGGGGATAAGCGCACATAAGTCGCATGAACGGCTTCATCATCACCTTCATCGTGCTGGGCGCGCTTGCAACCGCCTTTGTGCTGGTGCGCGGCATCCTGACCATGGCATCGGGCAAGGATGTGGGCGGGCGCAAATCGAACCAGCTGATGTTCCTCCGTGTCGGGCTTCAGGCCGTCACCGTACTGTTCATCATCATCCTTTTGCTGACAACGCAAAAAGGCGGCTGATTTGGTCAAGCTCAACAAGATCTACACGCGCACCGGCGACGATGGCACAACCGGTCTCGTCGATGGCTCGCGCCGGCCGAAATATGCATTGCGCGTCGAGGCCTATGGCACCGTCGATGAAGCCAATTCGGTGATCGGCATGGCGCGCCTGCACCTCTCGGGCACTGAAGATGCGATGCTGTCGCGTATCCAGAACGATCTTTTCGACCTTGGCGCCGATCTTGCCACGCCGGGCGACGATTTCGCGCCGACCGCCATGTCGCTGCGCATCACGCAGCCGCAGATCGACCGGCTGGAAACCGAAATCGATGCAATGAACGCAACGCTTGCGCCGCTGACCTCCTTCATCCTTCCGGGCGGCACGGCAGGCGCGGCCTATCTGCACCTTGCGCGCTGCACGGTCCGCCGTGCCGAACGCATGGCTGTGGCAGCCGCAGCCGAAGAAGCGATCAACCCGCTCACCATCACCTATCTCAACCGCCTGTCCGATCATCTGTTCGTGATGGCGCGCGCGGTGAATGCCGCAGGCGCGGGCGACATCCTGTGGGTGCCGGGCGGCAACCGCTGAGCGCACAAGCCGCGCATCTCCCTCGCATCACCCCCTGCAAAATGCCGCACCTGTCAATTTGTGCAGGCCCATAAGGTTGACTTTTTCGTGTCTCTGCCTTCAAACGGCACGCGCACAGGACCGGATTTCCGGTAGACGATAAAGGATAGCCGCCATGAAAGTACTCGTGCCCGTCAAGCGGGTCGTCGATTACAACGTCAAGGTTCGCGTCAAGGCCGATGGCACCGGCGTCGATCTTGCCAACGTCAAGATGAGTATGAATCCCTTCGACGAAATCGCCGTCGAAGAAGCCGTGCGCCTGAAGGAAAAGGGCAAGGTGACAGAAATCGTCATCGTGTCGATCGGCGTGCAGCAGAGCCAGGAAACCATCCGCACCGCGCTTGCCATGGGCGCTGATCGCGGCATTCTGGTGACCACCGACGTGGCGGTCGAACCGCTCGCTGTCGCCAAGATTCTCGCGAAGATCGCCGAAGAAGAACAGCCGGGTCTCGTGATCCTCGGCAAGCAGGCGATTGACGACGATTCGAACCAGACCGGCCAGATGCTGGCGGCCCTCCTGGGCTGGTCGCAGGCGACCTTCGCTTCGTCGGTCGAACTCGGCGATGGCGAAGCCACGGTCGCACGCGAAGTCGATGGCGGTCTGGAAACGCTGAAGCTCAAGACCCCGGCGATCGTCACCACCGACCTGCGCCATGCGTCGCTGCCGAACATCATGAAGGCCAAGTCGAAGCCGATCGCCAACAAGACCCCGGCCGATTTCGGCGTCGATCCGGCGCCGCGTCTGACGACCCTCAAGGTGTCGGAACCGCCGAAGCGTCAGGCTGGCATCAAGGTTGCGAGCGTCGATGAACTGATCGGCAAGCTCAAGGAAACGGGAGTGATCGCATGAGCATTCTGGTCCTCGCTGAACACGACAATATCGAACTGAAGGATGCCACCCTGTCGGCCATCACCGCGGCCAGCCAGCTTGGTGGCGATGTCCACGTCCTCGTCGCCGGCAAGGGCGCACAGGCCGTCGCCGATGCCGCCGCCAAGGTGGCAGGCGTCGCCAAGGTGCTGCTCGCGGACGATGCAGCCTATGAACATGCGCTGGCCGAAAATGTCGCGCCGCTCGTCGAAGGCCTGATGGCCGGTTACGATGCGTTCGTCGCGCCCGCGACCACGCGCGGCAAGAACATCGCGCCGCGCGTCGCTGCAAAGCTCGATGTCGCGCAGCTCAGCGACATCACCGCCGTCATCGACGCCAGCACCTTCGAGCGCCCGATTTATGGCGGTCAGGCTGTTGCGACCGTGAAGTCGGCTGACGCCAAGAAGGTCATCACCGTGCGCGGCACGGCCTTCGCCAAGGCCGCAACCGGTGGGTCGGCTCCGGTCGAAGCCGTTTCGGGTGCGGGCGACACTGGCCTCACCAGCTTCGTTTCCGCGGAGCTGACCGTGTCGGCCCGTCCGGAACTGACGGCGGCCAAGATCATCGTTTCGGGCGGTCGCGCGCTCGGTTCGGCTGACGGCTTCAAGACCGTGATCGAACCGCTCGCCGACAAGCTCGGCGCCGCTGTCGGCGCCAGCCGCGCCGCTGTCGACGCGGGCTATATGCCGAACGACTATCAGGTCGGCCAGACCGGCAAGATCGTTGCACCGGAACTCTACATTGCTGCCGGCATCTCGGGCGCGATCCAGCATCTCGCCGGGATGAAGGACAGCAAGATCATCGTCGCGATCAACAAGGACGAGGAAGCGCCGATCTTCCAGGTTGCCGACTACGGCCTGGTGGGCGACCTGTTCCAGATCGTGCCGGAAATGACGAGCAAGCTCTGAGCTTGATCTGATTTGCAATCCCGACACCCCGGCAGCTTTTGCGCGCCGGGGTGTTCGCTTTCAGGAGACGAAACATGCAGACCATTGGTGTGATTGGCGCCGGCCTGATGGGCAACGGTATCGCCCATGTCGCGGCACAGGCGGGCTATGACGTCGTGCTGTCGGAAATCTCGATGGACCGCGCCGAAGCCGGCAAGAAGACCATCGAAAAGAATCTGGGTCGCGCGGTGGCCAAGGGCACGATCGACGAAGCGACGATGCAGGCGATCCTTGGCCGCATCAAGCTTACGACCGACACCGGCGATTTCGCCAATGCCGATCTCGTGATCGAAGCCGCGACCGAGAATGAGGCGATCAAGACGAAGATCTTCCAGGATCTTTGCCCGAAGCTGAAGCGCGAGTGCATCCTGGCGACGAACACCTCGTCGATCTCGATCACGCGCCTGGCTGCCTCGACCGACCGCCCCGACCGTTTCGTCGGCCTGCACTTCTTCAACCCGGTGCCGGTGATGAAGCTCTTGGAAATCATTCCGGGCCTGCCGACCTCGACCGAAACCAAGGCCGCCGTGCATGAATTCTCGAAGCGCATCGGCAAGACCGCGATCGAAGCCGGCGATTCGCCGACCTTCATCGTCAACCGCATCCTCTGCCCGATGCTGAACGAAGCCATTTTCGCGCTGGGCGAAGGCGTGGGTTCGGTCGTCGATATCGACAATGGCATGAAGCTCGGCGCCAATCACCCGATGGGTCCGCTGACGCTGTCGGACTTCGTTGGCCTCGATACGCTGCTATCAGTGATGCGCGTGATGCATGAAGGGTTCGGCGATCCGAAATATCGCCCGGCGCCGCTCCTCATCAAATATGTCGAAGCTGGCTGGTATGGCCGCAAGAACGGTCGGGGTTTCTACGACTATTCGGGCGATACGCCCGTCCCGACTCGCTAAGTCTCTCTGCGGCGATGCTGGCTGGCGCGATTGTCTCGCCCACGGCCCGCATCGCCGCGGTTTATTTCGGTTTCTTCTTCTACTACGGCATCAACCTGCCCTACTGGGCGCTCTGGCTGAGCGACCGCCGCTTCGATGCCGCCGCCATTGCGCTTTTGCTATCGGCCGCGCTCTTCGCCAAGACAGTGGCGCAGCCCGTCATGGCCTATGTGGCTGATAACGTGGGCCGTCGCCGGCTCCTGATCCTGGCAAGCAGCATCACGACGTGCGCGACCTTGTCCTTTGCCTTGCTCGATTCTCCCCTTGCGATCATGACGGCCACCATCGTCGGCAGCCTGTTCATCGGTCCGGTCGTACCGATTGCCGATGCGCTGACCCTGGCAACCGGCGGGGTCAATTACGGTCGCGCCCGGCTGTGGGGGTCGATCGGCTTTATCCTCGCCAATCTGGCCGGCGGATCGCTGATCGACAGGCTGGGAATCGATTCGGTCATCTGGGCGCAGCTTCTGGGGCTTGGCTTCATGCTCGCCATGCTCTGTCTTTTGCCCGCCGATACGCCGGCGCGGCAGGCAATCGGAAGCAACGCTGATGTGTCCGGGCATGGGCGCGGCGCGCTTCTGGCGCAGCTCGCGCGCCAGCCACTGCTGTGGCTGTTCGTCTTTGTCCTCACGCTGATCAACGCAGGCCATGCCTATTATTATGCCTTTGCCTCGAAACACTGGAGCGAGAATCTCGGCCATAGCGGCACCGTCATTGGCCTGCTGTGGGCCTGGGGCGTTCTTGCGGAAATTGCCCTTCTGGCGTGGGCTGGCGGCAAGGCGGGGCCGCAATGGGCGCGTGGGCTGCTACTGGCGGCCTGTGCGGGGACGGTCGTGCGCTGGACAGCCACGGCCTTCGACCCGCCGCTACCCCTGCTGTTCGCGTTGCAGACACTGCATGCGCTGACCTATGCCGCCATGCACATGGGGGCGATGATCGTGCTGCGCCAGGCCATCCCATCGCAGGTATCGACGACAGTGATGGGCGTTTATGCCGCCATCGTGAACGGTCTGGGCATTGGCGTCGTCACGGCGCTGCTTGGTCCTGCCTATGACAAGTGGGGCGGATTGGGTTATCTTGCGGGCAGCCTGTGTGGAGCCGTGGCCACCTTTGGACTTCTCATCTTCGTTCGGCATTGGCATGGCCAGCCATTCGCCGCTATAGCCCCCGAAACATCCGATGATGGAGCGCGCCGTTGACCGCTGATTACGCCCCGCACCCCGCCATGCTCGCCAAGGCGGAAACGCTCGTCGAAGCGTTGCCTTATCTGCGCACCTATGCCGGCAAGACGTTCGTCGTGAAATATGGCGGCCACGCGATGGGTGATCCCGAACGCGCGCAGGATTTCGCCGAAGACATCGTGCTCTTGAAAACCATCGGCATCAACCCGATCGTCGTGCACGGCGGCGGGCCGCAGATCGGCAGCATGCTGAAACGCCTGAACATCCAGTCGGAGTTCGTCGACGGCCTGCGCGTCACCGACGCCGCCACGGCTGAAATCGCGGAAATGGTGCTAGCCGGCGCGATCAACAAGGAAATCGCGGCGTGGATCAACCGCGCGGGCGGTACCGCCGTCGGCATTTCGGGCAAGGACGCGCATCTCGTGACCGCGCGCAAGGTTGAACGCACGACGCGCGATCCCGACAGCAACATCGAACGCGTCGTCGATCTCGGCTTCGTCGGTGAACCGGAGAAGATCGACCGCCGCATCCTTGATGTCATGACGGCATCGAACGTCATTCCGGTCATTGCTCCCATCGGCGTCGGTGACGACGGCCACACCTACAACATCAACGCCGATACCATGGCCGGCGCGATTGCGGCTGCCGTGGGTGCTGCGCGCCTCATGCTCCTGACTGACGTTCCGGGCGTGCTCGACAAGGAAAAGCGTCTGCTGACCGATCTCACGCCCACGAAGATCGAGGGGCTGATCGCAGATGGCACGATCACCGGCGGGATGATCCCCAAACTCGAAACCTGCCTGCTCGCCGTCAACGGCGGCGTCGATGCGGCGGTCATCATCGATGGTCGCGTGCCGCATGGCATGCTCCTGGAAATCTTCACCCGGCAGGGCGCAGGGACGCTGGTGCGCGCGGACTGATCCTGACCCCTTAACCGAACAGTGATTGTTTCACGGCATGTCTTGCGACACATTGTTGCGAGTCGTTCATTCTGAGGGGAAATGACATCATGCTGAAAACCGCTGTTCGCGCCGCCCTGTCGGCGACCATCATTGCCGGCCTTGGCCTGAGCGCCGCGCCGTCCCTGGCCCAGTCTTCGGGACGCAAAGAGCAGGCCAAGAAAACGGCCGAAATTCCGACCTGCACCAAAAGACTCGGTACGGTCGCAGTTGTCGAGCCCGACAACCAGTGGTGGCGCGAGCTGGAGCTCGGCAGCCCCGAGGCCATCATCAAGCTGTTCGTCATGAAATCGGGCTGCTTTGGCCTGGTCGATCGCGGCAAGGGTCTCGCCAGCCGCGCCGTCGAGCGGGCGCTGGCGGATTCGGGCGAATTGCAGGAAAATTCCAACATTGGCCGCAAGCAGGTGAAGGCGGCCGACTATTTCATCGTGCCTGATCTCATCGGCAAGAATGCCAATTCGGGCGGCAACGGTTTCGGCGGCATGCTCGGCGGCATGCTCGGCGGGCGCACGCTCGGCCTGATCGCCGGCGGCATCAGCCTCAAGAAAAAAGAGGCGAATGTCACGCTGACCCTGGTCAACGCGCGCACCACCGAACAGGAACGCCTCGTCGAAGGCTTCGCCAAGAAGACGGACCTCGGCTGGGGTGGCGGTGCGGCCGCAGGCGGCTTGTGGGGCGGTTTTGGCGGGGTCGGCGCCACTGGTTACCAGAACACCGAAATCGGTCAGGTCATCGTGCTGGCCTATCTCGATGCCTACACCAACCTCGTGCGCGATCTGGGTGGCCTGCCTGCCGACGCCAGCGCGGCTGCACCGCAGGCGCAGTAACCCTTATTTTGGCGGGCGGCGGCGCTTTTGCCGCCGCAAGTCATTGACCCTTCGGACCATCGGGCTAGTCTGCCTTTCATCATTTGTCCGACGGGGAGTAATCAGTGACCGACCAAGCGCATGACCTGCGTATCGCCGTGCCGGAAGCCGCAAAGATCGGCACCCGCGTCACGGCCGAAGACTATCGCGCCCTTTATGCCCGTTCGATGACGGACAGCGATGGTTTCTGGCGCGAACAGGTCGGGCGCCTCGACTGGATCAGGACGCCGACCCGCATGGGCAATTGGTCGTGGGATCCAGTCGATATCAAATGGTTCGAGGACGGTCAGCTCAATGTCAGCGTCCAGTGCCTTGACCGCCATCTGCCTGCGCGGCGCAACCAGCCCGCGCTGATCTGGGAAGCCGACGACCCGGAAACCCCGTCGCAGATGATCACCTATGGCGAATTGCACGCCAAGGTCTGCCGCTTTGCCAACGCGCTCAGGTTCATGGGTGTCAACAAGGGCGACCGTGTCACCATCTACATGCCGATGATCATCGAAGCGTCGGTCGCCATGCTGGCCTGCGCGCGCATCGGTGCCATTCATTCCGTTATTTTCGCCGGTTTTTCACCCGAAGCCATCGCCGGACGCATTCAGGACGCCGACAGTCATTTTGTCATCACCGCCGACGAAGGCCGGCGCGGCGGGCGCACTATCGCACTGAAGGCCGCTGTCGATGAAGCCCTGCGCGACTGTCCGGGGGGCAGGCGTGTGCTGGTTGTGCGTCATACCGGCGCTGATGTGCCCATGACCGCCGGGCGCGACCAGTGGTGGCACATGCTTGAACCATTGCAGGACGATCAGTGCGCGCCTGCGGTGATGAACGCCGAAGATCCGCTG
>CAZWMK010000027.1:0-22804 GCA_964635065.1 uncultured Sphingomonadaceae bacterium | reverse complement strand
ATCATGTGCAAGGCGATGAACCGCAGCTTCATCTCGGTGATTGCGGGCGGCTTTGGCGCGGATGCCGGCGCGGGCGGCGGTGGCGGTGCGGCACAGGCCGACCGTCCCTACAAGCGCGGCTCGGCGGACGATGCAGCCTTCATCATGAAGAACGCCGAAAGCGTGATCATCGTGCCGGGCTATGGCATGGCGGTGGCGCAGGCGCAGCATGTGCTGGGCGACCTTCTGAAGAAGGAAGGCGTGTCGGTGAAATATGCGATCCACCCGGTCGCCGGGCGCATGCCGGGGCACATGAACGTGCTTCTGGCCGAAGCGAACGTGCCTTATGACGAGGTGTTCGAGCTTGAGGACATCAACAGCGAATTTGGCCAGACGGACGTGGCGTTCGTGATCGGCGCGAACGACGTGACGAACCCGGCGGCGAAGACCGACAAGTCGAGCCCGATCTACGGCATGCCGGTGCTCGACGTCGAAAAGGCCAAGACCGTGCTGTTCGTCAAACGCTCGATGGGCGGGGCAGGCTATGCCGGCGTCGACAACGAGGTCTTCTACATGGACAACACCATGATGCTCCTCGCCGACGCCAAAAAAATGGTCGAGGAAATCGTCAAGGCACTCGCGCACTAAGACGGGGCGATTGAACCCTTCCGGCAGGCCGCACATGTATTATGCTGTTTGCCGGAAGGAGACATCTTATGATTCGTGCATTGTTGGTTCCCGTCCTTTTGGCCGGTGCAGCCTTTTCCATGCCATCGCTTGCCGCGCATCATGGTGAGAGTGTAGCCCCCGCAACAGCCCCCGCTGCGGAGGAGGCCAAGGCCGCGCTCCGCGATGCCTCAGGTGCCGTGAAGGGGACCGCCAAGGTCTGGACGATGGGCGATGGCATCCATGTCGATGTCGCGGTCAGCGGCATGACGGCGGGCAGCTATGCCATTCACCTGCATCAGGTCGGCCAGTGTGCTGCGCCTGCTTTCACGTCGGCGGGCGGCCACTGGAATCCGGCCGGGGTCGTGCATGGCCGCGCGACGGAAACGGGTGGCCACAAGGGTGATCTGCCGAACCTCGTGGTTGGCGCCGATGGCACGGCCAGTCTCTCGGTTCACATCGACAAGGCGCAGCTGAAGATGGGCGACGGGGCCTTGATGGATGCCGATGGCGCTGCCGTCGTGATCCATGCCAATCTCGACGACAACAAAACCGATCCGGCGGGCAATGCCGGGGCCAGGATCATCTGCGGCGTCCTGACATTTGGCTGATCCGTCTTGAAAGCCGGGCAGGGCACCCGATATCGGGTGTCCTGATCCGCTATTTCCGAGGCTGTTCATGCGCAGAACCAGGCAGGATTTCGAGCAGATGAACCGCCTGTTCGCGCATCTCGACCGCAGTCCCGCCGCTGTGCGGGCGCGGCTTTCTGCCTTGGAAGCCCTGCTGGAAGGCAGCATTCGCCTGCCGGGCACCCAGCGGCGTTTTGGTCTGGATGCCATTTTGGGCCTTGTGCCTGTGCTCGGCGACGTGATCGGCGGCTTGTTGTCGAGTTATTTCATCTGGGAAGCCCGCAACCTTGGCATGTCGAAATGGCAGCTGACCCGCATGGGTGCCAATGTCGTGATCGACACGGCTCTTGGCTTCGTGCCACTGGTCGGAGATGTGTTCGACTTTGTGTTCCGGTCGAACAGCCGGAACCTGAAGATTGTCAAAAATCATCTTGATCGCCATCATCCCGATAGCAGCATGATCGAGGGCGAGGTCATCAGCCGCCGCTGAACGGCTTTGTGGCGGAACGGCCATGGTTCAGGACGCGCGGCGCCAGATGCGCACGCGCTGGCTGTCGCCGGCGCCGATCCCGGCCGGGCAGGGCGTTACCGTGAATGCCGCATTGTAGCAGACGCGGACTTCCTCGAGCCAGCCCTTGTCGTCGCGGTCGATGAACAGGGCCCGTCGCGAAAGGCCGGAATTGGCGGCGACAAAGGCATCGCGAACACGCCCTGCCGTCAGGCCTGCTTCCGGCAGGGCTTCGATATCGGGCATCGCCAGTGTCTGCCAGAGCGCCTGCGTGCGCGAGAAATAGGCTGCGGCACTGTCCCAGCCGCAACTGCCATGTTTGGCCCACTGGTCCTGCATCAGACGCGCTGACGGCATCATGCAGAAATGTGCCCTGAGCGTCGCGCGCGTGACGGGTTCCGCCGTCCGGCACGCCCGCGGATGCCTGCGCCCGTTGCCCTGCGGCCAGAGGCCGTGCACGATGAAGCCGAATTGCTGCACGCCGCACTGGTCGGCATGGCGTGGGTCGCTGCCGCGGAAGCGGCAGAACTCCGGCGACCATGACAGCGCCAGTACGTAGCCGGCAACGGGCGGGTCCGGTTCGTTATCGGGCGGACTGGCCCTGGTTGCGGGGCGTATGTCATCCGGCACGATACAGGCAGCACCGGGCTGAACGTGCGCCGCAGCGACCGCACTGGCCGCGTGTTCGGCCAGTGCCTGCGACGATGGCGGTGCCTTGTCAGCAGCGGGCGCATCCATGCAGGCGGCAAGCGCCAGTAGCCCGACCAGCAGCAGCGGGGCGTCAGGCCTGCGCAAGGTCCAGACCGATGTCGGCGGCCGGAGCTGACTGGGTGATACGGCCGACCGAGATGTAGTTCACGCCGGTTCCGGCAATGCCGCGTATGGTGTCGATCCGCACGCCACCCGAGGCTTCTGTCGGCACGCGACCGCCGACCTGCGCCACGGCGGCTTCCAGGGTCGGCACGTCCATGTTGTCGAGGAGGAGGCGCGTGGCCCCTGCGGCCAGTGCAGGTTCGATCTGGTCGAGGCGGTCGACTTCGACGATCACCTCGACGATGCCGGCCGCCTTGGCGCGGCGGACCGCTTCACCGACGCCGCCGGCAACAGCGACATGATTGTCCTTGATCATGGCCGCGTCATCGAGGCGCATGCGGTGGTTGGTCGCGCCGCCCATGCGGGTGGCGTATTTTTCCAGCACGCGCAGGCCAGGGATGGTCTTGCGCGTATCGAGCAGCACGGCGCCGGTGCCGGCGATGGCATCGACATAGGTGCGCGTCATCGTGGCGATACCCGACAGGTGCTGGACGGTATTGAGTGCCGAACGTTCGGCCGTCAGCATCGCGCGCGCGGCGCCCTCCAGCCGCATCAGGATCGTGCCGGGCGCGACCTTGTCGCCATCCTCGACCAGCCGTGTGATCTGTACAGCCGGATCGAGGGCGCGGAAAAAGGCTTCGGCCAGCGGCAGGCCAGCGACGACGATGGCGTCACGGCTGTCCATGACGCCGGAAAAGCGGGCATCGGCCGGGATGACAGCGGCAGACGTGATGTCGCCACCTGTGCCAAGGTCTTCGGCAAGGGTTGCGCGGACGAAGGCGTCTATATCGACGCCGGGGATCACGGAGGTGCTGGTCATCGCCTCAGTCGCCCGTGACCTTGACGTTTCCGACATCACCAGCGCCCACCGTGCTCGATGCCATCGCGAGCATGCGTTCCAGCGGCTTCAGGGCTTTCAGACGCAAGTCTTCGTCGATGACGATCTCGGGCGTCATGTCACGCAGGCACAGATAGAGCTTTTCCATGCTGTTCAGGCCCATGTAGGGGCACATGTTGCAATTGCAGTTGCCGTCTGCGCCTGGCGCGCCGATGAAATTCTTGTGCGGCGCGGCCTTTTGCATCTGGTGGATGATATGCGGTTCGGTCGCCACGATCATCGTCTGTGCCGGGCTGGACAGGGCGAAGGCGAGAATGGCGCTTGTCGAGCCCACCATGTCTGCATGGTCGAGGATGTGCGCCGGGCATTCGGGATGGGCGGCGACCGGTGCATCGGGGTGCTGCGCCTTCAGCTTGAGCAGTTCGGTTTCGGAAAAAGCTTCGTGGACAATGCAGCTCCCGTCCCACAGCAGCATGTCGCGGCCCGTCTTGCGGGCAAGATAGGCGCCCAGATGCTTGTCAGGTGCGAACAGGATTTTCTGATCGTGCGGGATCTGGCTGATGATTTTTTCCGCCGAGCTGGACGTGACGATGATGTCACTGTGCGCTTTCACGGCGGCCGAGCAGTTGATGTAGGTCAGCGACAGATGATCGGGGTGTGCAGCGCGGAAAGCCGCGAATTCTTCGGGGGGGCAACTGTCTTCAAGGCTGCATCCGGCGGCCATGTCGGGCAGTACCACGCGCTTTTGCGGGCTGAGAATCTTGGCGACTTCGGCCATGAAGCGCACGCCGCAAAAGGCAATGACATCGGCGTCGGTCGCGGCGGCCTTTTTCGACAGGTCGAGGCTGTCGCCGACAAAGTCGGCAATGTCCTGTAACTCGGGCACCTGGTAGTAATGCGCAAGAATGACGGCGTTGCGCTCCTTCTTGAGCCGCAGAATCTCGGCCTTGAGGTCCAGCCCTTTCAGGCTTTCGCCTCCCAGCATGTTGAGCCGTGCGTCCATCTTACTCTCCTTGTCCCGGCCTCGGCGCGCGCGGGGCGCACATCATGCCAGTGTCCACAGTCCATTGCCATCGTCCGCTACCAATCCGCGCGCCTTCATGTCGATGAGGTGCGCTAGCACCGAACGACCGGCTGCACCGTGCAGCGACTTGTTGATCATCGCATACATGATGCGGACCATCTGCGGTATGGTTTGCGGCCCTTCTTCGGTCAGAAGACGGGTGATTTGTCCTTCGCGCTGCTTGCGGTGCGCCAGCAGGCCGCGCGCCAGTCGCTGCGGTTCGGTAACGGGCGCGCCGTGGGTCGGATAATAGATCGTGTCGTCCCGGTCCATCAGCAGCCGCAGGCTTGCCATGTAGGCGGCCATGTCGCCATCGGGCGGCGAGACGACGCTGGTCGACCAGCCCATGACATGATCGCCGGTAAACAGCGC
Organism: uncultured Sphingomonadaceae bacterium; assembly: GCA_964635065.1. Classification (GTDB taxonomy): domain Bacteria; phylum Pseudomonadota; class Alphaproteobacteria; order Sphingomonadales; family Sphingomonadaceae; genus CAZWMK01. The sequence goes on along the minus strand of CAZWMK010000027.1, from coordinate 17,936 downwards.
CTTTTCTTCAGCCAGCGCATAGCAGAGATGATTCGATGTGTGACCGGGGGTGTGGACCGCTGTCAGCGTCCAGCCGGGGCCGCTGATGCTGTCGCCATTCGCCAGTACGCGGTCGGGCGCATAGGCGGTGTCGAAGGCCTCATCGGCGCGCGGGCCGTCATCGGCAAGCGCCAGCGGTGCGCAGCCGGCGATCTCGCCACCCGTCAGGGCCTTCAGGGGGGCTGCTGCAGGCGAGTGGTCACGGTGTGTGTGGGTGATCAGCATGTGGCTGACCGTATCGAGCTGAAGCGCCGCGACCAGAGCCGAAATATGCTGATCATCGAGCGGGCCGGGGTCGATGATGGCGACCGTGCCGTTTCCGATGATATAGGTGCCGGTGCCGGTATAGGTAAAAGGGCTGGGATTGCGTGCCAGAACACGACGCACCAGCGGCGAAAGCCGTTCGACGACGCCATAGGGCGCATTTTCGATTGCGGTGCGCGGATCGGTCATGCTGCTGATGTGGCAATTGTCATCGACGCTGCCAAGCGGAAAACGCCCCAAGGGGCGATCTAATCAGCCCGGTTTTTTAAACAGGGCATCGGCAGCGTTGCGAAAGCTGCTGGCGGCATCGCGCTTTGCGCGCGTACGGGCGATTTCCGTTTCCAGTGCGGCAATACGATCTGTCAGTTCGTCGACCGAGAGGCGGTCAAGGTCCTCGCGCAGCAATTGCGCCAGAGGATCGTCCTTGCGGCGTGGCAAAAAATCTTCTGCGTCCATGTCATGGCTCCTTTGCCCCTACCCTGTTTTCAGGCAAAGCGTCTGTCAACGATCAGGCATTGAGGGGAATTGCATGAGCGGGCTTTCAGACAGGATGATTGCGATTGATCCTGATCGACCGGGCGGGCCGGAACTACTGCTGCCGGTGACGCGTCCGGTGCCGCAGCCGGGGCCGGGAGAGGTTTTGATCCGCGTTGCCGCCGCCGGCGTCAACCGGCCAGATATTTTGCAACGGCGCGGACTTTACCCGGTGCCGCCCGGTGCACCGTCTATCATGGGTCTCGAACTGGCCGGGACGGTTGTGGCGGTTGGCGCGGATGTCGTGCGCTGGCAAATCGGTTCGCAGGTCTGCGCTCTTGTCGCGGGCGGCGCCTACGCCGAATTTGCTGTCGCGTCGGAAGGATTGTGCCTGCCTGTTCCCGATGGGCTGACGCTGATCGAAGCGGCGGGGCTGCCTGAGGCCTATTTTACCGTCTGGACCAACCTGTTCGATCGCGGTTTTGCCGACAGGGGCGAAACCGTTCTGGTTCATGGCGGCACCAGCGGCATTGGCACGACCGCCATACAGCTTGCCAAGGCCTTTGATCTCAGCATCATTGTGACCTGTGGCAGCGATGAAAAATGTGCGGCGGCCCGCGACCTCGGCGCCGATGTGGCGATCAACTACAAGACGCAGGATTTCGTGGCCGAAGTGCAGGCGGCCACGGGCGGTCGCGGTGTCGATATCGTCCTTGACATGATCGGCGGCGATTATCTGCCGCGCAACATTGCCTGTCTTGCGGAAAACGGCCGTCATGTATCGATCGGCCTTCAGCATGGCAGCAAGGGCGAACTGGATCTTGCGGCCGTGCTTTTGCGGCGGCTGATGCTCACCGGCTCCGCGCTGCGTCCGCGCTCGCTGGCGTTCAAGACGCTGATTGCCGACAGTCTGGAAAAGGAAATCTGGCCACTGTTTGCCGATGCCACGCTGCGGCCGGTTGTCGATCGCGTCTTTCCACTGGCGCGGGCCGAAGATGCGCACCGCTGGATGGAATCGGGCCGGCATGTCGGCAAGATTATCCTCGATGTTGCAGCATCGGTACCCAAGGGTTGATTGCAGCGCATGGCCGTCCTATAAAGTGGCGTGATACGGCCGCCCGGAAAGGGCGGCCCTTTTTATATCTGAAAAGGACCGGCCCATGGCCCAGGAATTTCCACTGATGCCGCATGCCACCGCCGCGTGGCTGGTCGATAACACGGCGCTTACCTTCCAGCAGATTGCGGAATTCTGCGGCTTGCATGCGCTGGAAGTCCAGGCGATTGCCGACGATATGGCCGCCACCAAGCTGACGCCGCGCGATCCGGTGCGGGCTGGCGAACTGACTATGGCCGAAATCGAAAAGGGTCAGGCCGATCCGGCGCGCCGTCTGCGCATCGAAAAGGGGCCGGAACAGCTGCGCCGTACCAAGGGGCCGCGCTATACCCCGGTATCCAAGCGCCAGGACAAGCCCGATGGCATTGCGTGGATTATCCGCAATCATCCCGAAATTACCGATGGCCAGATTTCGAAGCTGATCGGCACGACCAAGACGACGATTGCCGCGATCCGCGACAAGAGCCACTGGAATATCCAGAATATCACGCCGAAAGATCCAGTGACGCTTGGCCTTTGTTCGCAACGCGAACTGGACGCACTGGTGGCGGTCGCTGCCAAAAAAGCGGGTATCACACATGAAGACGTGCGCTTCGATTCGGACCGCGACGCTTTCCTTGAACAGCTGAAGGCTGAACGCGATGCTGCCGAAAAGTCGGCCAGCGACGTGCTTGACGAAGCGGAAAGGCTGTTCCGCGATCCCTGGAAGAACTGAGGCGCGACAGTGCTCGCGCGGCTGCTGACGGCAGTCGAAGGGTGAGATCGGTTGCAGAAGACGGCTGTTTGTCTTCTGCAACTGAAAATCACCCTCTTTTCATTTGTGGCAGGACGTGTTCGTATCGGCAATGATCCACGGGATCGGTGCATGCGCGCTGGCGCAGTGCCTTGTTGCTTTGGTGGAAGGTGTGCCTCTTGTCTGACGCCTCGCTTGCCATTTCGCCCCCGGCGTCGGGCCATGATGCGCGCGGTCTGTTCTATCCTTATGCCGATTGGTTCCCGCAACCGGGCGCGCTGCACAGCGTGGCCGAGGGGCTGTGGTGGCTGCGCATGCCGCTTCCCATGGGGCTTGATCATATCAATCTGTGGATTCTGGATGATGGCGACGGCTGGACGCTGGTCGATACCGGACTCAACAAGGATATCTGCCGCGATATCTGGGAATCGCTGCTTTCCGGTTTTCTTGCCGGACGTCCCGTCCGGCGGGTGATCGTCACGCATTTCCATCCCGATCATCTGGGCATGGCCGGCTGGCTGTGCGCGCGGACCGGGGCAGAGCTGTGGATGACGCGCACTGAATTTCTGTTCGCACGCATGATGATGCTCGATGCAGCCCCGATGCCGCCTGCGGCCGTCGTGGCTTTCTATGCCCGATCCGGCTGGCCCGCCGATCAGGTCGAGCGCTTGCGTGCGACCCGCTGGGACCGTTTCGCCCAGATGATTGCGCCCTTGCCCTACAGCTATACGCGGATGCAGGATGGCGACAGCTTTGCCATCGGCGGGCGGCAGTGGCGTGTGGTGATCGGGCGCGGTCATGCGCCTGAACATGCCTGTCTTGTTTGCGATGCAGACCGGCTGATGATTGCGGGCGATCAGGTGTTGCCGCGCATCACGTCCAATGTTTCGGTTTTCGCCTCCGAACCGGATGCCGACCCTTTGGGCGACTGGATCGCCAGCATCGACCGGCTGCGTGTCCTGCATCCGGCGACCTTCGTGCTGCCCGCACACAATGAGCCGTTCGAGCGCCTGCATGTCCGGCTTGATCAGCTGGACGCCGATCACGCGCGCAAGCTGGATGCTTTGCTTCCTTTCTGCGAGACGCCGCGTACGGCCTATGAAACGTTTGAACTGCTGTTTCGCCGCCCGATTGCCGAGCGCGAAATGGCCATTGCGACAGGCGAAGCGCTGGCGCACCTGCACCGGCTTGAACGCACCGGACATCTGCGGCGCATCAGGGATGATGACGTCGATCGTTTCGTGCGCATCTGAGTGCTTTTTCGCGCCGGGATATTATCTTTGCCACAAGAGCCAAGCATGGGGAGGCGAGCGTGAGCAACGACGAGGCGAATGTCTGGATGCGGCATTATGGGCATCCGCTGCCATGGACCACGCGTTTTCAGCCCATGCCGCTCTACGATCTGCTTGCACAAACGGCGGCGCGCGTTCCGGATGATCCCTGTCTCGATTTCATGGGGCGCCAGTTCAGCTATGCAGACGTGCGGGCCATGGCCGATCGCGTCGCGGCCGGTCTTCAGCGACTGGGGCTGGGCAAGGGCGACCGGATTGGTCTATTCCTGCCGAATTGCCCACATTATGTCGCCGCTTATTATGGCGCTCTCAGGATCGGGGCGACGGTCGTCAATTTTTCGCCCCTCTACAGCGAGGAGGAACTGGCGACGCAGGTGGCCGACAGTGGCACCGAGACGATGTTCTGCCTCGATGTGCGCCAATTATTCCCTGTCATCGAGGCCGTTCACCAGCGGGGCATATTGAAACGCCTGATCGTCGGTGATCTCGCGGAGGTGCTGCCGCTTGGCAAATCCCTGCTCTATCGCATCTTCAAGCGCGGCGACGTCGTCGATGTGCCTGAAGGGCGTGATCATATCCGCTTTGCCGACCTGATCGACAATGACGGCAAGGTTGCGCCTGTGCCGATCGATCCCTGCACCGATGTTGCGCTGTTACAATATACCGGTGGCACGACCGGTGTTCCCAAAGGCGCGATTCTGACCCACGCCAATCTTTCGATCAATGCGCAGCAGGTCCAGGCCATCGACCCCGAACCCCATGCGCCCGACAGGGTGCTGGGCGTACTGCCCTTCTTCCATATCTTCGCCAATACCTGTGTCCTGAACCGCACCATTTTGCGCGGCGGCGAAATCATCATGCTGCCGAAATTCGAGCTGAAACCCGCCCTTGCCGCCATTGCGCGGCGCAAGACGACAGCGGTGCCGGGTGTGCCGACCATGTATCAGGCGCTGCTTGATTATCCGGGGTTGTCCGATTTCGACATGTCGTCGATACGGGCGTGCATTTCGGGCGGAGCGCCGATGCCGCTCGAACTCAAACAGCAGTTCGAGGCGCTGACCGGGGCCACAATCGTCGAGGGCTATGGCCTGACGGAAAGCGCGGGGGTCGTGTCGGCCAATCCTTATGGCGGTTTGCAGAAAAGCGGTTCGATCGGCCAGCCCATCCCCGGCACTACCATCGTCATCGCCGACAAGGACGACCCGCACCGCATACTGCCGATCGGCGAGATCGGCGAGATAACGCTCATCGGGCCACAGATGATGCTGGGCTACTGGAACCGTCCGGATGCCGATGCCGACACCATCGTCGATGGCCGGCTGCGGACGGGCGATGTCGGTTATATCGACGAAGACGGCTATGTCTTCATTGTCGATCGGCTGAAGGACATGCTGAAGGTCGGCGGGTTCAACGTCTATCCCAGCGCTCTTGAAGCCGTGCTCTATCGTCATCCTGCCGTGCGCGAGGCGCTGGTGATCGGCATTCCCGATGAATATCATGGCGAACGGCCTGCGGCCTTTGTCACTTTGAAGGCGGACACAACCGCGACGTCTGGCGAATTGCTGGATTATCTGAACGAGCATGTCGGCAAGCATGAACGGGCTGTGACAGTGGAAATTCGTGCCGACCTGCCCAAAACCATGATCGGCAAGCTGTCGCGCAAGGAACTTGTGCATGAAATCCGCGCGAATGGGTTGACCGGCAAACCGTCACAGCCTTGACCCTGCGGCTGGCTCCGTCCACAAACGGTTCATTGTTGCGGGAAGATGAACTCGGATGGCAGAAGAAACAGGCTGCGATTTTACAGGCATGACGTTCGAGCAGGCGCTCGCGCGGCTGGAAAAGATCGTCCATCAGCTTGAAGCGGGCGAGGCCAGCCTTGAGCAGTCGATAGACCTATACACCGAAGGCGCGCGCCTCAGGGCGCATTGCGAGACGCAGTTGGCAACAGCGCAGGCGCGGATCGAGAAGATCCAGCTTGGTGCCGATGGCCAGCCCGCCGCCGTTCCCTTCGACGCCGCCTGATCGATGCACAGCCCTGCCGCTCTCAAGCCGGCGATAGACGCCATCAGCGCCGCCATCGACCAGCGTTTCGACCGGCTATTGCCCGTACCCGGCGATGGCCGTGACCGCCTGTTTGAGGCGATGCGTTATGTTGTGATGGGCGGCGGAAAACGCATGCGGCCGCTTCTGGTCATGGCGTCTTGCGACCTGTTCCATGTCGACAAGGAACGCGCGATGCGGGTCGCCATGGCGATCGAGGCCGTGCATTGCTACAGTCTTGTCCATGACGATCTGCCGTGCATGGACGATGACGATCTGAGGCGCGGCAAGCCAACAGCGCACAAGGCGTTCGACGAGGCAACCGCCGTGTTGGTCGGCGATGCCCTGCAGGCGCTGGCCTTCGAACTGCTTGCTGATGTCGCGACGCATGAAGATCCCTATGTCCGTTCCGAACTCGTGCTTGAACTGGCCCGTGCATCGGGAATGTCGGGCATGGTCGGCGGTCAGGCGATGGATATCGCCGCTGAAACCGCGCAGTTCGATCTGGCCGCAACCACCCGGTTGCAGCAACTGAAAACCGGCGCCCTGTTCGGCTTTGCCATCGAATCGGGCGCGATCATGGGGCATGCAGGTCATGATGCGCGCGTAAAGCTCAGGGGTTATGCCCATGATCTTGGCCTGGCGTTCCAGATCGCTGATGATCTGCTGGACGCGGAAGGCGACAGCGGCCGCACGGGCAAGGCGGTGCAAAAGGATGCAGCGGCGGGCAAGTCGACCTTCGTCTCGCTTCTTGGCCTCGAACGTGCGCGCAAGCAGGCGCGGATGCTGATCGATCAGGCCATTGACCATCTGCATGGTTTCGGGGAATCGGCCGATCTGCTGCGCGCCATTGCGCGATTTGCCATCGAGCGCGACCGCTAGGACAGTTCCGGGGGAATCCATACATGCATATCGGGGTATATCCGGGTACGTTTGACCCGATCACGCTTGGTCATATCGACATCATCCGGCGCGGTGCGCGGCTTGTTGACAAGCTGGTGGTTGGTGTTGCCACCAATCCGTCGAAGTCGCCGATGTTCACGCTGGAGGAGCGCGTCGCGCAGGTACGGCGTGAAACACAGCATCTGGGCGGGAACATCGAGGTTGTGTCGTTTGACGCGCTGTTGATGAAATTTGCCGAAGCACATGGCGCGCGCCTGATCATCCGTGGCCTGCGCGCTGTGTCTGACTTTGAATATGAGTTCCAGATGGCGGGCATGAACCAGCAGCTCAGCCAGAATGTCGAAACTGTCTTTCTGATGGCCGATGTCGCGCTCCAGCCGATTGCCTCGCGGCTGGTGAAGGAAATCGCCATCTATGGCGGCGACATCCGTCCCTTCGTTCCGCCGATGATTGCCGAAGACGTCGTGAAGCGCATTCAGCGCGACAAGTGACGTTCAGCTTGCATCCATCGCCCATCTGGCAGTAGGCGCGGTCAGGCGATCCAGGGAGAAGAGCGAAATGAAGTTTCTGATGGCGGCCATGCTGGGGCTGTTCATGGCCGGAGCGGCACAGGCGGCAGATACGCGGGCACCCGAAACGCCGCTCCCGCCCGCGATGCTGGCCGAGGTCACGCCTGAAAACACGCTCTATCTCGATCTGTCGACGGGCGGGCGGGTTGTCATCGCCATGCGCCCCGATGTCGCTCCCGGTCATGTCGAACGCATCCGCACATTAGTGCGGCAGGGCTTTTACAATGGCCTGACCTTCCACCGCGTGATCGATGGCTTCATGGCACAGGGTGGCGATCCCAAGGGGACGGGCGAGGGCGGTTCAACGCTTCCCGACCTCAAGGCTGAATTCAATCCGCTGCCGCATCTGCGCGGTACGGTTGCGATGGCGCGTACGCAGGATCCGCATACAGCGAACAGCCAGTTCTACATCTGCTTCATGCCGGCCCCGAAACTCGACAATAAATATACAGTCTGGGGCCGTGTGATCTCAGGCATGCAGTATGCCGACGCTATCGCGCGCGGCGAGCCGCCGGAAAACCCGACGCGCATCTTGAAGGCGTCGATTGCCTCTGATGAAGCCGGCACGGCTGCCCCCGCTCCGGCCGTGGCACCGGCTGAACCCGCATCGGCCACCGCCCCTTAAGTGCGCGTCTCCGATTTCGATTTCGACCTGCCGCCTGAGAATATCGCCCTCAGGCCAGTTGTGCCGCGTGACAGCGCGAAGCTGCTTGTCGTCGGCGCCGACGGCATGGCCGACCGCATCGTCCGCGATCTGCCTTCGTGTCTGCGTTCCGGCGACGTGCTGGTGTTCAACGATACGCGCGTCATTCCGGCGCAATTGTTCGGCACGCGCGGGCAGGCGCAGGTTGGGGTCACGTTGCACAAGCGCGAGGATCTCTGGTCGTGGTGGGCCTTCGTCAAGAACGCCAAGCGGCTGAAAACCGGCGATCATGTCAATTTCGGCGCGGGGCTGGTGGGTATTGTCGGGCCGCGTGACGAACAAGGCGCAATCCTGTTCCGCTTCGAAGCCGATGTGCCCCTGGAAGTCGCACTCGAACGCGCAGGCACCATGCCGTTGCCGCCCTATATCGCTGGCAAGCGCGCGGCCGATGCCCAGGATCAGGCAGATTACCAGACCATTTACGCCCGCGAGCCCGGCGCGGTAGCAGCGCCCACGGCGGGTCTGCATTTCACCCCCGATCTGTTTGCCGCGCTTGATGCCGCAGGCATCGCACGCGAAACGCTGACGCTTCACGTCGGCGCAGGCACCTTCCTGCCCGTGAAGGCCGAGGATACCGCCGACCACAAGATGCACGCCGAATGGGGCCGTATCGACCCCGAAACCGCCGCCCGCCTGAATGCCGCGCGCGCCAGAGGGGGGCGCATCATCGCCGTCGGCACCACTTCGCTGCGCCTTCTCGAAAGCGCGACCGGCGACGACGGCATCATCCGGACCTTTGCGGGTGACACCGCCATTTTCATCACCCCCGGCTACCGCTTCAAGGCGGTGGACGGCCTGATGACCAACTTCCACCTGCCGAAATCGACGCTGTTCATGCTTGTGAGCGCGCTTATGGGGCTGGACCGCATGCAGGCGGCCTATCGCCACGCCATTGCCAATGGCTATCGCTTCTACAGCTATGGCGACGGGAGTTTATTGCTGCCGGAGGGATAGTCAGGCATTATTCGTCTGCGAAGAAATCTTCGTCCAGTCGTTTCACCTCCACCACGCGGCTTGCTCTGACGCCGACACCGAATTCCACCATCAACTCTGTCAGGCGCGCGCCATCAATCAGGATGACGCGCTGTTGCAGGCTACGGGCATATTCGAATGCTGGCGTGCTGAAACTCGACGTTGTGACAAACACACCTTTGCTGGCGCCAAGACCGACCAGACTACCAACAAATGCCTGAATTTCTGGTCGTCCCACGCCGACATGAGGGGCATATCGCTTCGCCTGAACATAGATGCGATCGAGGCCGAGGCGATCTTCATCGATGATGCCGTCGATGCCGCCATCCCCGCTTTTCCCAAGACGCATGGCGGCGTTTTCGTGGGAGCCGCCATATCCCATGGCGACGAGCAGATCGACGATGACTCGTTCGAAAAAGCGCGGCGACTGCCCCAGAATACGATCCAGCAAGTCAGCTTTTAACGCTGCTGTCAGTATCGCCTGTGCGGCGTCTATCTGCTCTTCAGGCGTGACTGTGGAAGACGTGGCAGCCTGAATCGTCGGGATTTCATTGGGCGCCTGATCCGTTGCGGTACTGCCGTAGAACGCGGCAAAGTTGGGATATGCTTTCAGTGTTTCCACGTCGATTCTGGAGGGATTTTTCGTCAAAAGAGCTTTTCCAGAATCGCTTGCAACAAAAGCCCCCCTTTTGGGGGAACTGATCAGGCCCGCCTTGCTCAAATAGAATTTTGCCCAATGAATGCGATTGTGCAGCAGTTTCTGTTTGCCACTCGGCAGTAATTCCTCGCGCTCAGCTTCTGTGAGCGACAGCATGTTGGCGATACGCTCCGCAGCCTGAGGGACGCGCGTTTCACCCTCTGCCGCAACTATAAGCACAGGCAACATCAGGCTCTGATAATCAGGGATTGTCATAGAATGCAGACTATGAACGACGGGGTGTTGTTACAATTGTTTTCTCTCAAAGGGAAAAACGACATTATGGCGGTTTTCCATTGACAGTTTCGAAATCGCGGACAGAAATCACATCGTTCTGATAAAATAGGGGTGATACCAATGTCGGACGCGAAAGTGGCGCAGAAGGCGCCTTACATGATCGATGTCGAGGCCGGGAAAACCTATTATTGGTGCAGCTGCGGGTTGAGTGCGAAACAGCCGTTTTGTGATGGTTCGCACAAGGGCAGCGCATTCGTGCCGGTGGCCTATACGGCCGAGGCGACGAAGGCCGTGGCGTTCTGCGGTTGCAAGCAGACGGGCAAGGCACCGCTATGCGACGGGGCGCATGTGAAGCTCTGACGGTCTCGCGGTCGCGGCGGCTGCCGTCACAAGGCGGGTGACGGCAGCGCGCGCTTGGCTTAAAGCGGCGGCATGACGCGATTCCGATTTGATATTCATGCCAAGGATGGTGCGGCGCGCACCGGCACCATCACCATGCAGCGTGGCGAGATTCGCACACCCGCTTTCATGCCGGTTGGCACGGCGGCGACCGTCAAGGCGATGAAGCCCGAGGATGTGCGCGCATCGGGCGCCGATATCATCCTTGGCAACACCTATCACCTGATGTTGCGGCCGACCGCCGAACGCATTGCGCGGCTGGGCGGGTTGCATGCCTTCATGCAGTGGGACCGCCCGATCCTCACCGATTCCGGGGGGTATCAGGTCATGAGCCTGTCCGATCTCAGGAAGATGAGCGAGGAGGGCGTCGAGTTCGCCTCGCATCTCGATGGGTCGCGGCACATGATTTCGCCAGAACGCTCGATGGAAATCCAGCGGCTGCTTGGTACCGATATCGTCATGGCGTTCGACGAATGCACGCCTTATCCTGCGACCTACGAACAGGCCGAAAGTTCGATGCTGCGTTCAATGCGCTGGGCGCAGCGGTCGCGCGACGGTTTCGATGCGGGCGCGGACCATGCCGCGCGCGCCGCGCTGTTCGGTATCCAGCAAGGGTCGATGTTCGAGGATCTGCGCGCAGTGTCCGCAGCCAAGCTCATTGATATCGGCTTCGACGGCTATGCGGTCGGCGGCCTTGCGGTCGGCGAGGGGCATGAGCAGATGATGGCGGTGCTCGATTATGCACCCGCCATGCTGCCCACCGACAAGCCGCGTTACCTCATGGGCGTCGGCAAGCCCGATGATATCGTTGGCGCGGTGGTGCGCGGTATCGATATGTTCGACTGCGTCTTGCCAACGCGTTCAGGTCGGACGGGGCAGGCCTTTACCCATGATGGTCCGCTCAACATCCGCAACAGCCGGTTCAAGGAAGACGAGGCGCCGCTTGATGCCGAATGCGCCTGTCCGGTCTGCGGTAAATACAGCCGTGCCTATCTACACCATCTGGTCAAAAGCGGAGAAATTCTCGGCGCGATGCTGATGACCGAACATAATATCTGGTTCTATCAGCAGATGATGCATGGCCTGCGTGACGCGATTGCGGGCGGTCGTCTGACGACACACGCCAGCGCCTTTGTCGATCGTTACCGGCGCGGCGGGAAATAAAGGTCCGGCGCCCATGATGTGATGCGCCGGACCTGATGGCAGTTTATTGACCGGTGAACACGGCCGGGCGCTTTTCAAGAAAGGCGCCAATGCCTTCAGCGACGTCGCGCGTGCGGCCAGCGATGCGCTGGTTGCGACGTTCGACCTGAAGCGATTCCGACAGTGTCTTGTCGAGGCATTCGCGGATGCCCTGACGGATCAGCGCATAGGAGCGCGTCGGACCCTTGGCGAGACGGCTGGCGAGCGCCATGGCTTCGGTTTCAAGCGCATCGTCTTCGACAACCTTGTAGATCATGCCCCAATCAAGTGCCTGATCGGCGCTGATGCGTTCGCCCAGCATCATCATCGCCTGCGCGCGCGCGCGTCCGGCAAGGCGCGGCAACAGCCAGGTCGCGCCGACATCGGGCACAAGGCCGATGTTGACGAAGGCTTGCAGGAAATAAGCCGACTTGCCGGCAAGGACGATGTCGCCCGCCAGCGCAAATGAGCAACCCGCACCGGCCGCCGCGCCGTTGATGGCCGAGACGAACGGCACCGGCAGGTCGAACAGCCGCTCGAGCAGCGGATTGAAGTGCGTGTCGAGCACGCCGCCCGTATCATGTTCGGGCGTGCCAACAGGACCGGCGCTGGCAAGGTCGAAGCCGCTGGAAAAGGCGCGGCCTGCGCCTGTCAGCAGCAGTACGCGCGCCTTGCCTTCGTCGCGGACGCGGTCGACAGCATGAGTCATCTCGCGGATAAGGTCGAGATTCAGGGCATTCAATGACTTCGGGCGATTGAGCGTCAGCTTGGCGACGCCGTCGTTTTCGTCAAACAGGATATGCTCATAGGCCATGTGCGGCGCTCCCATTGGTTTTCTCTGTGCTGTCCGGTGTCATAGGGCGTGAAGCGGCATCGGGAAAGCGGGTCGTGATCCGCGTCAGCTTGCCATCGCCATGTTGGCGCCTTCGCCCAGTTCGCGTTCGGTGCAGACGCGGTTGCGACCGAGATGCTTGGCGCGATAAAGCGCGGCATCGGCGCGTTCGATCAGCGTGTCGAGACTCTCGTCGGACCGGAGTTCTGCAAGGCCCAGTGACAATGTGATGCGCCCGACTTCCCGGTTGCTGGCCTTGGCGCGCACGGTGCGTGATGAGATGAAGGCGCGCAACCGCTCCCCCACTTCACCTGCAGCGGCAAGGTTTCGACCGGGCAGCACGATCACGAATTCCTCGCCACCATAACGGGCAGGATAGCCGATGCCATGGCACAGCTGTTCCAGGCTCTGTCCGACGAGGCGCAGAACTTCATCGCCCAGTCGATGACCCCAGGTGTCGTTGAATTGTTTGAAATGATCGATGTCGCAAAAGGCGAGGCTGAGTGGCTTGCGGTCGGCAGCGGCGCGCAGCGCCTGCGCTTCGAGATAGGCCATGAATGCCTTGCGGTTGGGCAGTCCGGTCAGCGCATCGGTGCGGCTTTCGGTGCGGGCCGATTCAAGGTCTGCGCGCAGGGTGCTGATTTCCTGACCGGACTGGGCCAACTGGGCTTCGAGCGCTTCGGTTTTTGCGATCATCGCGCTGGTGGCGTCGACCATTTCCGACAAGAGTCGCTGCTGTGAAGCGATATCCCCGGTGCGACTGATCTTGCTGCTGCCGCTTTTCAGGCGGTCATTGTAGGTGCGGGCGTCGCCTTCGCTCTTGACGACAAAGCCAGCCACCCGTGCCAGCTGCGATTGGGTGCGCTCGACCAGTGCGGTCAGTTCGCCGGTCTGGGAATTGCCGAACAGTTCGCGGCGGATGTTTTCCATGGCGCGTCGCGACACCCGCCCCGCCGTGCGCTGGACGGCGTCGACGGCTTCAACCAGATCCGGGTCTGCACGGGTGACATAGCGATACCAGAATTCATAATTGACGGGCGTTGGCGGAATATCGCCAGCCTCCATCAGGATTCTGATCCGTTCGAAAATCTTCGAATGCTGGGCCATGCCACCATCTTTACCAAGGTGGGGCAGGTATGACTGAATGAGGTTAACAAAGGGCCAATGGCAGGCGCGGCCCCGCTGTTTTCCCGCTCTAGGTGCAGTTACGGGCGGAAAGCGACAGGAAGGCCGGAACAGGTCCGCCCCAGCGCGGATCGGCGCCCGGTGGCAGGGGGCGATCGGCATTGGGATTGATTTCGGCGCGCTGCGAGCGCTCCTCGTTGCTTCCTGAGCGTCCGCGACGGCTGCGTTCGCCGTCACCGCGCTCGCGCCGGTTAGAGCGTTCGACGCGTTCCGGCCGTGCGTCTTCCTTGTCCCGGCTCCCGCGTTCGTGGCCTGGTTCTGCCGTCGGCGGAGCCGTCGTGACGCTGGCGCGGCGTTCTATCTTCTGGCCGATCAGCTTTTCGATGCCGGCGATGGCTTCGGCATCCGCATCGGTGATCAGCGTGATCGCAGTACCGGTCGCGCCACCGCGCCCGGTACGCCCGATGCGGTGGACATAATCGTCGGCATTATAGGGCACATCGAAATTGAAGACGTGGCTGACGCCCTTGACGTCGAGGCCGCGCGCAGCGACGTCGGAGGCGACGAGGAGCTTGATGGTGTCGTTTTTGAAACCGTCAAGCGTGGCCATGCGGTCGGCCTGTTCCATGTCGCCATGGATCTGGCCGGCGGCAAAGCCGTGTCGCTTGAGCGAATCGCTCAGCACCTTCACGTCGCGCTTGCGATTGCAGAAAATAATGGCGTTTTTCACGTCCTCGCTGCGCAACAGGGCGCGCAGGGCTTCGCGCTTGCCCCGCTCGGTCGTCGGTTGAAGCGACTGGGTGATCGACGCATTTGTTGTGGCCGGACGCGACACTTCGATGAGGCGCGGCGAATTCATGAAGGTGTCGGCCAGCTTCTTGATCGGCGGCGGCATGGTCGCCGAGAAAAGCAGCGTCTGGCGCTGCGGCTTCAGCAGGGTGCAGATTTTTTCGACATCGGGAATGAAGCCCATGTCGAGCATGCGGTCGGCTTCGTCGATGACAAGGATGTCGACGCCAGACAGCAATATCTTGCCGCGTTCGAACTGGTCCATCAGACGGCCGGGCGTTGCGATCAAGACGTCGACGCCCTTTTCCAGAGCCTTGTCCTGATCGCCGAACGAGACGCCACCGATCAAAAGCGCCATGGAGAGCTTGTGATATTTGCCGTATTTGGTGAAATTTTCAGATACCTGCACGGCAAGTTCGCGCGTCGGCGCAAGGATTAGTGAACGCGGCATCCGCGCACGTCCCCGGCCTTCGGCAAGAATGTCGATCATCGGCAAAACGAATGATGCGGTCTTGCCGGTGCCTGTTTGTGCGACGCCAATGATGTCACGTCCCATCAGCACAACCGGAACGGCCTGACGCTGGATGGGGGAAGGTTCAGAGTAACCGGCGTCGGCGACTGCCTTCAGCAGTTCAGGCGACAGATGCAGGTCTTCGAAGCTCAATGGCGTCCTTCCAGTGCCGACAGTACCGACCGACTCATGTGGCGGCGTTGGGCGATGCAGCCGCCAATGTCAAGAAATCAAGGCAAAGCCAAGGCGGATGTCGCATAATTTCGTCTCAATCGGAATTTTGCACCGATAGCGCGGCCAATTGCCTGATTGAAGCGGGCGACCAGGGCATCGGTGCGTCCGCCCGAGGGATCGCGCGGGTTGGCCAGCATCAGATTCCCGATTCGCGTTTTCATGGCTGTTATGCGGCCATTTCGGCTGGGGCAACGCGCGCCGCGATGCGCGGTGCGGATTGCTATTTTTTGAGACGCCTGATGCGCCGGATTGGGCATTCCGTCCCAGACCGGTCGAGGATCGCATCGCGCCCGGCGCACAAAAGTCCGCTGCGGCTGCGCTGGTAATAAAAGCCCTGATAATAGCTCAGGGCCGGGCAAGGGGCGGAGAACTCCATGCGGTAGCGCGTGCCGTTGCGCAGGCTGATGTCTATGGCGCGCTCGCTGGTGACGATCGCCCCGGCGATCAAGCCGGTTTCGATGCAGCGCTTGCGCGAATGACGGGCAAACAGCCCTTCCTTGCGCGGTTCAAGACCGGGCGGCATGGTTGGCACGCGCCGGATTGTCGGCGTTTCGGGCTCATCGCGATCAGCCATGGCCGGCGCGCCAATCGTCATGGCGAACACAAAAGCCAGCGCGAAACGCGCCGGAAGCAGAGTCATGCCCCGGATCATCGATTCCGCTATCCCAAGTCCGGCTTGAACACGGGCTGAACCTGCCTGCCTGTTCTGTGCGGTCTCGCGCTCCTCTGGCAGATTGTGACGCGGCGCGCTATGCCCTTGTCATGACATTGCAGCCGCCGCCCCCTGCTGTTTTGATGCAGCTGAAAGAAGCCGCCGGTCCGGGTGGCTGGACCGAGGATGCCGCGATCATGGCGCCGCGGCTTGTCGACTGGCGGGGGCGCAAGCAGGGGCGCAGCCCGCTTTTGCTGCGGCCCGATACGGTGACAGCCTTGCAGGCGATTGTCAGGATTGCCGCTGCCCATGGTATTGGCCTTGTGCCACAGGGGGGCAATACCGGCATGGTGGGCGGTTCGGTTCCCGAATCCGATGATGCCAGCATTCTGGTCGGGCTTGATCGCATGGCGCGCATCCGTGCCGTGGATGCCGCCGGCTATACGCTGACGGCCGAGGCCGGCGCCATTCTCCAGACCGTGCAGGAAGCCGCGTTGCAGGTCGGCTGTGTCTTTCCGCTGTCGCTGGCGGCAAGGGGCAGCGCGACCATTGGCGGCCTTGTGTCCACCAATGCCGGGGGGGTGCAGGTTTTGCGTCATGGCACGATGCGGGCCCAGATACTGGGACTGGAAGCGGTGCTGCCTGACGGCAGCCTGCTCGATCAGCTTTCACCCTTGCCCAAGGACAACAGCGGTTATGACATCAAGCAGCTGCTGATCGGTGCCGAAGGTACGCTCGGGTTCGTGACAGCGGCGACGCTCCGGCTCGTGCCCGCGCCAAAAGGCACGGCGACGGCATGGGCCGCCGTTCCCGATCCGGCGGCAGCACTGACGCTTCTTGCCCGGCTTCGGGCAGCGAGTGGCGACCAGGTCGACAGTTTCGAGTTCATCCCGCATGACGGCCTTGCGCTGCTCATGCGCCATATGCCGTCAACCCGCCCTCCTCTGGCAGGCGACAGTCCGTGGCATGTGCTGATTGAACTGGCGGGCAGTCCGGACAGTGACGCCCTGTGCGCGCAATTGGCGACGGAGTTGACTGCGGCCAGTGCCGAGGGCCTTGTGCGCGATGCCGTCGTCGCCACCAGTGCGGCGCAGGCTGCGGCCTTGTGGCAGCTACGCGAGGATTTGCCTGCCGCCGAACGCCGCGACGGCATGGCGGTCAAGCACGACATTGCGGTTCCTGTCGCGCGGCTTCCTGCATTCCTCGCTGCGACGACACCGGAAGTCGAACGCCGTTGGCCCGGTACAAGGGTGCTGGCATTTGGCCATCTTGGTGATGGCAATGTCCATTATAATGTCCGCGCGCCCGAAGGCGCCGACAGCCGCGCCTATGTCGAGACGGAAGGCCCGGCGATCACGCGCTTCGTCAATGATCGGGTGATGGCCCACGGCGGCACGATTTCCGCCGAACATGGCATCGGCAGCTTCAAGCGCGACGAACTGGCCCGTCTGGTGAATCCCGGCAAGCTTCAGGCGATGCGGGCGATCAAGGCGGCGCTCGATCCCGGCGGCATCATGAACCCCGGCAAGCTGTTATAGTGCGCCTCCGCTTCAGGCGGCCGGGACGCCGAACAGGTCATATTCGTCGGCTTCCTCGACAAGGACGCGCAGTATATCGCCCGGTTGCGCCTGTCCGGCGTCGCGCAGGTGCACCTGTCCGTCGATTTCGGGCGCATCGGCCTTCGACCGGCCCGACGCGCCACCTTCACCATCGGCTTCGTCGATGATCACGTCGATGGTGCGACCGACTTTTGCGGCAAGTTTGTTGGCGGAAATGCGGGCAGACACCGCCATGAACCGTTCCCAGCGCTCCTGCTTCACCTCTTCGGGCACGGCGCCCTCGATGGCGTTGGCAGGGGCACCGTCGACCGCCTCGTATTTGAAGCAGCCGACGCGGTCGAGCTGTGCTTCTTCCAGCCAGTCGAGAAGGTAGCGTACATCGTCTTCGGTCTCGCCGGGGAAGCCGACGATGAAGGTGGAGCGCAGGGCAATGTCGGGCACGATCTCGCGCCAGCCGCGAATCCGTTCAAGGACTTTCGCCTCGTTTGCCGGACGCTTCATCGCGCGCAGCACGGTGGGGCTGGCATGCTGGAACGGAATGTCGAGATAGGGCAGCACAAGCCCGTCCGCCATCAGCGGCATCAATTGGTCGACATGCGGATAGGGATAGACA
>CAZWMK010000026.1:4783-23409 GCA_964635065.1 uncultured Sphingomonadaceae bacterium | reverse complement strand
GTCGTCGCAAAGTGGACGGCATTCGATACGTTGCGGGAGAGAAGGATAGCAATGACCGCAAAGAAAGCCATTCATGGGCTGGCTGTGTCCGTCCTGTTCAGCCTGAGCCCGTTGAGCCTGGGCTTTGTCGGAATTTCGGCAGCTCATGCGCAGACCGCCGGCGCAGCCGATGCCGACCTTGCGCCGGTGCCTGCAAGCGAAGCCGGATATGGCACAACAGTCCCTGTTCCGGCATCGTCGGCCGCCGCGCCCGCAACCGCCGCCCCTGCTTCCGCCCCGGCCCCGGCCCCTGCGGCTCCGGTCGCGACGACGGACGCCGCAGGGCAAGGTTATGACCAGAAGGCCGTGATCGCCGAAGCGCAAGGTTTTTTCGGCAAGGGTGCTGAAGGCGTTGCCGGCATCATCGAGAAAATCTTTGCCGATCTTGGGCGCCCGAATGCCTACATCACCGGACGGGAGGCGTCCGGCGCATTTATTGTTGGTTTACGCTACGGCAACGGGACCCTCTATCACAGCGTCGAAGGACAAAAGCCGGTGCACTGGACCGGCCCGTCGCTCGGCATCGATCTTGGCGGCGATGCGTCAAAGACGTTCACGCTGGTGTATAACCTGTACGACACCGAAGAAATTTACCGCCGCTATCCGGCAGTCGAGGGCAAGGTCTATGTCATCGGCGGTTTTACCGCCAATTACCACCAGCGCGACAACATCATCCTTGTCCCCATCAAACTGGGGGTTGGCTGGCGACTGGGAGCCAATATCGGATATCTGAAATATTCGAAGGAAGGCCGCGTCATTCCCTTCTGACCTCGGCCCAGACTGTTTGAAGGGCGGCTATCCAGCCGCCCTTTTCACGTTCAGGACTGACGCATCGTTTC
Source organism: uncultured Sphingomonadaceae bacterium (assembly GCA_964635065.1). Taxonomy (GTDB): domain Bacteria; phylum Pseudomonadota; class Alphaproteobacteria; order Sphingomonadales; family Sphingomonadaceae; genus CAZWMK01. The sequence goes on along the minus strand of CAZWMK010000026.1, from coordinate 22,531 downwards.
GTCAAAGCGGAAAGGTTCGCCAATCGGCGCGCCGATCAGTTCGGCATCGCGCATCACAACCTGACCGCGCACGATGGTTGCGACCGGACGCCCCATGATCTGGTGCCCCTCGAAAGGCGACCAGCCGCACTTGCTGGCAAGCCAGTCATCCTGGATCGTCCAGCGCGCCTTGAGATCAACCAGCGAAAAATCAGCATCGAAACCGGGCGCGATGCGGCCCTTGGCGGTCAGACCGAACAGCCGCGCTGCGCCAGCAGATGTCAGATCGACCAGCCGTGCAAGGCTCAAACGACCTGCGTTCACATGATCGAGCATCAGCGGCAATAAGGTCTGCACGCCTGGCATGCCACTAGGGCTGGCGGGATAGGCTGCCGCCTTTTCTTCACGCGTATGCGGCGCATGGTCCGAACCAATGACATCGGGCACGCCCTGCGCCAGCCAGTGCCAAAGCCCTTCCCGATGCGTGCCCGATCGGATCGGCGGGTTCATCTGCGCAAAAGTGCCCAGCTGCGGATAAGCCTCTTCCGCCGCCAGCGTCAGATGCTGCGGCGTCACTTCGCAGCTTGCGATGTCCTTGTGCCGCGCAAGAAAGGCCAGTTCATCAGGCGTCGTGACATGCAGGACATGAATGCGGCGCCGGGCGGCATGCGCCAGACGCATGATCCGCTGCGTGGCCATCATGGCGGATTCGTCATCGCGCCAGACCGGGTGGCTCGATGCGTCGCCCGTGACCCTGAGATGTGCGCGCTCCTGCATCCGCGCTTCATCCTCGGCATGAATGGCGACGCGGCGGCGTCCGTTCGCCAGGACACGCGCCAGCGCGGCATCGTCAGACACCAGCAGGCTTCCTGTCGATGCGCCCATGAACACCTTGACGCCAGCACAGCCAGGCAGCATTTCCAGCGCGCCAAGGCTTTCGGCATTTTCAGCGGTTGCGCCAACATAAAAGGCATGTTCGCACCACATCCGCCCCTTGGCCCGCGCCAGCTTGTCGGCCAGGGCATCGGCACTGTCAGTGTTGGGCTTTGTGTTTGGCATTTCAAAAATGCCGGTCACACCGCCAAGGACGGCCGCCCGGCTGCCCGATTCAAGGTCTTCCTTGTGATCCAGTCCCGGTTCACGAAAATGGACCTGCGTGTCGATGACGCCGGGCAACACGGTCAGGCCGGTGCAATCGACAACATCGCCGCCGCTCAACTGCGTACCAAGCGCGGCAATCCGGCGCCCGGTCACACCGACATCACATTGAACCAACCCGCCCGGGGTGAATACCTGCCCGCCGCGCAGCACGAGATCGAAAGTCTGTGTCATGGAAGAAGCCTATATCCTCTTGCACCAATTCGGCCAGACCCTAGCATAGAAATCATGTTACACATCGCCCCTTTGACCGACCGTGCCGTGATCCGTGTCCACGGCCCTGAAACATGGCCTTTTCTGCAAGGCCTGCTGACAAATGACGTCGAGACGCTGACGCCCGGCAACACAATGTGGGCTGGCATGCTCAGCCCGCAGGGCAAGGCGCTGTTCGAGCTGATGCTGCACCACGAACACCCCGATTCGATCCTGATCGATGTCGCAGCGGACCGGGCGCAGGCGCTGATCCAGCGACTGACCATGTACAAGCTGCGGCGGAACGTGACGGTCGCGCCGACCGAACTCACCGTCTGCGCGGCATGGGGCGGCGACAGCGGCTATCCGCAAGACAGTCGCCTGCCCGAACTGGGCGCACGCTGGATTTCGGCTGCGGAAAACCACCCTGCCCCCGATGCCCTGGCCGCCTATCACCGCCACCGCCGGATGCTGGGCGTTCCTGATGCCTGCGAAATTGGCATCGACAAGACATTGTGGCTCGAAACCAACGCCGCCGAACTGAACGGCGTCAGTTTCAGCAAAGGCTGTTATGTCGGACAGGAAAACACGGCACGCATGCATTACCGCGACAAGATACGGCGGCGGCTCTTGCCGATCGCGCTAACGGATGTGCCGACGGGGGATGGCAAGGTCCGCGCCGATGGCGAAGCAGCGGGCGAACTGCGCGCCCATGCCGATGGAATCGGCATCGCGCATCTCAGGATGGAAGCAGTCAAAGACGCGCTTTTGGTGTCAGTCGATGGCGACAAGGCCGAAATCATCTGGCCTGCATGGCTGGACCGCGCATGAGCCGCCGCAAACATCGCCCCGCAAAAACCGATCTCCGGCGCGAAAAGCGCTTGCTGATCCTGATTGCAATCGCAGCTGCCCTGTTGATGGCCTTTACCGTCTGGATTTCCATTTAGCGCATGGCCACGGGTTGACGCGGGCACTGTTCTCCCGCGTCAACCGCAATCGGCCTGATCAGCCCAGGGCTTTCTTCAACAGGTCGTTGACAGCAGCCGGATTGGCCTTGCCCGCCATCGCCTTCATCACCTGCCCGACGAAGAAGCCGAACAGCTTGTCCTTGCCGCCGCGATATTCGGCCAGCTTGTCGGGGTTGGCGGCGATCACATCGGCAATCGCCTTGTCGATCGCGCCGGTATCGGTCACCTGACGAAGACCGCGTTCCTCGACGATCTTGCCTGCTGCATCGCCGGTTTCGAGCATGATCTCGAACACCTGCTTCGCAAGGCTGGCCGACAGCGTGCCATCAGTGATGAGCGCGATGAGTTCGCCGCCGGCTTCGGGCGACACTGGCGAGTCCGTCACGCCCTTGCCCAGACGGTTCAAGGCACCGAACAGGTCGGAAATCACCCAGTTCGACGCATGACGTGCGAGTTCAGCCTCGGGCTTTCCGGTGCGGCGCGCGGCGTCGGCCAGCAGTGCCTCGAAATAGTCGGCAGTTTCCTTTTCCGCCGTCAGCACGCTGGCGTTGTAAGCGCTGATGCCAAGATGCAGTTCAAAGCGCGCGCGCTTTTCGTCCGGCAGTTCCGGCAAGCTGGTGCGGCATTCTGCCAGAAACGCTTCGTCGAGTTCCAGTGGCAACAGGTCGGGATCGGGGAAGTAGCGGTAATCATGCGCGTCTTCCTTCGACCTGAGCGACCGCGTCTCGACCTTGTCGGGATCGAACAGGCGCGTTTCCTGACGGATCACGCCCCCATCTTCGATCACGTCGATCTGGCGCCGCGCTTCATATTCGATCGCGGCCATGACAAAGCGCACCGAATTGACGTTCTTGATCTCGCAGCGCGTGCCGAACTCGGCGCCCGGCTTCCTGACCGAGACGTTGACGTCGGCACGCATCGAGCCTTCTTCCATGTTGCCATCGCATGAACCGACATAGCGGAGCAGTGTGCGGAGCTTGCGCAGATAGGCGCCTGCCTCGCCCGGCGAGCGCATGTCGGGGCGCGAGACGATTTCCATGAGCGCCACGCCCGAACGGTTGAGATCGACATAAGAACGGGTCGGATGCTGGTCATGCATCAGCTTGCCTGCATCCTGTTCGACATGAATGCGTTCGATGCCGACAACTTTTTGCGTGCCGTCATCAAGGTCGAGCGTGATTGTCCCCTCGCCCACCAGCGGGTGATAAAGCTGGCTGATCTGATAACCCTGCGGCAGATCGGCATAGAAATAATTCTTGCGATCAAAGCGCGACCAGTTGTTGATCACCGCGCCCAAAGCCATGCCGGTGCGCACCGCCTGGCGGATACATTCACGGTTCGGCACCGGCAGCATGCCGGGCATGGCCGCATCGATCAGCGACACCTGCGTATTCGGCTCGGCGCCAAAGGCGGTCGCCGCGCCGGAAAACAGCTTCGACTGCGATACGATCTGCGCGTGGACTTCAAGACCAACGACAATTTCCCATTCGCCAGTGGCGCCCATCAGACGGTAAGGCTTGCTTGCTTCAGTCATGTCTTACCACCACTTGTCGGCGCGCGCGGTGAAACCGGCGGCGCGTTCAATTGCAAAGCTGGCGTTCAGGACGCCGCATTCATCGAGCGCTGGGCCGATGATCTGAAGACCAAGCGGCAAGCCATCCGAAGACAGGCCACCCGGAACCGACATGGCAGGCAGGCCCGCAAGCGACGTCGGCACGGTGAAGACATCGTTCAGATACATCGAAATCGGGTCGTCGGACTTCGCGCCAAAGGCAAAGGCGGCGGATGGCGCAGTCGGCGTTAGCAGCACGTCGCACTGCTGGAATGCCTTTTCGAAGTCCTGCGCGATGAGCGCCCGCACCTTCTGCGCCTGCATATAATAGGCATCGTAGAAACCGGCCGACAGCACATAGGTGCCAATCATGATGCGACGCTTGACCTCGGCCCCGAAACCGGCGGCGCGGGTGGCTTCGTACATGTCGGCAAGGCTGCCGTTTTCGGGCATGACGCGCTGGCCGTAACGCACGCCATCATAGCGCGCGAGGTTCGACGAGGCTTCTGCGGGCGCGATGATGTAATAGGCGCCCAACGCATATTTGGTGTGCGGCAGCGAGACTTCGACGATCTCGGCACCGGCATCCTTCAGCCACTGCGCGCCCTTGTCCCACAGCGCCTCGACTTCGGCGTTCATGCCGTCGAGGCGATATTCCTTGGGGATGCCGACGCGCTTGCCCTTGAGGTCGCCGGTCAGCGCCGCTTCGAAATCGGGCACCGGATCGAAACCCGTCATCGACTGGAGCAGGATGGCATTGTCACGCACGTCGCGCGCCATCGGCCCCGGCTGGTCGAGCGAGCTGGCGAACGCCACAACACCCCAGCGCGAGCAACGGCCATAGGTCGGCTTGATGCCCGCAATGCCGGTAAAGGCCGCCGGCTGGCGGATCGAACCGCCGGTATCGGTGCCAGTCGCGCCAGCACACAGGTGCGCGGCAACAGCCGCCGACGAACCGCCCGAACTGCCACCCGGCACCAGATGTTCGCCATTTTGCCCGCGCCAAGGCGAAATCACATTGCCATAGGCGCTGGTTTCGTTCGACGAACCCATGGCGAACTGATCAAGGTTGAGCTTGCCAAGCATGCCCGCGCCGTCAGCAAACAGCTTGGCCGTGACCGTCGATTCATACTGAGGCACGAAGCCGTCGAGGATCTTCGACGCCGCCGTCGTCTGCACGCCTTCGGTTGCGAACAGGTCCTTGATGCCAAGGGGAATGCCCGACAGCGGCTTTGCCGCGCCCTGGGCCAGCGCCGTATCGGCAGCGTCAGCCGCGCGCAGCGCGTGCTCAGGCGTTTCGACGATGAAGGCATTGAGCGCGCGGCCGGCTTCGATCGCAGCGATATGCGCCTCTGTCAGTTCGCGCGCGGAAAACGACTTGGCGCGCAGGCCATCGCGCATGGCGGCAATGGAGAGTTTCGTCAGATCAGTCACTATTCAATCACCTTCGGCACGGTGAAAAAGCCATGGGCGGCATCAGGTGCATTCGCCAGCACCTTGTCGCGCACATTGCCGTCGGTGACGGCATCTTCGCGCAGCCGCAGATGGTTAGGGATGACCGCCGTCATGGGGGCGACATTGCTGGTATCGACTTCGCTCAGCTCCTCCACCCAGCCAAGAATACGGTTGAGTTCGGCTTCGAGCGGCGCAACTTCGGCCTCTGTCAGCTTGATGCGCGCCAGATGGGCGATGCGTTTGACGGTATCGGCATTGACCGACATGGATTTCTGCCTTCCTGCGTGGAACGGGTTTGCGCCTAGCATGGTGGCGCGCCGCGCTTCAAGTCGCAAGGAGAAGTCCAAGGCTGACGCCGCGCGGCGGCTGTGCTAGGCGCGGGGCAAGCTGATCCTTGCCGGAGTGCATGCCATCATGATCGTCCGACGTTTCCTGTGGGTTGTTGCGATCCTGACGATGCTGTTCATTACAGCCGCCGTCATCTGGCGGCTGTTTGAAAACGACATCATGCGCATGGCCGTCACGCCGACCATGCCGTTTGCCGCAGCCAGCGCCGGACCGGCCCCCGATTACACCAGGCCCGAGACATGGGCCGCCAGGGGCGAAACCGCGCCCGGCAGCAGTGCATGGGTGCCGCAAGGCTATAAACCCGCACCAAAACCGGCAGCCGCCGTATTCTATGTCGCTCCCACGACCTACATCAAGCGCGACCGATGGAATGCGGCCTATGACGATGTCGAAGCCGACGCCCGGCTGGTGCGTTTCGTCGAAAGCCAGGCCAGCGCCCTGAACGGTGTCGGCGCCATCTGGGCGCCGCGTTACCGTCAGGCCGTGATCGGCGCGTTCTTCACGGACAACCGCGCCGACAGGGACAAGGCGCTGGCGGTGGCGGAAGGCGATGTCATGCGCGCCTTTGATGTTTTTCTCGCCGCCCAGCATGCCGATCGGCCCATCATCCTTGCGGGTCACAGCCAGGGGACGCGCCACCTGCTGCACCTCATGCAATCGAGGGTCGCAGGCCAGCCGCTCGCGCGGCGCATCGTCGCGGTCTATGCCGTGGGCTGGCCGATTTCCATCACTGCTGATCTTCCCGCCCTTGGCCTGCCCGCCTGCGCCAAAGCCAACCAGCCGGGCTGCATCCTGACCTGGCAGAGCTTTGCCGAACCCGCAGACCCCAGCTGGCTCACGGATGGCATGAAAGCCAGCAAGGGCTTCACGGGTGCACCGCGTGATGGCAGCCGGATGCTGTGCACGAATCCGCTCATGGGCGGCGCGACTGGTGCAGCACCCGCCAGCGCCAACCTTGGCGCATTGGTGCCCAAAGGTGACGGCGGCAGCGAAAAGGTGCTGGCATCGGCAAAAATCGGTGCAGCCTGCACAGGGCCGGGCATCCTCTCGATCGGAGCCGCGCCCGATGGCTATGGCAAATATGTCATGCCGGGCAACAACTACCACGTGTATGACTATGCGCTGTTCTGGGCGAATATCCGGGCGGATGCGGAAAACCGGCTGAACAGCTGGCTAGCCCGCGAGATGGCGGCCCGATGACCGATACCCCCCCAAAAAAGCCCGGCCTGCCCTATCGTGACGCCGCAGGCTTTGCCGCAGCGCTGCCTGATGGCGGGCGCATGATGGGCATCGATCTTGGCACCAAGACGATCGGCATCGCCTTTTGCGATGCCGGTTGGCAATTCGCCAGTCCGCATCAGACCCTGCCGCGCGGCAAGTTCAATGCCGATCTGACCGCCTTGAAAACACTGGTCGGGACGCAGCAGATCAAAGGTATCGTGATCGGCCACCCGATCAACATGGACGGCAGCGACAGCGCCCGCGCACAGGCCAGCCGTGCTTTCGCCCGCAATCTGGCCCCCCTCGCCCTGCCCGTGCTGCTGTGGGACGAGCGCATGTCGACACAGGCCGTCGAACGCACGATGATCGAAGCCGACATGAGCCGCGCCAAGCGAGCCGAGCGCATCGACGCCCTGGCCGCCGCCCATATCCTGCAAAGCGCCATCGACGCCCTGGCCTATCAGTTGCCCTCGGCCACAAGCGAGGCTAGAGAACAGCCTTGATGACAAGCGCACCCTCCGTCCCCGCGAACCTGCCGCAAGGCGTCCATCCCTTTCCCTATCGCCATCTCCTTGGCATCGAAGGGCTGAAACCCTGGGAAATCACCTTCCTGCTCGATGAAGCCGAACGCTGGGCCGTGTTCAACCGCTCGGCGCACAAGCATGATGCGCGTCTGGCCGGGCTGACCCAGATCAACGCCTTTTTCGAAAATTCGACGCGCACGCTGTTGTCGTTCGAAATCGCGGGCAAGCGACTGGGCGCGGATGTCGTCAACATGAGTGTCGGACAAAGCTCGGTCAAAAAGGGCGAAACCCTGCTCGATACCGCGCTCACGCTCGATGCCATGCATCCTGATGTCCTTGTCATCCGTCACCAGCATTCGGGCGCAGTCCAGCTGATCGCCGAGAAAGTGTCCTGCCCTGTTCTCAATGCCGGTGATGGCCGCCACGAACATCCGACGCAGGCGCTGCTTGATGCGCTCACCATCCGCCGCCGCAAGGGGCGGATCGAAGGCCTGACCGTCGCCATCTGCGGCGACGTCCTGCACAGCCGCGTGGCGCGCTCGAATTTCCACCTGCTCAGTGCCCTGGGGGCAAAGGTGCGCGCGGTCGCCCCACCGACCTTGATGCCACAGGATATCGAACGCATGGGCGCCGAACCCTTCATCGACATGGACAAGGGCATCCGCGACGCTGATGTCATCATGATGCTGCGTCTGCAACGCGAACGCATGGATGGCGCCTATGTCCCATCGCTCAGGGAATATTTCCATTTCTATGGCCTGACCGCCGCCCGTCTGGCCGAAGCCGGTCCCGACGTGCTGGTCATGCACCCCGGCCCCATGAACCGCGGAGTCGAAATCGCATCCGAAGTCGCCGACGACCTGACGCGCTCGGCCATCGGCGAACAGGTCGAAATGGGGGTCGCGGTCCGCATGGCCTGTCTTGACGTCCTCACCCGCAACCGCCGTGGCATCGAGGGCTGGGCATGAATACGCGTTTCGCCATCGTCAATACGCGCCTCGTCGATCCTGTCGCAGGCACGGAAACCACGGGCGGCCTTCTGGTACAGGACCGACGGATCGCGGCTCTGGGCGCCATCGACACCAGCGCCTGCGACCAGATCATCGACGCAGGCGGAAAGGCACTGGCGCCGGGCCTGATCGATTCGGGGGTATTCAAGGCCGAACGTGCCGCCGCCAGTGCGGGCGGCATCACGCGCGTCATGCTGATGCCCGACCAGTCGCCGCCGCTTGACGACCCGGCGCTGATCGAGCGAGCCGAACGGCTGGGCAAGCCCGAACTCTGGGTGCATCCGCTGGCAGCGGCCACGCGCGGCCTCGACGGCGAGGAACTGGCGGAAATCGGCCTGTGCCAGCTGGCGGGGGCTGTCGGGGCTGCAACCGGGCGTCATGCGATAGCCTCGACTCTCGTGATGATGCGGCTTTTGCAATATGCCACCCGCTTTGACATGGTTGTCGTGACCCATGCCGAAGATGGCGCCCTGACGGCGGGCAATGTGGCGACATCGGGCGATTATGCCAGCCGCATGGGATTGCCATCTTCCCCGGCCATGGCCGAAGCGCTGGCGGTGGCGCGCGATGTACGTCTGGCTGAGGAAACCGGGGCCCGGCTTCACATCCGCCAGATTTCGACCACCGAGGGACTGGATATCGTGCGCCGGGCCAAGGCGCGGGGCGTGCGTGTCACCTGCGGCGCCAATCCGGCGCATTTCCTGCTGAACGATCAGGCTGTTGCCGGCTATCGCACGTTCACGCGCCTGTCGCCGCCCCTGCGCGAGGAGCGCGACCGTCTGGCGCTGCGCGCAGCCGTCATCGACGGCACCGTGGACGTCCTGACATCCAGCCACGATCCGCGCGGTCAGGACGACAAGCGCCTGCCCTTTGCCGAGGCCGAGCCGGGCATGGTGGGGATGGAGACGCTTTTACCTCTGGCACTGACACTGCATCACGATGGCGAGCTGTCGCTGGCAGCAACGCTGGCCTTGCTAAGCAGCCGGCCAGCCGCGATCTTCGGGACCGAAGGGGGACAGCTTGCCGTTGGCGCGCCAGCCGACCTTGTGATGTTCGACCCTGACAGCCCGTGGCGGATTCAGGCAGAGCGCTTCCGCGCCAGCGCAGGCAACACGCCTTTTGACCTTCTACCGGTGCAAGGACGCGTGCTGGCAACCTGGAAGGGTGGCGAACAGGTGTTCAGCGCGCAATAAGCCGCCGAACACCTCTCCAACGATCAGATACGGCGCCCCTGCCCTGCCGAAGATGCCATGCGGACATGATCGAGTTTGGTGGCTGGCCGGACGAAACATTCATGCCCGGCTTTCTGCAAAGCGCGGCAGGTCGCGCGGGCCGCGCGGACATTATCGAAACCGCCAACCGACAAGCGATGCAGGATCTTGCCACTTTTCAGTGCAAAATTGTCAGTCGTGGGAACATATCCGGCCATCTTGCGATAATCGCTTCGCACCGCATGCCAGGCCCGATCGACATTATCGCGTTCTGAAAAGGCCCCCAGCTGGATAACCCAGCCACGTTCCGTCGTTGCAGATACAGTCTGCGTTCCTGACAGCGTCACGTCCGGCGCCGTGTGCACTGCGGTTTTGACAACCGGATCCGCTGCGACAGGCGCGGCATCCGCCATGATTTCCGGCGCAGAAACCGGAGGTGTCGCCTCTGGCATCGCCGGGTGACTATCGGCAAGGCTCGCCTGCTGCGACGATTCCTGCCCGTCACGTTGTCCCGCACTCTGCCACGCAAGGTGAAGCGGGCGCCCAAGATCATTGGCGGCTGGCGCAATCCCAAGCAGCATCGCTGTGCGTCCTGCCGCATCCGGCTGGTCCTTGATGCGCGTCCACTCGATCAGACGCATATCAAGCTGATCGGGGGTCAGATCTTGCAGCGCCGTGACACGTGCCGCCGCCCACTGGCCATCAAGCGCAAGCGTCAGTGCCAGATTCTGCCGCGTCCGCGCCGTGGCTTCGCCATTACGCACAGCGGCAGTCAGAACGGCGATGGCCTGCTGCGTTTGTCCGGCCAGGGCATAGGCCAGACCGCGGTCGGACTGGCTGGTCGTCGCGGGCGCATTGTCGAGATGGGCCAAGGCCTGCGCAACCCGGCCGCTGGCTAGCTGCGCAAGGATGATCGGCATGACATGATTGTCGGCATGGCCGGCTGCCGTCACATCGTCATAGGCATTGACGGCCGCGACAAAACGCCCAGCCTGAAAATAGGCGCGCGCCAGAAGCACACGCGCCTCGACCGCTTCGGGCTGGCTGCGAACAGCCAGTTCGGCAAGGCTGATCGCTGCGGCATGATTGTTCTGCGTCAGGGCGGAACGGACCTGATCGACCAGCGGCACATCACCCGCCTGATCGGGCACTGGTGATGACGCGCTGTTCAGACGGGCAACGGGCTGTTCGCCAGCACAGCCGCCAAGCATCATGGCTGCCACCGCCGCACTGCACATGACAACGTTTCTGATATGCTGATTCATGGCGTGGCTTTCAGACATTGAACAAAGCGGCGTGATCAATTGGCGACCTTGGGTTGAGCCGTTTCCGGAAAACATTCCTCCAGAAAGCGGTCCAGAGCTTCGATCAGCAGGTTCTGTGCCGAACGATGGGCATAGGCACTGGCAAGGCGCAGGCGCAGGTGGCGTTCCTGATCGATGCGCAGCGTGAACGCCGACTTGGCCTTTGTTCCCGGCGCAGCACGCAGTTTCGGCGCGTTTGCAACAGACTTGCGACCGTCGACGGCAGGCACGGCCTTGATCGCCGCCGCAGCGGGTGCGAATGCAGGTGCAGATGCAGACGCAGATACCGGAACAGCCACGGGCGCGGGCGTGAACGCCTCGCTCAATGCTTCCTGCTGTTGCACCACCTCCGGTGCGGGGCTTGTGACAGAATGATGCGTATCCGGCTTGACGATCGCAACCGGCGCGACGGCGGCCGCCGCAATGGGCGCGGGTGACACAAGCGCCGCCTGTTCCGGCGTCAGCATGTCAGTCCCCATATCGTTCCAGCCAAGATCGTCATCATCGACAAACTTGTAGAGTTGCGGACGCATCGCGGGTTTGGCCTGTCCCTTGCGCGCAAGCAGCCCGGCGGACAGAGATGCGAATGCGGATTTCTCGTTCATGACGCCTGCTCCCGACCTGTGCACCGGATCACATCGCAGCCTTGCGGCCAAAGCCGCCGGCAGCGCGCACCTGCGGCGCAACCGCAGCCATGGACGGTGCATTGAACACCGTGCGGCGGAAGTTCTTCTCCAGCCGGTCCGAGACATAGCGCCACAATTCGCGGATTTCTTCGGCAGACTTGCTCTTGGGATCGACCTCCATGACGGTACGGCCATCGATCATCGATGCGGCATAATCGGTACGGTGATGCAAGGTGACCGGCGCCACCGTGCCGTGCTGCGACAGGGCGACAGCAGCTTCATAGGTGATCTTCGCACGGGGCGTTGCCGCGTTCACAACAAAGATCAGAGGCTTTCCGGCGCGTTCGCAAAGATCGACCGTGGCCCCCGCCGCACGAAGGTCATGCGGGCTCGGACGCGTCGGTATGACGACAAGCTCGGCAACCGACAAGACGCTCTGGATCGCAACCGTAATCGCGGGAGGCGTGTCGATGACCGCAAGCTTGAACCCCTTTTGCCGGAGCGTTTCAAGATCGCTGACCAGACGCGCCACCGTGGTCTGGGCAAAGGCGGGCATTTCCGCCTCACGCTCATTCCACCAGTCGGCAAGCGACCCTTGCGGATCGATGTCGATCAGAACGACGGGTCCGGCCCCGTCAAGCTGAGCCTGAACCGCCAGATGACCGCTGAGCGTGGTCTTACCGGATCCGCCCTTCTGCGAAGCCAGAGCCAGAACGCGCATATGGTGCCCCTTTGTTGATCAATTCCATGCGTGACTAGACACCAGCCATTCCTAACATTCAGTAAACCCTGTCCTGTGCCGAAGCACGTCTGTCCCGTTTGCATCAGGATGAAACAACGTCTCATGACGTGGCAAACTGTGGCGCTCACGGGACGGCATGAGCGGCATATGCTTGCCGACAGGGGTAAATCCGCTAAGAAAGGCCTGTGACAATACAAGATCATACCTCGCGCAAAGTCTGGTTGCCGATCGCGTTGGGCGTCGCCTTTCTGCTCGCCTCGCCTGCGATGACCGCCCCGGCTGCATCGGTGAAAGCGGGCGTCGAGAAATGGCAGGCAGGTGACTACAAGGCCGCCGTTACCATCTGGCAGCCTCTGGCTGCCCGCGGTGACTCTGATGCGCTGTTCAATCTGGGGCAGGCCTACAAGCTGGGGCGCGGCGTGACCCAGGATCTTGCCATGGCGAAAACCTATTATCGCCGGGCCGCCGAGCGCGGCCATGCGCCTGCCGCCACCAATCTTGGCATTCTGACGGCGCAAAGTGGCGACAAGGCCGAATCGGCGCGCTGGTGGACCAAGGCAGCCGATGCCGGCGAGGCCAGAGCCCAGTACATGTTGGGCGTCATGTATTTCAACGGCGACAGCGTCCCCAAGAAATGGCCGCTGGCCTATGCCTACATGACGCAGGCCAGCGACGGTGGTTTCGAGGCGGCCAGCGCAGCGCTTCAGAAGATGAACGCACACATCCCGCTCGATCAGCGTCAGGCAGGTCAGAATCTGGCGGCGGACCCGGAACGGCTGCGGACAGAAATACCGGCCAGCGTGATCGGCGTCTCGCTTGCGGCCCCCGCCGCAAAACCGGGTCGGCAAGCATCTGCCGATGCCGGAACGAAAGCGGTCAAGACCCTGCCGGTCCCCACACCAGCGGCAGTTTCTGTCCCCTCCGCACCCGCTGTGACAAACACGACTTCGCCCCCTGTTTCATCGGTCGCGGCAGGGCCATGGCGGGTGCAAATTGGCGCCTATGGCCAGATGACGTCAGCCCGTCAGGGATGGGACATGCTGCGCAAAGACAACGGACGCATTATCGGCAATCATGAACCTGTTTTTTCCGAAGCAGGACGCATGATACGACTTCAGATCGGTGGCTTCCGCGAGCGTGCCGATGCACAGGCGCTATGCAGCAAGCTGACGGCAGCCGGACGAAGCTGCTTCGTCGTGAAAGCGCCCTAAACTTTTCGGAAACGTCTGCGCGCTATGCATGACGGAATTTCACGTCTTCATGACGAGGACCGATCATGCCCGAAGTCCATCGGCCCGCCACCGGCAACCGGCGATACGCTAAGCGACACCGCCTGCCGCGCCTGTGTCTGCTGATCTGGTCGAATGGTCCAGACGCCGGACGGCTGCGCGATATTTCAGCGATGGGCAGCTTCATCGAAACCGATGCCCGGCCATCCATCGGCGATCTCGTCATGCTCGAACATCCCGACGCTGGCTGCATCGAGGCGCGGGTCAATCGCATTGCACATGACGGTATCGGCCTTGTCTTTGACGGGGAAGCGCATGGCCTGCGCTTTGCCATGGCAGCCATTGCACAGGATATGGCCAAACAGCGGCATGATCTGGGGTGCAGGCATGTCAGCTGATCCCAAGCACCTCGGCATGCCCCTGTCGCTGCGCCTCAGGGCCTGGTGGGAAGGCTATGATCTCGACGCCCTGTCCTTGCAGCTATCCAAACCGGAAGGCACGCAGGACAATCTGCCGGCGGAGCTGCCACCACTGCCGACACGGCCGCTGGCACGCCGACCACGTGTCGTGGCGCGCGAACTGCCGCGTTCGTCGGCATCGGCACCAACTGAAGACGGCTGGCACGAAGCACGGCTGACGGTCGCCCAGCTGGTCTGGGATCAGGGCTGCCTTGGTCCGCGCGACGAAGCGGGCCTCGATACGGTATTTGGCAGGCTCAAACTGGGTCCGCAGTCGCGCCTTGCCCATATCGGCGCAGAGCTTGGCGGTATGGCACAAAATCTGCGTGATCGCCTGGGCTGTCTGGTCACGGCTTTCGAGATGGAACACAGCATGATCGCGGCGGCGCCAAAGGGGTCTGTCGCGCTTGTGGCACCGGACATGCCGCCCCCCGGCGGTCCCTTCGATCTGATCATCGTCGATGGCTTTGGCGACCGTGGCGAGCGCCTGACCGATGGCCTGCGCAAGCTGCTGCCGCATCTGAGCGAGCAAGGGACGTTGCTTCTGCGCGCACTTGCACTGGGCAATGAACGTGCGATCGGCACCACCAGTTATCGCGAATGGATCGCGACCGAGCCGGTCCGGATGCGTCTGAGGACAGATTCCGAACTGACACGCGCCCTGCACGAGGCGGGTTACGGCCTGCGCGCCAGCGAGGATCGCAGCCTGCCTTATGTCGAAAACATCGAGCGCGCATGGGCGGCATCGGTGGATGCCGTCCGGGTGCTGCACCGCGACACGCGGACGCGGCCGCTGGTATCGACGCTGTTGCAGGAAGGCGAACGCTGGTCGGCGCGCGTCGAACTCATCCGGTCGGGCGCGCTGGCCTGGCGGCAATATGCTGTCAGCCGCCGCGACCGTCGCATGTCGATGCTTAGCGACTGGTAGGCTGCACCCATTGCGCACGCGGCAACCCCGCCGCATAAAGCAGCACGCTCAGATCGCCATGCCGGATCGCTGCATCAGCGGCCGCGAAGGTTTTGGGCTTGGCATGATAGGCCACGCCCAGACCTGCAAGTTCGATCATAGGAATGTCATTGGCACCATCGCCCACAGCCAGACAGTCTGCGAGCGCCAGTCCGCGCGTTTCGGCGCGGGCCGCCAGCGTCGCACGCTTCACTGCGGCGGTCACGATCGGACGATCGACCGTGCCCGAAAGCTGGCCCGCTTCGATTCCCAAACGGTTGGCGATGACTTCGTCGAAACCGATCATCCGGCCCACCGGTTCGGCAAAGGCGGTAAAGCCGCCTGAAATCAGGACAGTGTGGGCGCCGTGCACTTTCAGCGTCGAAATCAGCGTCACAGCGCCGGGCATGATCTCGACACGTTCATTCAGCGCGCGTTCGATAACGCTTTCGTCCAGTCCCTTGAGCAGGCGCACGCGCGCATCCAGTGCCGCTTCGAAATCCAGTTCGCCGCGCATGGCCGCTTCGGTGACGGCCGCCACCTGCTCCTTGATCCCTGCATAATCGGCCAGCTCGTCGATGCATTCGATGGTGATCATCGTCGAATCCATGTCGGCGATCAAAAGCTTGCGCATGCGGTGTGCGGCCTGCTGGACAACGACATCGCAGTCTGGCGCCGCAGCTTCGAGCGCATTGCGCGCCAGTCTGGCGTCCGCGAGGTCAAAGCTGTAATCAATCGCCTTGTCGGCTTCGATCCAGTGCGCGGCAATAGCAGTGGCGCCCGCCTCGCGCAGGGCATCGCTTGCTGCCGAGACATCGCCCGCCGACAGTGTTTCAACGCCAACCAAAGTTCCAACCAGCATGTCCGACTCCAGCAACCGTCCAAGGCTCGCCGTCATTGCAGGACCGACCGCAAGCGGCAAGTCGGCATTTGCGATCGAACATGCGATTTCCAGAAACGGCGTCATCATCAACGCGGACGCCAGTCAGTTATACGCCGATCTCGACATCATCAGCGCACGCCCCTCTGCCACCGATCTCGCCCGCGCGCCGCACCGGCTTTACGGCATTCTTGATGGCGCTGATCCGGCCACTGGCGCACGCTGGGCCGAGATGGCGAAAGCGGAGATCGAACGCGCGTGGGCGTCCGGGCAGCTGCCCATCCTCGTCGGCGGCACCGGCATGTATCTGCGCCTGTTGCTGCATGGCCTTGCCGCCATACCCGACATCGACCCCGCCATTCGTGCCGCTGTCCGGGCCATGCCTGTGGCCGAGGCTGCACGCGAACTTTCGGCGCGCGATCCCGTCATGCACGCCCGTCTGCGTCCCACGGACACAACGCGCATTGCCCGTGCGCTTGAAGTCGTGAAAAGCACCGGCCGTTCACTCGCCGACTGGCAGGCGGACACGCCGCACGGCCTTGCTGCCCATGTCACGCTGGATGCGCGGGTCATCATGCCCGACCGTGCACTGCTTTACGAACGCTGCAACGCGCGCTTCGATGCAATGCTGGAACAGGGCGCGCTGGATGAAGCGGCACGACTGATGGACCGCCACCTCGATCCCATGCTGCCGGTCATGAAAGCGGTCGGGCTGACACCGCTCCTTGCCCACCTGCGCGGCGAAATCAGCCTCGATCAGGCGCGCACAAGGGCGCAGCAGGATACGCGCAACTATGCCAAGCGACAGATGACCTGGTTTCGCAACCAGACACCGGACTGGCCCAAAATCATCCCCTGATCGCAAATGCGCATCTAATTACTGTTAATATCGCTAAATTGTAATTTTATTTCACTGAAAATCCATTTTTAGATATTAAAGTTGCCTTAAACAGTTGACAGCACCCCATGGCTCGGCTAGCAGAGCCGCTGTTTTGCAGTGCAACAGGACTATGGACATGACCCGCGCCCATCTGACCGGAGCCGAGATCATCATTCAGGCGCTTGGCGAACTCGGAGTCGAGGTAATCTTCGGCTATCCGGGCGGCGCCGTGCTGCCGATCTACGACGCGCTCTATGCCCAGACGCGCATCCGTCACATCCTCGTCCGCCACGAACAGGCTGCCGTCCACGCCGCTGAAGGCTATGCCCGTTCGACAGGAAAGCCAGGCGTCGTTCTCGTCACTTCAGGGCCCGGCGCAACCAATGCGATCACCGGCATCCTCGACGCCATGATGGACTCGATCCCGCTCGTTGTCCTGACCGGCCAGGTGCCGACGCACCTCATCGGCAGCGATGCGTTCCAGGAAGCCGATACGGTCGGCATCACCCGCCCCTGCACCAAGCACAACTATCTGGTGAAGGATACGACGCGCCTGGGCGAAGTTGTGCACGAAGCCTTCCACATCGCCACCACCGGGCGTCCCGGCCCCGTCGTCATCGACGTCCCGAAGGACGTGCAGGTTGCGCGTGCCGATTACCGCCGCCCCGGCCGGATCGAGCACAAGGCCTATCGTCCGCAGATCAAGGGCGATCTCGCCGCGATCGAAACGGCTGTTGAAATGCTGGCCTCGGCTCAGCGCCCCATCCTTTACACCGGCGGCGGCATCATCAATTCCGGCCCCGGCGCTTCGCAACTTCTGCGCGAACTCGCCCGCATTTCAGGTGCGCCTGTCACGTCCACGCTGATGGGTCTTGGCGCGTTTCCGGCGCAGTCGACCCAGTGGCTCGGCATGCTCGGCATGCACGGCACCTATGAAGCCAACATGGCGATGCACGGCTGCGATGTTATGGTCTGTCTTGGCGCGCGCTATGACGATCGTGTCACCGGGCGTCTCGATGCCTTTTCGCCCGATTCGAAGAAGATCCACGTCGATATCGACCGCTC
>CAZWMK010000026.1:0-4773 GCA_964635065.1 uncultured Sphingomonadaceae bacterium | reverse complement strand
CAACAAAAGCGTGTCGGTCGACCTCGGCATCGTCGGCGATGTCGGCCATGTCATGGAAGACATGATCAAGGTCTGGAAGGCGCGCGGCCTTCAGGCGAAGAACCTCGACGACTGGTATGGCCGCATCAACGGCTGGCGCGCGCGCCAGTGCCTGGCCTATGAGCAGGGCGCAGGCGAGATCCTGCCGCAGCACGCCGTTACGCGTCTTTACGAGGCGACCAAATATCAATCGCCGATCATCACGACCGAAGTCGGTCAGCACCAGATGTGGGCAGCCCAGCATTTCCACTTCGATGCGCCGAACAAGTGGCTGACGTCGGGCGGCCTTGGCACAATGGGCTATGGCCTGCCGGCTGCCATTGGCGCACAGCTCGGCAATCCGAATGCGCTTGTCATCGACATCGCGGGCGAAGCCTCCATCCTGATGAACATTCAGGAAATGTCGACCGCCGTGCAGTATAACCTGCCGGTCAAGGTCTTCATTTTGAACAATGAATATATGGGCATGGTGCGCCAGTGGCAGGACCTGACCTATGACGGTCGCCATTCGCACAGCTATTCCGAAGCACTTCCCGATTTCGTCAAGCTGGCCGAAGCCTATGGCTGGAAAGGCCTCCGTATCGAGGATCTCGACAGCCTTGATTCCGGTATTGCCGAAATGCTGGCCCATGACGGCCCGGTCATGGTCGACTGCCGCGTCGCCAAGATGGCAAACTGCTTCCCGATGATCCCGAGCGGGGCGGCGCACACCGAAATGCTGTTGCAGGCCTCCGAAGTCTCGGGCGAAATGTCCGACGACGCCCAGGCGCTGGTCTGAGCCGGACGGACAGGACAAGAGACAAACATGATCAAGATGCAAGCGAACGAACGCCACACGCTGTCCGTGCTCGTCGACAATGAATCGGGCGTGCTTGCCCGCATCGTCGGCCTGTTCTCGGCCCGCGGCTACAACATCGAAAGCCTGACCGTCGCCGACATCAGCGAGGATCACGAACTGTCGCGCATCACCATCGTGACATCCGGCCCGCCTTCAGTCGTCGACCAGATCATTGCCCAGCTCGACCGCATGGTCGTCGTGCACAAGGTCACCGACCTGTCCGACCTCGGGCCGCACGTCGAACGCGAAATGGCACTGCTCAAGGTGCGCGGTTCCGGCGACAAGCGACTGGAAGCCATGCGTCTTGCCGACATCTACCGCGCCCGTGTGGTGGATGCGACGATCGAGAGTTTCGTGTTCGAAATCACAGGTTCGACCGAAAAAGTTGACACTTTCATCATGCTGATGCGCGAAGTGGGCCTGATCGAGGTTGCGCGCGGCGGCGTAGTTGCTATTTCCCGCGGCAAGGACGCGGCTTGAGAGTCTGATTTTTACGAAAGGGAATATTCCGATGCGTGTTTATTATGACGCTGATTGCGACATCAGCCTGATCAAGAACAAAAAGGTCGCCATTGTCGGTTACGGCAGCCAGGGCCACGCCCATGCCGCCAACCTGCGTGATTCGGGCGTGGCAGAAGTTGCCGTCGCGCTCCGTGAAGGCTCGGCAACCGCGAAGAAAGCCGAAGGTGCTGGCTTCAAGGTTCTGTCCAACAAGGAAGCTGCCAAGTGGGCGGACATCATCATGGTGCTCGCACCCGATGAACATCAGGCCGCCATCTACGCCGACGACCTGCGCGACAACATGAAGCCGGGCGCCTCGCTCGCTTTCGCGCACGGCCTGAACGTTCACTTTGGTCTCATCGAAGCGCGTCCCGACATCGACGTCTTCATGATCGCGCCCAAAGGTCCCGGCCACACCGTGCGTTCGGAATATCAGCGTGGCGGCGGCGTGCCCTGCCTGATCGCCATTGCGCAGGATGCCAGCGGCAACGCGCATGACGTCGCCCTCGCCTATGCGTCGGCTGTCGGCGGCGGCCGTTCGGGCATCATCGAAACCACCTTCAAGGAAGAGTGCGAAACCGACCTGTTCGGCGAACAGGCCGTGCTGTGCGGCGGTCTCTCGCACCTCATCATGGCGGGCTTCGAAACGCTGGTCGAAGCCGGTTACGCACCGGAAATGGCCTATTTCGAGTGCCTCCACGAAGTGAAGCTGATCGTCGACCTGATGTATGAAGGCGGTATCGCCAACATGCGCTATTCGATCTCGAACACCGCCGAATATGGCGACATCCACACGGGGCCGCGCATCATCACCGCGGAAACCAAGGCGGAAATGAAGCGCGTTCTGGAAGACATCCAGAAGGGCAAGTTCGTGAAGCGCTTCGTCCTCGACAATCGTGCCGGTCAGCCGGAACTGAAGGCCTCGCGCAAGCTGGTCGCCGAACATGAAATCGAAAAGACGGGTGCGAAGCTCCGCGCAATGATGCCGTGGATCTCGAAGAACCAGCTCGTCGACAAGGCGAAGAACTAAACCGTTTCCTTCTCCGGAAGGACGCCAACAAGAACGCCGGGCCAACGCAGTTTGGCCCGGCGTTCTTGTTTTTCGGTCAGTCCGGCTTGCTGCAAGCCCTCTTCTGTTCTGTAATCGCATCATACCGAAAGCAGAGGATTCGCCATGACCGACACGACGCCGACACAGAAGATCGAAACGCTTGCCGTCCATGCTGGCGCAGCGCCCGATCCGGCGACCAGGGCGCGGATCACGCCGATCTATCAGACCGCCTCATATGTCTTCGACGACGTCGAGCATGCCGCCTCCCTGTTCAATCTCGAACAGTTCGGCAATATCTACACCCGGCTGATGAACCCCACGTCGAACGTGCTGGAAGAACGCATTGCCGCACTTGAAGGCGGCATGGCGGGGCTTGCTGTGGCCAGCGGCCATGCCGCACAACTCCTGGTTTTCCACACGCTGATGGAACCGGGATGCAACATTGTTGCCGCGCGCAAACTCTATGGCGGATCCATCAACCAGCTCAGCCAGAGCTTTCGCAAGATGGGCTGGGAAACCCGCTTTGTCGATCAGGACAATCCGGAATCCATCGCCAATGCCATCGACGACAAGACCCGCGCCGTCTTCATTGAATCCATCGCCAATCCGGGTGGCGTCGTTACTGACATGGCCGCCATTGCTGACGTTGCGCATGCCGGGGGCGTTCCCCTCGTTGTCGACAATACACTGGCAACGCCCTGCCTCTGCCGACCAATCGAGCATGGCGCCGACATCGTCGTCCACTCCGCCACCAAGTTCCTTGGCGGCCATGGCAATTCCCTGGGCGGCCTGATTGTCGATGCCGGACAGTTCGATTGGGCTGCCCATGGCAAATATCCCTATCTCTCCGAACCCAATACCAGCTACCATGGCAAGGTCTTCACCAAGGCATTTGGCCCGCTTGCCTTTATTCTGGCCGCTCGTGCGCTGGGTTTGCGCGACCTTGGCCCGGCGATTGCGCCGTTCAACAGCTTTCTCATCCTGACCGGCATCGAGACACTCGCGCTTCGCATGCAACGGCATTGCGAAAACGCATTGACCGTCGCGCGGTGGCTGCAAGGCCATCCCAAGGTGAACTGGGTGTCCTATGCCGGTCTTGAGGGGGACCGTTATCACAAGCTGGCGCAGCGTTATCTGCCCAAAGGCGCAGGCGCCGTTTTCACCTTTGGCCTGACCGGCGGTTATCAGGCGGGGGTCGGTCTCGTGAAAAATGTGCGGATGCTGTCGCATCTGGCCAATATTGGCGACACGCGCAGCCTGATCATTCATCCGGCCTCGACGACGCATCGCCAACTTGAGGAAGGCGCGCGCGCCGAAGCCGGGGCCGGGCCGGATGTCGTGCGTCTTTCGGTCGGCATCGAGCATGTCGACGACATCATCGCGGATCTCGAACAGGCGCTAGCCCAGCTTTAACCCTGCCCATATCCTGCCCGGCCTGCATGATTATCTGGACAAGCGGGCCGGTATCAGGATAAGGATACCGTATGGGAAAGCTGTTTACTCCGCCTGCGCATCTGCTGCGCTCGCTTCTGCGACTTACGCGCCCTTAGGCGCGCGCCTTTGCCTGCCCGCGCTGCGGGATGACGGCAACCGCGTCTAAGGGGTCAGAACAAAACAGATGAACTCCCTTTTTCAAAGAAGCGTAGCTGCCATGACCGACAAAATCCGTATTTTCGACACCACCTTGCGTGACGGCGAACAGTCGCCCGGCTGTTCGATGAATCTCGAAGAAAAGCTGCGTGTCGCCGCGCAGTTGGAAGCATTGGGCGTCGACATCATCGAAGCCGGTTTCGCCATTGCCTCCGAAGGCGATTTCGAGGCCGTGTCCGAAGTTGCCAAACAGTGCAAGACGGCGACCGTCGCCAGCCTCGCCCGCGCCGCCACCGCCGATCTCGATCGTGCATGGGCGGCTGTGAAGCACGCCGTGTCGCCGCGCATTCACACCTTCATCGCCACGTCGCCGCTGCACATGCGCGTGAAGCTGGGCATGGAGCCGGAACAGGTGCTGGAAGCGATCCGCACGTCGGTCAGCCATGCACGCAATATCTGCCCCGATGTCGAATGGTCTGCCGAGGATGCAACCCGTTCCGATCCGGATTTTCTGGCCCGCGCCATTGAAACCGCGATCAACGCGGGCGCGCAGACGATCAACCTGCCCGATACCGTCGGCTATGCCACGCCGGAAACCTACGGCAAGATGTTCCGCGACATGATCGAACGCGTGCCGAACAGCGACAAGGCGATCTTTTCGACGCACTGCCACAACGATCTCGGATTGGCCGTCGCCAACAGCCTGTCGGCGATCATCAACGGCGCGCGACAGGTCGAATCGACAATCAACGGC
>CAZWMK010000025.1:0-23458 GCA_964635065.1 uncultured Sphingomonadaceae bacterium | reverse complement strand
GCTGTGCCAGGCCATGCGGATGAAGAAGGGTCCATAATGACCATAGTCGGCAGGCCACCAGGCTTGCGAGGTCGTCATGAGCGCGGTGATGTCGCGCTTCACGGCTGCGAGGTCGAGCTTGCTGAACGCTTCGGCATAGTTGAAGCCGTCACCCATGGGGTTCGATTCGGCGCCGTGCTGGCGCAGGGGGCGCAGGTCGAGGCGTTCGGGCCACCAGTCCTGATTGCTCATGACCTTGCCGGGGACGGCTGCGGTTTCTGCGAAGGCAGGGGCCGCGACGGACACAGGAACAAGCGCTGTTCCCATGAGCGCGACGAGTGAAATCAGGTTTTTGCGCATGTAATTCTCTCCTGCTGCACCAGATCTGGTGAATGCGGCGCGACTGTAACCCGATATGGAAAATTCAAAAAAACGATTTTTCCGGTTAAAGTCATTGTCGGGGTCGATTAGTCTGCATGCGTTCGGCCCATGGCATGCAGTTCTTGTGGTGACAGGCCTGACCTCAATCCGCCATGGTTCCTTGGATTGGCCTGTCACTGGCCGATAAGGGGAGGGAAGGAATAACCATGAACAAGACGCTGGTTCTGAGAACGCGTCCGCAGGGCATGCTGCGTGCCGAGGATTTCGCCGTCATCGACCGGCCGATGCCGGTACCGCAGGACGGGCAGATTCTCACGCGCAACTATTTTGCCTCGCTCGATCCCGGCCTGCGCAAGATGCTGGGCGAGACGGACGGCTATTGGGTGCCGACGCTGCTCGATGCACCTCTGGCAACCAATATCGTCGGCAAGGTGATCGAATCGCGCCATCCCGATTATGTGCCAGGCGATCTCGTGACCGGTACCAGTTTCATGCAGGAATATACAGCTTTCGCCCCTGGCCCGATGACCTGGAAAATCGATCCGGCAGCGAAGGCGCCGCTTAGCGCCAATCTGGGTATCCTGGGTGCAACGGGGCTGACGGCCTATGTCGGCCTGTTTGCGGTCGGCCAGCCGCAGCCGGGCGAGACGGTGCTGGTATCGGGTGCCGCCGGCGCGGTCGGCTCTGCGGTTGGCCAGATGGCGAAGATCAAGGGCTGCCATGTCGTGGGCATTGCAGGTGGTCCTGAAAAATGCCGTCGCCTGATCGAAGATTTCGGCTTTGATGCCGCCATCGATTACAAAGGCAAGTCGCGCGCCGAACTGACCGAGGCGATCCGCGCAGCCTGTCCAGCAGGCGTCGACGTGTATTTCGAAAATGTCGGCGGTATCCAGCTTGATGCCGCGCTCGCCTGCATGAACTGGCGCGGGCGCATTCCGGTGTGCGGGCTGATTTCGGAATATAATGCCGCGACGACCGAACCGATGGCGAACCTGTTTTCGATTGTTGGCAAGACGCTCAGGGTCGAGGGTTTCCTCTGCCATACCTTTACGGATCTGTTCCCGCGGGCGCGCAGCGACATCAGCCAGTGGATAGAGGATGGCCTGTTGAAATATCGCGAGCATGTCGAGCAGGGCATCGCGGCGGCACCGGGCACCTTCGTCAAGCTGTTCACCGGAGAAAATCAGGGCAAGACAGCCGTGCAGATTGCCGATCCCGCAGCAGACTGAGTCGCATTGCAGCGGTCTTCCGGCAGGCTTGCCCTTGCCCGGCAGCCTGCCTAGGAAGCGGGGATGACGAGCATCCAATCTCCCTGTACCGGTGTCTGCCGTCTTGATGCGGCGTCTGGCTGGTGTTTTGGCTGTGGCCGCACGGGTGGCGAGATTACGGCATGGATGACGGCCGATAATAGCGCCAAACGGGCGATCCTTGCCGCGCTGCCTGCCCGCATGAAGCTTATGGCGTCGAAGCGAAAAAGGCGCGCGTCAAAAGGCTGAGAGCAGCGCCGTGGCGTCCTGCCACAGGCGCGGCAGCAATTGGCCAACTGGCACAGCCTGCGCCAACCCGGCGCCTTGTCCTGCCCATGCCTGCATCCGCTCGATATCCGCCGCCGCGACGGCCGCATTGCGCATGGGGGCGGTGAGACTGCGCTGCACTGGATAGGGCGCCGGTTCGGGGGCGCCTGGCTGCCCGGTTGCGCGAACATAGGCGTTGGCGATGGCGCGTCCCGGCCGACCGCTGAAGGCGCTTGTCACAACCGTCTGTTCGGGGGTGGTTGTCGCAAGGCGGGCAGCCCATGCTGCAGGCGTTTCGCTCTCTGGACAGCGCAGCAGGCCGGTGCCAATGGTCACTGCGCTGGCGCCCAGCGTCAGTGCGGCGGCAATGCCCCGCCCGTCCGCAATGCCGCCTGCGGCAATGACCGGGACCGACAGCGCATCCGTGAGAGCAGGGATGAGCGCCATCAGGCCAACCCCCGTGCTGCGTGCGGCCACGGCGTCGAAGGTGCCGCGATGGCCACCTGCTTCGATCCCCTGGGCGATGACAGCGTCGGCGCCCGCGGCTTCGGCCGCCAGGGCCTCTGTCAGCGTGGTTGCGGTTGCGAACCATGCAATCCCGGCTGCATGCAGGGCATCGACGATGTCGGGTGGAAACAGGCCCATGATCGAGGATGCCGCCGTCGGGCGGGCCGCGATCAGCGCCGCGCATTGCGCACGGAAATCATGGGGTCGGGCATCGCCTGCCGCAGGCGGCACGGGCGGTCCCCATGTTTCGAGAAAAGCGCGCACGGCCGCTTCGTGCTGCATGTCGCGCGCGGGTTCCGGTTCCGGCACCCAAAGGTTGATCTGCAATGGCAGGCGTTCACCCTGCCGGACATCTTTCACCCATGCCGTAATCGCATCAGCTGTGCTCATCAGCGCGCCAAGGCCCGCCATGCCGCCGGCTTGGGCCACGGCGCGCGCGCGGGCCGGCGGGCAGGCGCCCGCCATTGGAGCTTCAAGGATCGGAAGGCCCAGCCCGAAGCGATCGCAAAAGGCGGCAGCACGCGCGCGGGGATGGATCATGATGTCTGGCTCCAACTGGATCGTGGACTGACCTCCCGCGATTCAGCGGCGCCGTTCAGTCTGCAAGTCCTGATTTGAACAAGTCCTGCCCTGTGTAGCGGTAGGGCGTCAGGCAGATCTGCGTCATGACATCGATCGTGTCTTCGACGAGCATGGTCAGCGGTAGCGTTGGGCGGTTGTGGGTGCGGGCTGCATCATATTGCACCAGCAGGTTCATGAAAGCGAGCGTCGCATGAATGATCCGGACATCCACGACTTCGGGTGGCATCCACGACAGGCTCTCATGCAGCAGGTGATTCATCCGCCCAACCTGTTCTGCCATCGCGCCGGGATTATCGACAGGGTGCTTCATCCCGCGAGGCCGCAGCCGGGAGAGATATTGCGACATGAACCCGGCGTGCGGGAAAAGCCCCCCTTCATCCGCCAGGCCAAGGTGCGGGTAGGCATAGATCTGCAGCAAAGTGCGGATATCGCGCAGACGACCCGCCGCTTCGGCTTTTTCGAACATCAGGCGGCGGGGCTCTTCCATCATGGCGACGCGATATTCGAAGATCGCGTGAAGCAGATCGTCCTTGGTGCCGAAATGATATTGCACGGCATTGTTGTTCGCCTGTCCGGCGCCCAGCGAGATTTCGCGCAGCGATACGGCCTCGATGCCGCGTTCCGCGCACAGGCTTTCCGCGACGAGGATTAACTGTGTCCGCGTTTGCACCGATGCGGTGCGGGGCTTTTTTCCAGTGGTGCGAATCCGATTCGGCATGGCCTACCCTGCTAGCATAATCCGCCGTCAAATGACGAAAACTCAGCGAAATCAACGGCTTTTTATGCCGGATGCGCGATAGCTTGTTCATTTCATATGACTTAAAAAAATACAAGAAAGAGGCGGGGATTCATGCTGTTTTGGTAATTTTTTATAAAATTTCAGAGAATTTCAAGGTGATTTCAGGATTTTGCGCGCCGTGGAGCGTTTATTGATAGTAAGTCTTTACTAAATTGATATGCGTGTGTTACTCCTTCCTCAGGCGTGATGGAAACGCGCTGCGCGATGCCGGTCGAACAAGGCCGGAGGCGGAAACAAACGGGGAGGAAGGGGCGCAATCGCCTGACAGCAGCAGGGTGCACATGTCCATGTCCGGTCGCGTGGTGCTGCCGGTTCATCTCCTGCCTGCATCGGGTGCTTCCGTTCCATCCTTCCGGGGGACAGGAGGAATTCATGACTTTTCAGACCAAGACGGGCGGCGCCCTGCGCGGCCTGCTGATGGCATCGACGATCGTCGCATTTGGCGCCCTGTCGGCTGTGCCCGCCGTGGCGCAGGCGGACGGCGCATCGCAGGGCGGCGGCATCGAAGACATCGTCGTTACCGCACGCAAGCGTGTTGAAACGACGCAGGACGTTCCGGTGTCGGTGACCGCCATTTCGGCGGAGCAGATCGACCGGTACGACCTAACCAATCTTGAAAAGGTGGCGGCCTCGACGCCGTCGTTCAGCATTGGCCGTTCGGCCAGCGGTTCGGGGGCAACGCTGGTACTGCGGGGTATCGGGTCGAATACCACCTCGATCGGTCTGGAGCAGTCGGTCGCTGTTGTGGTCGATGGCGTCTATTACGGCCAAGGGCGCACCATCAACGAAGGCTTCTTCGATCTTGGCCGCCTCGAACTGCTGAAAGGCCCGCAGGCGCTGTTCTTTGGCAAGAACGCAACCGCAGGCGTGGTTTCGATCACTTCCGCCGATCCGGGTGACGAACTCGAAGTGATGGCGCGTGCCGGCTATGAAATTCGTTCGGAAAACATCATCGGTGAAACCGTCATCTCCAGTCCGCTCTCGGATACGCTGGGTGTTCGTCTCGCTCTGCGTGGTACGAAAATGTATGGTGGCTATTTCAAAAATGGTGCGACCGACCAAAACTGGCGCACGACCGACGTCGCAACTGGCACTGTGACCAATGGCCTGTCGCGGGCGGCGGACAGCGAGGCACCCGGCGGCAAAGAATTCATGGGGCGCCTGACTCTCAAATGGCAGCCTGATGATCGTCTGACCGCCACGCTCAAAGCCAGCATGAGCACGAACAAGGTCAATAACCCGGCATCTAACTATTCTGTCTACTCATGCCCGGTTGGTGGCATCAGTCAGCGTAATCCCACCGTTACTTGCGGAAAAAACTTCAAAATTTACCAGAACAACTTCCGGGAAGATATAGCAAAGACTCTTCCTTATGCATATGAAGATGGAGCCCTCGGTAACGCTTACAAATCGTGGGCAGTTACTGGTACGATAAATTATGATCTAGAAAATATCAGCTTTACTTGGGTTAATAACTATAACTGGAACCGTAATATATTTCGTCTTGACGGAGATATCCAGTCGGCTCCGAATGTCGGCATTGCTGCCACTGAATGGTCCACCTGGGGAGCGTTCTCGAGCGAGTTTCGCGCTCTGACCAACTATGACGGTCCAGTCAACCTGATGGTGGGCATGCTCTACCAGAAGACCAAACGCGATTATCTCTCATGGACGGCAGCGAACGGGTTGGAAAATTCGGCGGCACCTGCGCCTGAATTTCGTTACGTTACTAACTCCAAGGATAGCGAAACCAAGGGCGAAACCATTGCCGGCTTCGGTCAGGTCGTGTTCAAGCCCATCGAGCAGGTCGAAGTAGCCGGCGGCGTGCGCTACACTCACGAAACCAAGGACAGCTTCTTTATCCAGCCCTATTCGCACCCGACGCTGGTGTCGTTCGGGGTGTTCAAGCCAAATGACCGGATTACGGCAGACCAGACATTCAACAACTGGTCGCCAGAAGCGACGATCAGCTACAAGCCGAGCCGCGACGTGAACATCTATGCTGCTTACAAGACTGCGTACAAGTCGGGCGGCTTCTCGAATTCCGGCATCTGGAGCCCGACGACTACAGTCAACACCGACTTCGCTTTCAAGCCAGAAAAGGCCAAAGGCTTTGAAGCGGGTGTGAAAACAATGTTGTTTGATCGCCAGCTCCGATTCAATGTTGGCGTATACCGTTACAAGTACAACAACCTGCAGATCGACTTCTTCAATGCGCCGGTCTTCGCTTTCACGACGACCAATGCCGGTTCGGCGACGACAAAGGGTGTTGAGGTGGAGTTTGAATATGCGCCGATGCAGGTTGACGGCCTGAACATTCGGGGTAGCCTGAACTACAACAAGGCACGCTATGGCAGCTTCCCGTCCGCGCCTTGCTTCACCGGCCAGACCCCGGCGCAGGGCTGCTACACGACCGTTCCGCGGCCGCAGCAGGATCTTGAAGGCAAGCCGACAGCCAATGCGCCATTGTGGACGGCATCGCTCGGTGTGAATTACGAAACCCCGATTTCGAACAGCCTTGTGCTGGGCATGTCAGTCGATAGCCGTTACAGCGACGACTATCTGGCCTCGGGCTTCGGACATCCGGGGTCGAAGCAAAACAGCTATGTCAACCTTGATGCGTCGCTCCGTCTGAAGACCAGCGATGATCAGTGGGAGTTTGCTGTCATTGGCAAAAACCTGACCAATCGCTTCTATGCGACGGGCCACCAGGATGCGCCTTCCACAGGTGGCGGCACCGGCACGGTCAATGGTGTCTGGTCCGATCAGGTGGGCTTCATCACCATGCCGCGCACGGTCCAGCTGCAGCTGACCTGGCGCTACTAAGCACAAGCTACGGTTCCGGGCGCATGCGCCCGGAACCTGTTTTCTGCAAAATTCTCAATGACGAGGCATGTCATGACCACCATCCGCTCTGCATCGATCAAACCCTGGCTGGCTCTGTCGACGACGGCTGCGGCGCTGCTTGCTGCTGGCGTTTTGTGGCATCAGGCCAATGCAGGTGGCCATCTGGCCAGCGAGGGGGGGCACGCCCATGCCCCGGCGGCGGATGACAAGGAATATTCGCCGGTCGTGCGCGATAGATCGGCAACCAACCTTTACTGGGGCGACACGCATCTGCACACGCGCAATTCGGCCGATGCTTTCACCATGCACAACGAAGGCATCACCAGCGACGACGCTTTCCGCTTCGCCATGGGGCAGCAAATCACGGCGACGAACGGCATGCACGTCAAGCTGCGTCGTCCGCTCGACTTTCTCGTCGTCACCGACCATGCCGAATATCTTGGCGTCTTTGCACGCCTCAAGGACAATGATCCGTCGCTTTCCAGCTGGGACAAGAGCGCCGAATGGGGCGGTTATCTGCGCACGGGCGAGCGCAACAAGCTCGGCACGGCCTTTGCCAACGCCGTGCAGTCGACTGACCCGGCGCTCCGCACGCCGCTTGCTATCCAGAAGAGCATCTGGGGCGCGGTTGCGCAGACTGCTGACCGCTATAACGCACCGGGCAAGTTCACGGCCTTTTCCGGCTATGAATGGACGTCGATGATCAATGGCGACAACCTGCACCGTATCGTCATGTACAAGGACAGCGCCGACAAGGTGACGAAAACCCTGCCCTTCTCGGCGCAGGATAGCACCGATCCCGAGGAATTGTGGAAGGCGCTGGATGCTTATGAAAAGGCTTCGGGCGGCGAAGTGATGGCGATTGCCCACAACGGCAACGTCTCGAACGGTCGCATGTTCGCACCCACAAACAACAGCGGCCAGCCGCTCAGCGCCGATTACGCCAAGCGTCGTATGCGCTGGGAACCGGTTTACGAAACCACCCAGGTCAAAGGCGATGGCGAGGCGCATCCCAGCCTGTCGCCGAATGACGAATTCGCCGACTTCGAAACCTGGGACAAGGCCAACATCACCATGACGGCCCCGAAACAGGGCTGGATGCTGCGCTACGAATATACGCGCGAAGCATATAAGGAAGGCCTCAGGCACCAGAAGAAGCTTGGCGTCAATCCGTTCAAATTCGGCCAGATCGGCGCGTCCGACAGCCATGTTGGCTACAGTGCCGTGCGCGAGGATGACTTCTGGGGCAAGTTCCCGGAATCCGAACCTTCAGCACACCGCGCGCATGAAAAGATGGCGGGCCAGTTGCAGGAAAGCTGGGAACTGGGCGCTTCTGGCCTTGCGGGTGTCTGGGCACCTGAAAACACGCGCGAAGCGATCTTTGCCGCCTTCAAGCGGAAAGAGGTTTACGGCACCACCGGTTCTCGCATCAAACTGCGCTTCTTCGGCGGCTGGGAGTTCGCATCTAATGATGTGACGCGCCCGAACTATGCCGAGATCGGCTATAAAAAAGGCGTGCCGATGGGCGGCGACCTGATGGCGGCACCCAAAGGTCAGGCGCCGCGCTTCATGATCGTCGCGGCGAAAGACCCCGATGAAGCCAACCTCGACCGCGTGCAGGTGATCAAGGGCTGGATCGACGCCAAGGGCCAGACGCACGAGAAGATCTATGATGTCGTGCTGTCGGATGGCCGCAAGGTTGACCCGAAAACCGGCAAGGCCCCGAAAGTCGGCTCGACCGTCGATGTGAAGAACGCGACCTACACCAACAGCATCGGCGCCCCCGAACTGGCGACCGTCTGGACCGATCCGGACTTCGATCCCAAGGCGCGCGCCTTCTATTATGTCCGCGTGCTCGAAATCCCGAAACCGCGCTGGACGGCCTATGACGCCGCCTTCTTCCACAAGGCGATGGCAGCGAACATCCCGATGACGGTGCAAGACCGCGCCTACAGTTCGCCCATCTGGTATCAGCCATGATGAGGGACTGATCATTTTCTCCCTCACTTACAGGGCGGTGGCGCGGTTGTGCTTGCCGCCCTTTTTCTTCACCTTGGGGACATGATGCAAAATCAGACTTTCGCAAGCCGGATCAAGCGCGAGCCATTGGCGCTGTTTCTCCTGATCGCCCTTCTGCTGTTCGGACTGAATGCCGTGTTCAATCCGGTCGCCGATGCCGACGACAATCCGCGCGTGATTGCCATCGACCGTGAGGCGTTGCTGCGCTTCGCCCAGTTCCGCAGCCGCGTGTTCAATGAAGAGGGGGTATCGGCCAGCTTTGACAAGATGCCGAAGCCCGAGAAGAAGCAACTGCTCGACAGCCTGATCCGCGAGGAGGCGCTCTACCGCGAGGCGCTGGCCTGGGGGCTGGACAAGGATGATTATGTCATCCGGCGGCGGCTGGTGCAGTCGCTGGAATTTTCGGTCGGCAGCGAGGCCGACACTGAAACGCCCGCCCTCGACGACAAGGCGCTCAGGGCCTTTTACGATGCCAATGCCGCGCTTTATGTCGAAGCTCCGGCGATCAGCTTCACCCATGTCTTTTTCAGCAAGGCCAATGGAGGCGAAGCCGGCGCCTTGCAGCGCGCGCGTGCAGCGCAGGCCGCGCTCAATGCCGGACGACTGGAACCGTCGGGCACGGGCGATCGCTTCCTCTATCATGTCAACTATGCCGAACAGGGACAGGACATGATCCAGAGCCACTTCGGCGACGGCATGGCCAAGGCATTGTTCGCGCTGAAGCCGGGCGCGGCATGGCAGGGGCCGTTCGTCTCGCCCCATGGCGTTCACCTCGTGAAGCTGACGCGGACCCATGCCGGCGGCCTGCCGCCGTTCGAGACGCTCCGTGCGACGGTTGCCCGCGATGCCGCACAGGACATCCTGAAAAAGCGGCAGGCAGCGGCGCTCGACAAGATCATCGGCAATTACCGGATCAGGCTGTCGTCCGATCTCGAAGGGCTGCGCTGATGCTCCGGCTGTGCTTCCTGCTGCTGGCCTTCCTCGCCCTGCCGCGTGCGGCGCAGGCGCATGACGGTCTGCCGGTCGTCGTCAGCATCGAACAGCGCGCCGAGGCGCTTTACCTGATGCGCCTTGTCCTGCCGCCCAGCGTGCCGGAACATGTGCGCCCCGGCTTCAGTGTCGCACCCGGCTGCACGCCGGTCAGGGACGATGCCAGCGCCGCACCAACGGTCGATGCCGTGCTCGTCCGTTGCCCGAAGGGCCTCGGCGGCGCGATGCTGCAACTGTCCTATCGCAGCGGCAAGCCCGCTGTGCCGACGCTCGTGCGCATTGCCTGGCAATCGGGCGAAACGCGGTCGGTGCTCGCCGCGCCGGGCGAAACCGCGATCGCGCTGCCGTCGCCCGAAAGCGCGGGCGGCGTCCTCAGGGATTATCTCGTGCTGGGGGTCGAGCATATCCTGATGGGCTGGGACCATCTGACCTTCCTGCTCTGCCTGCTTCTCATCGCGCGCACGCCGCGCCGTATCCTTCTGACCGTCACCGGCTTCACGCTGGGCCATGCCGTCACCATCACGGCGGTGACGCTGGGGGTTGCCGGCCTGTCGGGACCGCCGGTCGAGGCGTCGATTGCGCTCAGCATCATGTTCCTGGCGGCCGAGATCATCCGGCCGCAGCGCGACACGCTGACCTGGCGTTATCCGGTGGCCATCTCGGCGGCGTTCGGTATCCTGCACGGCTTCGGCTTCGCATCGGCGCTGCGCGACATCGGCCTGCCGCAGACCGAGGTGCCGCTGGCGCTGCTTGCCTTCAATCTCGGCATCGAGGCGGGGCAGCTGATCTTCGTGCTGGGCTGCGCGATCCTGTGGCTCGTGCTGCGGCAACTGGCGCGGAGCGATTGGCGCGCCCGCCTTGCCACCACCGGCCCGGCGGCCGTCGCCAGCCTCGCAGGCATCGTCGCCGCCTACTGGTTCGTCGATCGCACCATCGGCATGTTCTGAGGGTGGAAGGGGGAGGCATTTTCCGTGCCGGGTACTGGCCGGCCTGCGCGCCGGCCTTCAAGAGACAGGCGTCGTCAGGAGGCGGAGGTGGCGGCCGGATCCCGGACGTTTACATATGACTGTCACGTAACAGCCCTATGAGGACGCCAGTTTTATTGTGCAGGAGAAGTTCTGACGATGCCGGTAAGGTCCACGCTTTCGCAGGTGATTGAAGCCCGTCTGACCCGGCGCGCGGCGCTAGGGACGCTGGGCGGCGCGGCGACCTTCGCCTTGTTGCCGGACATGGCGCTTGCTGCCCGGCCCAAGACATCTTCAGGCGCCTTCGGGTTCGAGGAAATCGCGCACGGTGTCAGCGAAACCCATGTCGTGCCATCAGGACACAAGGCGCAGATTCTCCTGCGCTGGGGCGATCCGATCCTGACTGATGCGCCGGCCTTCGATCCTTATCGCCAGTCGGTCGAAGCGCAGTTGCAGCAGTTCGGCTACAATAATGATTATGTCGGCTTTATCCCTTTGGGGGGCGGGCGCGGCTTACTGTGCGTCAATCACGAATATACCGTTGCGCAGATGATGTTTCCCGGTGTCGGAATCGATGCCAAGGGCAGGCTTGACCGCACCACCATGACGGCCAGACACTGCGCCATTGAACAGGCAGCGACGGGGGGATCAATCGTCGAGATCCGGCGCGACGGCCATGACTGGCGACTGGTGCTGGACAGTCCGCTGAACCGGCGCATCAGTGCGTCGCACAGTGCCTTCGACATCAGTGGCCCGGCGCGTGGTGCAGCCCGCATGCAGACGACGGCAGATCCGGCTGGCGTGCGGGCAATCGGTACATTTGGCAACTGTGCGGGCGGGATCACGCCGTGGGGAAGCTATTTGTCCGCAGAGGAAAATGTCGACGAATATTTCGGCGGCATGTTGCCCGCCGGCCATGCCGAGGCGGACAATCACCGGATGATGGGCGTGCCGGGGGGACACTTTGAATGGTATCGTCACGAAGCACGCTTCGACATTGGCCGCGAACCCAATGAACCGAACCGCTTTGGCTGGATCGTCGAAATCGATGCGCTAGACCCGGCCGCACCGATGAAAAAGCGGACAGCGCTTGGCCGCTTCAAGCATGAAGGCGCAGAAACTGTGATCGGCGCCGATGGCCGTCTGGCGATATACATGGGCGATGACGAGGCGTTTCAGTGTCTTTACCGCTTTGTTTCGCGCGATCGCGTCGACATGCAGAAACGCGAAGCCAACCGCGATCTGCTGGATCATGGCACGCTCTCGGTCGCACGTTTTGACGAAGATGGCACACTGACATGGCTGCCCCTCGTCCATGGTCAGGGGCCGCTGACACCGTCCAATGGTTTTCACAGTCAGGCTGATGTCGTGATCGAAGCGCGCCGCGCGGCCATGCTTCTGGGCGGAACGCCGATGGACCGCCCCGAAGACGTGCAGCCGCACCCGCATAACGGCCGTGTCTATGTCAATCTGACGAACAATGTGAAGCGTGAAGAGGCGAATGCTGCCAACCCGCGCGTCGCCAATATCAGCGGCCATATCATTGAATTGCAGGCCCCCGATAATAACCATGGCGCTGCTGTCTATCGCTGGGACGCGCTGGTGCAATGCGGCCTGCCTGAAACTGATGGCTTTGAAACGGGCGCACGCTGGAACCCCGCGACAAGTGTCAATGGCTGGTTTTCCTGCCCCGATGGTGCCGCGATGGACCCGGCGGGGCGTTTGTGGATTGCCAGCGATCAGGGCGGAAAATGGGCCGTCAGCGGTACAGCAGATGGTTTGTGGGCCTTGGGTGTCGATGGCGATGAACGCGGGCGCGGCAAGATGTTTTTCCGCGCACCTGTCGGCGCCGAAACGACCGGCCCCTGCTTTGCTCCGGACGGGCGCTCGCTGTTCCTCTCCGTGCAGCATCCCGGCATCGACGGCACCGTCAACTATCCGCCCTTTGCCCGGGTGAGCTGGTTTGCCGATCCTGCGACGCGCTGGCCCGATTTCCGGCCAGACATGCCGCCCCGGCCTTCGGTCGTGGTGATCCGGCGCGAGGATGGTGGCGTGATCGGCGGCTGATCCTTCCGCTTGCCAAGGGTCGGCTCCGCGTGTTGACTGTGTCAAACGACAGCATGGGGAGGGTGACGCCATGGGCGGGCGCGATGATCAAGCACTTGAACAACTGGTTGCGTTGCTGCGTGCATCAGCCCCTGATCTGACCCAGTCGCCCGCCGCCATCCGGGCGCATTTCGACGCGATGACGGCAGCGCTGCCGGTCGCGGACGATGTGGTCTGTATCGCGGATGATCTTGGCGCGATTCCGGCGCTCAGGCTGACGACACCCGGTGTCGCAGAGGATGTGGCGCTGCTTTATCTGCATGGTGGCGCCTATGTCATTGGCAGTCCCGAAGGCTATCGCCCGCTGGCCGCCGCACTTGGGCGTGCGGCCGGGGTGACGGTCTGGGCGATTGATTATCGCCTTGCTCCCGAACACCCATGTCCTGCGGCTATCGAGGATGCGCTGGCCGCCTATCGTGCGTTGCTGGCGCGGGGTTTTCCCGCGTCGCGCATCCTGCTTGCTGGTGATTCGGCAGGTGGTGGCCTTGCCGTGGCCATGATGGTGGCGCTGCGTGCATCCGGTCTGCCCCAGCCGGCGGCGGCTTTTCTCATGTCGCCCTGGGTCGATCTGACCTGCGGTGCGGCCAGTATCACGGCCAAGGCGGACGAAGATCCGTCGCTGACCGGCGCTGGCCTGCGCGCGATGGCGGCGCTTTATCTTGGCGGTCTGCCACCGGAATCGCCGCAGGCGTCGCCGGTGATGGCCGATCTTTCAGGCTTGCCGCCCCTGCTGATCCATGTCGGGTCCGCCGAGATTTTGCTTGATGACGCGGTTGCACTGGCTCGTGCGGCGGGCAGCGCGGGGGCGGCGGTCTCGCTCGAAATCTGGCCAGGCATGGTGCATGTCTGGCACCTGTTCGCCGCCATGCTCGATGCGGGAACGCGCGCGATCACGGCGGGCGGGGCATTTCTGGCACAACATTTGGCGCGGGACTGACCAGGACGACCGCCCATCACCCTATGCTTTGCGCTAAGTTGCCTGGTGTCTGGGCGCGGGCCAAGGTTGCGTTTGTTTCAGAACAAGTCTTGGGAGTGGGATCATGGATCTTGAACTGGCCGGTAAGAAGGTCATTGTCAGTGCTGCTTCGCGCGGGGTGGGCCGGGCGATTGCCGAACGTTTCCTGCGCGAAGGCGCCGAAGTCGCCATTTGCGCCCGCCGCAAGACGGCGGATGCGCCGAATGCCAATGATCCGGATCTTGTCAGCAACACGCTCAGGAATGACGGCCTTGATGAAGCCGTGGCCGCGCTCAGCCAGCTTGGCACCGTCCATGGCAGCATCGTCGATTGCGGCGTACCCGAACAGGTGACAGCCTGGGTCGAGGAGGCGGCGCAGAAAATGGGCGGCATCGATATCGTCGTTTCGAATGCCAGCGCGCTGGGCGGCATTCCGCGGTCGCGCCGTGGCTGGGACATCAACTATCATGTCGATCTGCTGTCGGCGGTCGCCATGTGGGATGCTGCCTATCCGTGGTTCAAAAAATCCTCGGCGGCCAGCTTCCTGCAGGTCTCTACGATCAGCGCGGTGGAATCACACCCCTTTGCCGGTTGCTGCCAAAGCTATGGCGCAATGAAGGCGGCCTTGATCAACTACACCTCGCAGCTGGCGCAGGAATATATGCCCGAAGGCATTCGCGCCAACTGCATTTCCCCGGGGCCGACTTATGTGGTTGGTGGCTCGTGGGACTTTCTTGAACAGGTGATGCCCGATTATTATGAGCAGAATGTCGCGCGTCAGCCGGCGGGCCGCCTTGGCCGACCCGAAGAAATCGCCGATGTCGCCGTTTTCCTGGCCAGCCCGCGCGCATCGTGGGTGACGGGCGAAAATGTCGTCGTCGACGGCGGTTTTACCCGTCACGTCAAATACTGATCAATCCTGC
Source organism: uncultured Sphingomonadaceae bacterium (assembly GCA_964635065.1). GTDB lineage: Bacteria > Pseudomonadota > Alphaproteobacteria > Sphingomonadales > Sphingomonadaceae > CAZWMK01. Next base: position 8,891 of record CAZWMK010000025.1, on the reverse strand, counting down.
TTTTTTCGTGACGTGTCGTCCTGTGTTGGCACGGGGCGCGCGTCACGCAACTGTTCCGGGCGCAGGCCGCATTGTCAGCCATATGTTCTTTGCAGCATCGGCCAGCGGACGCTTTGTGAACGTCGTTACCAGAATCTTGTCGTGCGCGTGCGCGATGAAAGAGACGTTGGCATCATCAACCTTTTTGCTGCACGCCAGATGGAGGTGGGCCTCGTCGCGCAGGACTTGAGCGTCCTTGTCGGCTGCGATGATGTTGTCGATGATCTCGATCCCGGCCCATGCGGGGGAGGCCGCGGACAGAATAGCCAGAAGAAGACAAGGCGGGTAACGCATTGCAGCATTTCCACATTGCTGACTGCAAATCAGTCATACATCATCGTGGCTTCTGCATATATTTGAAATCAAATGGGGAGGATCATCATGGACGTCGTGAATGACCCGGTGCAGCGCCTGATAGCCAAGTCCGAAATCGAGGATGTACTTCATCGCTATTGCCGGGCCGTCGACCGCTGCGATGCGGCGTTATTGCGGACGGTGTTTCATGATGATGCCGTGATCGAACATCCGCCGCTCAGCAGCCCTGCCGACATCTTTTGCGAGGCACTGATTGCCGAGGTGCAAAAACTCGGTCCGATGATGCATTATACCAGCAATCTCCTGATCGAATTTGCAGATGGCATTGCCTATACCGAAGCCTATTTTACCGCCTGGCACCGGCTGGAACGCGGGGTGCGCGCCGATCCGGACGGCGTCTTTGCCGGCCACGACCCAGCCCATGACGAGGATGCCGTGATGGGTGGGCGCTATTTCAACTGGTTCACGCACAAAAACGGCGGTTGGCGCATCGCGCGCCATCTTGCTGCAGTCGAATGGGAACATTGGGGCCGTGTCGATGAACGCAGCCCTCTTGTCACGCTCGGCCGCAATCTTGCACGGCGCGGGCCTGACGACCCAGTCTATCAGCGCGCCTGACGCGACGGGCGCCTGCTGGCGTCCCGTCGCAGGTCGATGTCAGCGCCGGGCCGGGTGACGGTTCAGCGCTTGCTTCGCCAGTTTTGCCATGCGTTCAAGGTCGGAAATCAGTTGTTCCAGCCCCTCAGGGGCATGGGCGGCGACATATTGGTCATTGGCCAGCGCACTTTCCATCTCGCGCCACAGCGCCTGAGGATTGAATTCGATATTGAAACTGGAAATCCCCTGTTCCTTGTTCAGCTTGTTCCAGCGTCGGACATCGTCGCCGCGAAAAGACAGGGTCATTTCATAATAGCGCCCGCCAAGCGGTTGGTCGCGCAGCCAGAATTGCAGCATGTCGCAGGTGATTGTGGCTTCGTGCTGACTTTTGTGCACCTGCCAGTCGGGGAACTGGGCGTGCATGCCAACGACGGCGGCATCGATATGGGGCTGGCGTGACGGCATGGCAGATTCCTTTGCCTGTGGGAGGCCTGTGCCGGTTCCATGCAAGGGGAGAAGAGCCGCACCGGCACATGCGGCCCGCACCCTCTTTTATGATGCATGGATCATGCGCCCGAATCGCGGCTTTGGCCAGCCCCATCGGATCGGGCGACGGTTTTAGCCCTTGTCTGGCAGTCCGTCCGGGCGCGGCCCGCCGGTTGCCCAGTCGAGCAGTTCAACGAGGTGAACAGTCGGCGTTGCCGTGCCGCCTGCAAGCTGGGTCAGGCAGCCGATATTGCCCGCAGCGATCATATCGGGTTTCAGCGCAGCGATATGGCCCAGTTTGCGGTCACGCAGTCGGGTGGCAATCTCGGGCTGGAAGATATTGTAGGTGCCCGCTGAACCACAGCACAGATGCGCTTCGACCGGTTCCAGCACCTGATAACCCGCAGCAGCCAGAAGCTGTTTCGGCGCCGTCGTGATTTTCTGCCCATGCTGCAACGAACAGGCCGCGTGATAGGCCACGGCAAGGCGGGGCAGACTGGCAACCGGAGACAGCCGCGCGATGTCGATGACTTCTGACACGTCTCTGGCCAGCGCCGAAACGGCGGCGGCCTTGTCGGCATAGACCGGATCGTTTCGCAACAGATGGCCATAGTCCTTGATCATCGTGCCGCAGCCCGACGCGGTGACGACGATGGCATCAAGATCGCCCTGCGCCATCAGCCTGTGCCAGGCATCGACGTTGCGGCGCACCGCAGCCAGCGCCCGGTCTTCGGCGCCCATATGCTGTTCAAGCGCACCGCAGCAGCCTTCATCGGGCGCGAACAGCACGTCGAAGCCCTGCCGGTTAAGGAGCCGGATCGTCGCGGCGCGGATGGCAGGACGCAGTGCCGATTCAACGCACCCTTGCGTCAGCGCAATGCGGCCGCGACGCGGCGCGATGGCCTGGCTGTCGACCGGCGCAGGGGCGGCAGGAGGCAGGGTGGCGGGGGCAAGATCGAGCAGCGTGGCGAGGGGTTTGAGCGCGTCATGGCGCAAGAACAGGCCGCGCAAGGGGCGGCCCAGCCGCGCCATCCGGAGCGCCCAGCGAAAACGGCTGGCATGCGGCAGCACCGCTTGCAACAGCGTCCTGAGCCAGCGTTCGGGGCGCGAACGCTCATAATGACGGGCGATATAGCTGCGGCCATGGTCGATGAGGTGCATGTAATTCACGCCCGACGGGCAGGTTGTCATGCATGACAGGCATGATAGGCAGCGATCGACATGACGAACGACCTCGGGCGTTGGCGTCCGTTCATTCTCCAGCATGTCCTTGATCATGTAGATGCGGCCGCGCGGGCTGTCGCGTTCGTCCCCCAACAGCACATAGGTCGGGCAGGTCGCCGTGCAGAAACCGCAATGAACGCATTTGCGGATGATCTGTTCAGAGGTCGCATTGGCAGGGTCGGCGAGCTGCGCGGGCGTGAAATTGGTCTGCATCGTTCAGCCTTCCGCGACCTGAAATCGACGTGTCGCAAACAGGCCATCCGGATCGAAGGCCGCGCGCACGCGCTGCGTCAGCATGGCGACGCCCGGCGTTTCAGGATGCTGCGCCGGGACAATGGCGCGCACGCCAGCGGATGCCTGCACCAGCATGGCGTGGCCGCCCAGCATCTCTGCCGCATGGCGCACAGCCGGGGCATGGCCATGCTCGGCTGCAGGCAGCGCAAGCCAGACCAGCCCACCGGCCCAATCGTAAAAACAATGGCCGCCCAAGGGGGCAAGCGTGGCCATGGCCCGCCAGCCATCCGCGGGAGGCAGGCTGAGGCGCCACAGCAGCCGGTCCCCGTCCATCGGCAGCAGTGGCGTGACGGCGGCGACCTTGTGCCACAAGGCCCGGCTCTCGTCATCGTCCAGCACGTCGCTGTGATGCTGGGCTCCCAGTGCTGCGCGCAGGGCATTGATGCGGGCCGCGATCGACGGCGCGATGCCTTCCAGCCGCAGTACTGTGGCCGATTGGGTCTGCCAGATGCCACCGGGCAGGTGGCAGGCCGCCGATACATCGCATGGTGCCCCAAGGGCTGCCGCCATCATGTCGGCAGCGGCGGCGTCAGTCAGGCCGAACAGAACCAGCGACGCCGTGCTGCGCGAACGTGGCAGCACTTTCACGGTCACTTCTGTCAGCACCGCCAACTGGCCCCATGATCCGGCCATCACCTTGGAAAGATCATAGCCGGTGACATTCTTGACGACCTTGCCGCCGGCCTTGAACGCAGCGCCCCGGCCGGACACGGCGGAAAAGCCGAGGAGATGATCGCGCGCGGCCCCGGCGGACAGGCGACGCGGGCCCGCGATGGCCGCCGCCAGCGCCCCACCCAGCGTCGGCGAGCCGTCATGGGTGCTGTAGGGACCGTTCGGCATTGGCTCGAATGCCAGCATCTGTCCCTGGCTTTCCACCAGTGCCATGATGTCAACCAGCGGCGTTCCAGCCTGTGCGGTCAGGACCAGTTCCGGCGGGTCATAATCAATGACGCCGGACAGGCCCGAGATGTCGAGGAGGAGGGCGTCGCGGTCAGGCGTTCCGATATTGGCCTTGGTGCCGCCGCCCCGGATTTCCACCTTGCGCCCCTGCGTGCGGGCATCGCTGAGGGCATCGATGATGTCGGCGGCTGTCGCCGGGCGCTGGATTGGATTGTCGGTCATGGTCAGAATCGCGGCAGATCGGCGTGCGGCAACTGGCCGTGATGGACGTGCATGCGGCCCATTTCGGCGCAACGGTGCAACGTCGGAAAGACCTTGCCGGGATTGAGCAGAAGATCGGCGTCAAAGGCGCATTTCACGCGGATCTGGTGATCGAGATCGGTGGCATTGAACATGGTCGGCATCAGGTCACGCTTTTCGATGCCGACACCATGTTCACCGGTCAGCACACCGCCGACCTCGACACAGAGCCGCAGAATGTCATTGCCGAAATCCTCGGCCTTCTGCAGTTCACCCGGCTGGTTGGCATCATACAGGATCAGCGGGTGAAGATTGCCGTCGCCCGCATGAAAGACATTGGCGACCCCCAGGCCATAGTGCGCTGACATTTTTGCCATCTCGCCCAGCACATAAGGCAACTGACGGCGCGGGATGGTGCCGTCCATACAATAATAGTCGGGCGAAATGCGCCCGACAGCCGGGAATGCCGCCTTGCGTCCAGCCCAGAAAGCCAGGCGCTCGGCCTCGTTTTGCGATACCCGCAGGGTTTGGGCTTTGTTGGCCTTGGCGATGCGGGTAATTTCTTCGACCAGATGGTCGCATTCGGTTTCCGGCCCGTCGACCTCGACGATCAGGAGGGCTTCCACGTCAAGCGGGTAGCCGACGTTGACGAAGGCTTCGGCGGCATGGATCGCGGGCTTGTCCATCATCTCCATGCCGGCGGGGATGATGCCTTCCGCAATGACGTCCGCCACGCAGCGCCCGCCATCGTCAACTGTCGCAAAGCCCAGAAGCAGTGCACGCGCTGTCTGGGGTTTCGGCAGGATGCGCACTGTCACTTCCGTGACGACACCAAGCAGGCCTTCGGAGCCGACAACGAGGCCAAGCAGGTCAAGCCCCGCGCTGTCGAGTTGCTTGCCGCCAAGACGCACGCGCTCGCCAGTGATCAGCACGAGTTCGACGCCCAGGACATTGTTTGTCGTCAGGCCATATTTCAGGCAGTGCACACCGCCCGAATTTTCTGCGATATTGCCGCCGATCGAGCAGGCGATCTGGCTTGATGGGTCCGGGGCATAGTAAAATCCGTGCGCCTCGACCGCTTTTGTCACGCCAAGATTGGTGACACCGGGCTGCACGACGGCGACGCGGTTCCGGTAATCGACCTCAAGCACACGGTTGAATTTGCCCATGCCCAAAAGCACGGCGTCCGCCAGCGGCAACGAACCGCCCGACAGCGATGTCCCTGCGCCGCGCGGCACCACTTTTACTGCATGCTCGTGGCACCAGCGCAAGATAGCTGACACCTGATCGACCGTTTCAGGCAGAACGACGACCATCGGCATTTGGCGATAGGCGGTCAGCCCGTCGCACTCATAGGGGCGCATGGCATTCTCATCGTCGATCACGCCCTCGCCCGGCACAATGGCCCGAAGCGCCGCGACGATTTCGTTGCGGCGCGCGAGCGTCCCGGCGTCGGGTTCGGGCATGCAGATCGACATAAGCGTGCCTCAGCGCGCCAGTTCGGCTTCGATGGCGCTGGTGATCACGGGATCGTCGGGCGCAATGTCCGGGTTGAAGCGCGCGACGACATTGCCTTTTTTGTCGATCAGGAACTTTTCGAAGTTCCACAAGACGTCGCTGTCGGCCTTCTGGTGGAAGCCATAGCCGGCGAGTTTGCCCTTGAAATCGGTGCCGGGCAGCACCTGTGCCTTCGGCTGGGCTGCGACGAGCGCATTGTAGAGCGGGTGGCGGTCGTCGCCAGTCACGGCGATCTTGCCGAACATCGGGAAGCTGACGCCATAGTTGGCGGTGCAGAACTGTTCGATTTCGGGTTCGGAGCCGGGTTCCTGTGCGCCGAAGTCATTGGCGGGGAAGCCAAGGACGACAAAGCCCTGATCGCGGTATTTCTGGTACAGCGCTTCAAGCGCCGCATATTGCGGCGTCAGACCGCATTGCGATGCGACGTTGACAACAAGGCGGACCTTGCCGGCATGATCGCCGAGTGTGGCATCCGCGCCGCGAATGGTCTTGACTGCAACGTCCTGAATCGTGCCTGCCATGTAAACCTCCCAAAGTTCATTGGTGCGTTTTTGTTCTGCCTGTCGCACCTTGCAGTGGCAGGCTGTGAATCAGCCTCTACATTGCATGAGCACTATGCCCAAGGGGAGAGGAAAACGATGTCTGTCGAGACTTTGCTGGCGATTGAAGAAATCAAGAAACTGAAGGCGCGCTATTTCCGTCATCTCGATGACAAGGCGATGGACGATCTTGGTGCCCTGTTCACCGACGATGCCGTGATCGACGTGCAAGGGTCGGTGAACAGCGATGACGGCGGTCAGACAGCGATCGAAAATTTCGAGCAGGGTGCTGAAAAGATCATCGGCGGCAAGGCCTTTGCCGCCTTCGTGACCGGGATCAACAGCAATCTGCGCAGCGTTCATCACGGACACTGCCCGGAAATTACCATCACCTCGCCGACGACCGCGACCGGCATCTGGGCGATGGAGGATCATATCTGGTTTTCCTCCGGGCCTGTCGCCAAGCTGCACGGCTATGGCCATTACCATGAAAGCTATCGTCGGATTGAAACGGGTGAGTGGAAAATCTGCGCCATGAAGATCACGCGTCTGCGTGTCGACATGGATCCGGCCTGATTGCCGTTTACCCGATGAAGTCATGAAAAACGGGCCGGTGTTGTCACCGGCCCGTTTCCTTTTCTGATCGGAACGCCGTTCAGCGCGCCATATATTTGTCGATGGTGCGGTTGAAGTGACGGATGCGCGATTCCTGATAGCTCGCCAGCGTCTGCTTCTTTTTGCGCGATGCCTTGAAGCCGGCCTGCTGGGCGCGCAGATTGTTGGTATCCTGATCGTAAACCTCGCCCATGGCATAATCCATGCCCGGGACGATGGTGTAGCTTTCCTCTTCCTTGACGTAGAAGCACTCGGCAGGTGACGGGCGCGGGCCGTTTTCCGGCACCGGCCGCAGGAACAGGATTTCGAACAGCGTGCGGTCGGGATTCTCGCCGATCGGACGGAAGCGATAGACCATCGGCAGTGACAGGCCGGGGAACAGCACCATGTTCGGGAAGACGTGATATTCGATCGTGTCGATCATCTCGCTGTCCGAGAAGCGCGAGAGGTCGACGCCGTATTTCTCGCCTAGTGCCTTGCGCAGGAAGCGCGCCATGACGATGCGCGCGGTTTCGCCTTCGCCCAGCTTCAGCGCATCGGGATCGAGCACGGAACGGTCGCCGACCAGCATGACGTCGAGGAGTTCCTGATCGGTCAGCGGGTTTTCCAGATGCGCGCTGTTGGTGCCGCCCGGCGAATAGAAGCGCGAAATGTGGTCGCCATAGCTGTCATACTGCGTCTGGACGTCGCCCTGTCCCGTCATCAGCTGCGGGTGGGTTTCCAGCACATGATAGGCCTCCATGAAGGCTTCCTGCGCCGTCTTCCAGTTGCACGGCAGTTCCTTTGCCATGTGCAGTTCGACGAAACGCTTGTCCATGTCCCATGTGGCGAAATGTTCGGGCAGGGGCGCCAGGAATTCTTCGAGCGATGGCGCGTTTTCGTCTTCGTCCATATTGATGAAAACAAAGCCGCCCCACAGGCCGACCTTGACTTCGGGAAGCTTGAATTCATCGGGCTTCACGTGCGGGAAATCCCATGCGCAGGGCACGGCTTTCAATTCGCCTTCAAGGTTCCACGTCCAGCCGTGATAGGGGCAGCGCAGCTGCGATGCATGACCATCGCCCTGCGTATTGCGGAACTTGGTGCCGCGATGCAGGCAGCTGTTGATATAGGCCTTGATGCCGCTTTCGGCGCGCACCACGATCACCGAATAGGGGCCGACCTCATAGACGTAATTGTCGCCGACCTCGGGGATATGCTCTTCGCGGCAGGCCCACTGCCAGCTCTTCAGCCAGACTTTTTCCAGCTCGCGCTTGAAGAAATCGGGCGAGGTGTAGCGCTCGAAGGGGATGTCCTCGTCGCCGAGGTAGACGAAATTCTCGTGCGTCAGCACGGGCGGGGGCTGGATCGCGTCGGTCTTGATGATTTCCTGAATCATCGGCGCAGTCGGGCAGCGGGCTTCGCCCGGTTTCAGCCCCGCGTCATCGCCGGGCGTGACCGACATGGGAATGGCAACAGGCCTGTTCATGGTTGATCTCCTCCACGAGAATCACATGGGTTGCGGCTGCCACTCTTTCGTTGGACGGCCGTATAAAACTGGCTGTTATATTTTTTATCTGCAGTCGTAAAGAGGGGCCGGAATTGCTTCCGGCCCCCCTGGTATTTTCCGCTGTCTCAGAGCGTCGGCTTCGGCGCGTTGAGATTGCCGTCGAGGTAATATTGGATCCATTTGTGGAAATACTGGTTGCCACGTTCGTTGCGGCCCAGCACCACTTCCTTCAAGGCGCCAGAGTCGAGGCCCTTCTGGACCTTGAGGCCGACCTTGTAGTCTTCTTCGTCGACGACATTGCGCATCCAGTCGACAGTCTGGATCAGCGTTTCCTTGTCGGCGTCGTCCTTCGGCGGAGTCGAACGGATGTAGTAGAGAATCGTTCGGTTTTCGTTCGGATTCGGTCCCGGAATCAGCTGTGCGATCTGGGTGAATTCGGGGGCGACGAATATCGACACGTTCGGGAACAGCGTGCGGACGAAGTCGTAGCCGTTGTTCTCCATCGCATACCATTCGTCTTTCGGCGTGCTGCCCATCTTTTCCGCCAGCGAGCGCTGCGGATAGGCAACGCGCATGTGCGGGCCGAAGGCTTCGAAGTGCATGACGTTCGAGAAGCTGCGTGCGTTGATGGTTTC